>NZ_JBEPDC010000038.1:0-102255 GCF_040300065.1 Nonomuraea sp. NPDC000554 | reverse complement strand
CAGTGGGCCAAGGCTCACGGCCTGCCCCTGAGCGACCGGGGCCAAATCGCCTCCACCGTCGTAGAGAAGGCCGAAGATCCACGGGACAAGCCCTAGTTTGGGGCCCATCTCATCGACCCGAGCGTCGAGCCTTTTGCGCTGGTCGGCCGCAAGCAAGGGCGGTGAGCCGGGCCGGCTCAGGGGGTGCGGCCGGAATACGCCAGAAACGGGCCGCGTGGTGGTGAGAGGGATTGATCGCTAAGGTAGGGGCGCTGTCTGCTCAGCGCTGTTCACGCTGGTGGACTCGATCGAGTTAGAGGCGACCAGTGCCGAGCGCAGCGTGCTGGACGCGGTGGAGTTCCTGCGCGCTCACCGCAACTCCCGCGCCGCGTACCTGGCGGAGACCGTGACGGTCGAGGAGAGCGGCCCGGACGGAACGGTGCGTGAGCGCGCGCTGTCGATCGAGGTGGAGGCGTTCGCCTCACAGGCGTGGCGGAAGATCCTGCGGGACGCCGAGCGTCCCGGGTTGCTGGTGCGCCGCCACCTGGAAGTGTGCGTGTTCTCCTACCTGGCGGCCGAACTGCGCAGTGGCGACATCGCGGTGCTCGGCTCGGACTCCTATGCCAACCTGCACGCTCAGCTGATGTCGTGGGAGGAGTGTGAGTCACATGTGGCGGCCTTTTGCGAGCAGGCCGGCATCCCTGCCGAGGCCAAGGCCCTGACGGAGCACTACCGGAGCAAGCTGAGCGCGATCGCTGCTGAGGTGGACGCGGGCTATCCCGGCAACACCGACCTGACCTTCCGCCACCCTGCAGAGGCTGGCGGAGGGCCGCAGTACTGGCACATTCGAACGGTGAGTGGCGCTTACTCCACGCCGACCACGACAGATGGCGATCCCAAAATAGATAACGCCGTCAAGCGATCCAAGTCACACGTTGGCAGCCGCCAAGCAGGCAGCCATGGCCGAGACGAGCACCGCTGCCGCCAAGGGACAGCGCCGCGGCGGGTCAAGGCGTCTCCTGGCAGCTCGACCTCCCTGGATGACGCAGCCCGTACCATCGGGCCCATGACCTGTGTGCTGGTGGTGGAGGATGACCTGGTCATCAGGTCCGAGCTGGTCGAGGCACTGGCGGCCCAGGGCTACAAGGCCGAGTCGGCCGCGGACGGGGCCGAGGCGCTGCGGGCGGCCGATCAGCACCAGCCGGATCTCGTCCTGTTGGATCTGGGGTTGCCAGATGTGGACGGGGTGGCCCTGTGCCGGCGGCTGCGGTCAAAGGTGCCGGACACGGTGATTGTCGTGCTCACGGCTCGCACCCAGGAGTTCGAGGTCGTGGTGGCGCTCGACGCGGGTGCCGACGACTACCTGACCAAGCCGTTCCGGCTGACCGAGCTCATGGCCAGGATCCGCGCCCACCTGCGGCGGCGCGGCCCGGGGCAGGGGGAGCGCATGTTGACCGCCGGGCGGTTGCGGCTCGATGTCGCGGCCCGGCGCGCCTACGTCGGGCAGACGGAGCTGGCGTTGCGGCCCAAGGAGTTCGACCTGCTGACGGCCCTGGTCAGCCGGGCGGGCGAGGTGGTGACGCGCGAGCAGCTCATGGACGAGGTGTGGGACGAAAACTGGTTCGGCCCTACCAAGACGCTGGACGTGCACGTGTTCGCGCTGCGCCGCAAGCTGGCCGAGCTAGGCGAAGGGATGGAGCGGATCGTCACGGTGCGCGGGCGCGGCTACCGCTACGAGCCCTGACGCGCGACCGTCCGGTCAGATGTCGTCGCCTGGCAGCAGCAGGCTGAACAGCGGCGGCCTGGCCCGGCTGAGCACCAGCCTGCCACCCTCCGCCTCGGCCAGCGAGCGGGCCAAGGCCAGCCCGATGCCATGGCTGTGGCCGCTGGCCCTGACGAACGGGTCCGCCCCTTCGGCCAGGCCCGGCCCGTGATCGCTCACCTCGACGGCCGTCCCTGGGCCCACGTCGGCGACGGTGACCATGACCTCACCCTTGCCGTGGCGCAGGGCGTTGTCGAGCAGGACGCGCAGGATCTGCCGGACGGCGGCGGGCTGGGCCGTCACCGGCGGCAGCCCGGGCTCCACGGTGATGGTCAGGCGGCGGCCCTGCTCGGCCAGCGGGCCGTGCCACTCCTGCCGGACCTCCTCCATCAGCGCGTCCACGTCGAGCCGCTCGCTCGGTACGCGGGCGTCGCGGCTGAGCCGTACGAGATCGTCGATGACCTCCTGCAGCCGCTCGCCTCTGGCCAGCGCGGCTCGGACCGCCGGGGCCAGATCCGTGCCGGGGCGGGACAGCACCGATTCCAGGCCGAGCAGCAGGCCGGTCAGCCCGGTGCGCAGCTGGTGGGAGACATCGGCGCTGAAGGCCCGCTCGCGGGCGAGCACGTCACCGAGGCGGCGCGCCGTAGACTCCAGCGCCTGCCCGGCCTGGTCGGCCTCGCGGAGCCCGGAGGGGGAGGTGCGGACGCTGAAGTCGCCGCCGCCGAGCGCCTGCGCCGCGGCGGTCAGCCGCTCTAGTGGGGCGGCGAGCCGGGCCGACTGGCGCACGGCCGCGCCCGCGGCCACTGCGATCACGACCAGTGCGAGCCCGCCCATGAGCAGCCACGCCTTGTGGATGCGCTCCTCGACTTCGGAGTTCGGCGTCGCGACGCGGATGACGAGCGCGGGTCCCTCGTCGGAGGGGACGGGTGCGGACACGGCCAGGAACCCGCCTTCCATCGTGTCGTGCACGCGGCCGTCCTTGCTGGAGGCGGCCAGGCCGGAGTGGGCGGGACCGCTGCCGAACACCCGGGCGCCGGCCACGCTGTAGCCACCGACTGCCGGCTTGCCTGACAGGCCGGTCGGCAGTTTCAACGGCACCCTCGGCTCGTCGGGGACCGTGGCGGCGACCCAGGCGGCGTCGCGTTGCAGCGCGGCCACCGTCTGGTCGTGGTAAAGCAGTTTCACCGCGACCGCCAGCGGCACCAGGAACAGCGCGACGGCCAGGACGGTCACGCTCAAGATCACCACCAGCACCCGCCGCCGCAGCGGCACGCCCTGTGCTGTCACGCCTCCAGATTGGCAGAAGTCAGGTAAACGCCGCGCTAACCCGTTGCTCAGCGGGCGCTTTCCGGCGCGCTCATAGCGTGACCGGTATGAAGGTACGGCAGAGCGTCATCGCCCTGGCCATGGCAGGGCTGATGGCAGGCTGCGCGGCAGCGACGCCCGCCCAGCCCCAGACCCAGAAACAGGCACCAGCGAGCAGCGACACCCCGGCTCCGCAGCCCACGGAGTCGAATCCGGCAGGCGACATCCCGGACGACACGGTGTTCGTGACCTACCGGCACCCAGGGCAACCGTACGAGGTGAAGGTGCCCGAGGGATGGGCACGCACGGACCTGACCACCGGGGCCGGCTTCACCGACAAACTGAACAGCATCCGCATCGAGACCGCGCCCGCCGCCTCGCCGCCGACCGAGGCGTCGGTCAGGAGCCAGGTTCACAGCGGCGAAATCCGCACGGTCGGCACGGTGACCAGGAAAGGCGGCGAGGCGGTGCGGATCGTCTACCGCGCCGACAGCAGCCCCGACCCGGTCACCGGCAAGGTCGTCAAGGACGAGGTCGAGCGCTACACCTTCTACCACGGCGGGCACGAGGCGATCCTGACCCTGTCCGGCCCCGTCGGCGCCGACAACGTCGACCCGTGGCGCACGGTCTCCGACTCCTTCCGCTGGACGGCGTCGTGATCCTGCAGGCCGAGGAGCTCTACCGGTTCTACCGGTCGGGCGATGAGGAGACCAAGGCGCTACGCGGGGTCAGTCTTGACGCCGCCGCTGGCGAGGTCGTGCTGGTGAGCGGCCCGTCGGGCTCGGGCAAATCCACGTTGCTGTCCTGCCTGGGCGGGTTGGACGACCCGGACGGCGGCATCGTCAGAGTGGACGGCCACCGCATCAGCCACCGTCCGGAAGCCGAGCGGGCCGCGCTGCGCGCCCGGCTGGTGGGCGTGCTGTTCCAGAGCGGCAACCTGATCGAGCACCTGACGGTGGCGGCCAACGTCGATCTGGCCCAGCGGCTGGCCGGACGGCGCGAGCGGCGCCTGCGCGACGAACTGCTGGCCGACCTGGGGCTCTCAGCCAGGGCGGGGGCCTGGCCGAGCCAGCTGTCCGGCGGAGAGTCGGCCCGCGCGGGGCTGGCCGTGGCGCTGGCCAACCGTCCAGCGCTGCTGCTGGCCGACGAGCCCACCGGCGAGCTCGACCAGCACACGGAGGGGCCTGTGCTGCGGCTGATCCGCGAACAGGCCGGCGAGCGCACCGCCGTGGTGATCGCCTCGCACAGCCCGGCTGTACGGCGCATGGCCGACCGCGTCGTGGAGTTGAGGGACGGGCGAGCGACATGACCACGGAGCTGAAAGACCAGGCGGCTGATGTGACCGCGCTGGTCACCTGCCAGGGCTTGGCACGGTCATATGGCAAGGGGGCCAACGCCCTGGTCGCCGTGCACAGCATCACCTGTGAGCTGCGGCCAGGACAGCAGGTCGCCGTCACCGGCCCGTCAGGGTCGGGCAAGACGACCCTGCTCCACCTGCTCGCGGGGCTCGACCGGCCCACGGCAGGGCGGATCGCCTGGCCCGCCCTCGACGACCGCCCTCGCGGCCGGGTCGGCGTGGTCTTCCAGGGGCCGAGCCTGCTGCCCCCGCTCAACGTCGCGGAGAACGTCGCGCTGCCGCTGATCGTCGCGGGTGTCGGGGACGCCGAGGCCAAGGAGCGGGCGCTGATCGCGCTGGCCACGATCGGCCTGGCCGACCTTGCGGGGTTCCTGCCCGAACAGCTGTCGGGCGGGCAGGCGCAGCGCGTCGCGGTCGCCCGCGTGCTGGCCGCCGAGCCCCGCCTGATCATTGCGGACGAGCCCACGGCACAGCTCGACTCGGACCTGGCCTGCCGCGTGGTGGACCTGCTCACCGGCGTCGCCACCCGGCTGGAGGCGGCCCTCGTGGTCGCCACCCATGACTCGCTGGTGGCGGCGCGGCTGCCCGCGACCTGGACCATGAGCGACGGAGCCCTCACATGCTGATCCTCATCTGGCTCCGCGGCCTGCTCGCACGCCGCGCGGCCCGGCTGGCGGCGGCCGCGGCGGGCATCGCGCTCGCCGTGGCGCTTCCGGCCGCGCTGGGCGCGTTCCTGGCCACCGCCAAGGCCACCATGACGGCCCGCTCAGTGCAGCGGGTGCCGGTCGACTGGCAGGTGGAGCAGCAGCCCGGCCAGACCGTGTCCGTCCCCATGCCCGGTACGTCCAGACAGGTGAGCTTCGCCAGGATCGATGGGTTCGACTCGCGCCAGTCCGGCCAGACGCTGACCACGGGCGCGGGCCAGGTCCTTGGCCTGCCCGCTGACTACGCCGCCACTTTCCCCGGCGAGCTGCGCCTGCTCGCGGGGAACGCGAGCGGGCCGCTGGTGGCCCAGCAGACGGCCGCCAACCTGCATGCCCAGCCCGGCGCCAGCGTCAGCGTGCGCCGCCCGGGGCTGCCGGACGCGATGGTGACGGTCACCGGGGTGGTGGAGCTGCCCGCGGCAGACTCGCTGTTCCAGCGGGTAGGCGCGCCGGCGGGCGCGCAGCCGCAAGCGCCCCCCGACAACGTGCTGCTGCTGCCGGAGGCCGACTGGCACCGGCTGTTCGACGGCATCCCGCGCGACCGGGTACGCACCCAGTACCACGTCCGCGTCGACCACCGGCTGCCGCCCGACCCGGCGGCGGCTTACACCGCGGTCACCGGGCAGGCGCGCAACCTGGAGGAGCGGATGGCCGGCAGCGGGCTGGTCGGTGACAACCTCGGCGCGGCCCTGGACGCCGCCCGCGAGGACGCCCTGTACGCGCAGGTGCTCTTCCTGTTCCTGGGCGCCCCGGCGGTCGTGCTCGCTGCCCTGCTCGCCGGCCTCGTCACGCGGGCCGGCGCGCCGCGGCGGACGGCCGAGCAGGCGCTGCTGCGCACCAGAGGCGCCTCCAGGGGCACGCTGGTGCGGCTCGCGCTGGCCGAGACCGTGCTGGTGGGCGTGACCGGAGTGCTGGCCGGCCTGGGACTGGCCGCCCTGGCCGGACGGGCGCTGTTCGGGTCGGCGAACGTGTCGTGGTGGGCGGCAGTCCTGGGGCTGCTGGTAGCGGCCGTCACCGTGCTGCTGCCCGCGCTGCACGCCACTACCGTGGCGGCCGCCCGCCGGCCCGTCGGCGGGCCGCGCCGCTCGCCCGCCTGGATGCGGTACGGGCTGGACCTGTGGCTGCTGGCCGGAGCCGCCGTGGTCTTCTGGATCACCAGCAGGAACGGCTACCAGCTCGTCCTGGTCCCCGAGGGCCTGCCCCAGCTGTCGGTCGATTACTGGGCCTTCGCCGGGCCCGCGCTGCTGTGGACGGGAGCGGGCCTGCTCATCTGGCGCCTGACCAGGACCTTGCCGATCACCTGGGCGGTGCGGCCACTGGCCGGCGGCCTGGCGAACACCGTGTCCGCCATGCTGACCCGCCAGCGCGCGCCGCTGGCCCGCGCCGCCACCCTGGCCGCCCTGGCCGTCGCGTTCGCCGTCTCGACCTCCGTCTTCGACACCACCTACCGCCAGCAGGCGCAGGTGGACGCCGAGCTGACCAACGGCGCCGACGTCACCGTCTCCCAGACCACCGCCACGCAGGGGCAGCTCGCGGCCGTGCCCGGCGTGGCCGGGGTGGAGCCGCTGCAGCACCGCTTCGCCTACGTCGGCTCCGACCTGCAGGACCTGTACGGCATCCGCCCCGCCACCACCCGCCTGCACGACACCTACGTCTCCGGCGGCACCGCCCGCGAGATCCTCGACCGGCTCACCCGCCAGCCGGACGCGCTGCTGGTCAGCCAGGAGACCGTGAACGACTTCCAGCTCCACCTCGGCGACCAGGTCCGGCTGCGAACCGAGGACGGCAGGACTGTGCCCTTCCACTACGCGGGCATCATCACCGAGTTCCCGACCGCGCCCCGCGACAGCTTCCTCGTCGCCAACGCCTCGTACCTGGCCGGCCGCATGCCCGCCGACACCACATACCTGATCACCACCGACGGGACCCGGCCGAGCAAGGTGGCCGCCGAGCTGCGCGACAGGCTGGGGGCGACGGCGAAGGTCACCGACGTGGAGACCACGCGCCAGGTCGTCGGCAGCAGCCTCACCGCCGTGGACCTGGCCGGCCTGACCGCCATCGAGCTGGGCTATGCGCTGGCACTGGCGGCGCTGGCCACAGGTCTGCTGCTGGCGCTCGGCTTCGCCGAACGGCGCCGCACGTACGCGCTGGCCAGGGTGCTGGGGGCGACCCCGCGGCAGCTGGGCTCGTTCGTGTGGGCCGAGGTGGGGCTGGTCGGCGTGGCCGCGGCCGTGCTGGGGGCGCTGTGCGGGTGGGCGCTGTCGCGGATGCTGGTGGCCGTGCTCAGCGGCGTGTTCGACCCGCCTCCCGACGCGCTCGCCGTGCCGTGGGCGTACCTGGCCCTGCTGGCGGTCCTCGGTGCCGCGGCGCTGCTGACGGCCGGGGCGGCGACGGTACGGGCCGCCCGCCGTCCGCCGTTGACGGTGCTGCGCGACCTGTGATCGGTCAGCGGCCCGTTTCCAGTTCGGCCAGCAGCTCGGTCCAGCGCCGTCCGATGGCCTCAGGGTCGTACCGCTTGGAGGTGCTCAGTGCGGCCGCGCCCATCATGTGGCGCTCGGTCTCGTCGTCGATGAGGAGACCGACCGCCGCGGCCAGAGCGGCGACGTCCCGCCGGGGGGCAAGGAGCCCGTCGTGGCCGTGAGTGATGATCTCGCCGGGGCCGTGCGGGCAGTCGAAGGCGACCACGGGCACGCCCTTGCTCAGCGACTCCAGGATGGTCATCGGGAACCCCTCGCGGCGGGAGCTGAGCACGAAGATCGAGGCGTCGTCGAGCTCGGCGCCGACGTCGCGGGAGGGGCCGGGAAGCTCGACCGAGCAGGCCAGCCCGAGCTCGCCGACCAGCTTGAGAAGGCGGGCGCGCTCTGGCCCTGAGCCGACGATCCGCAGCGTCCAGCCGGGGTGTGCGGCGCTGACCAGTTGCCAGGCGCGCAGCAGTAGGTCGAAGCCCTTGACCTTGGTCAGGCGGCCGATCGCGATGACGGTCTTGGCGTTCAGGTGAGAGGGCCCGCCGGTGAGGGGCGGCGTGGCGTTGGGGATGCGCAGCACGTGACGCGGCGCCCGGGGACCCAGCGCCGCGTGGTAGGCGCTCAGGTCGGCCTCGGTCAGGGTGACGAGTGCGTCGAGCCTGCCGTACCTGCGGGCGATCATTTCCCGGACGGGGGGCTTGTGCGAGCCGAAGCCGACGTGCTCCTGCCCGATCGTGATCACGCCGGGCGGGGCCAGCAGGGCGGTGGCCAGGTTGAGTCCGGGACGCGTGCTGATCAGCACCCCGGTGCGCAACCCGCGCAGGAATCGCGCGAGCGCGAGGTCGGTACGCAGGTCGAACCGGTCGTACGCGGCTTCCTCCCGCGGGATGAGCCTGCTGCGGAGCAGGCGCGTGAGCAGGGCGCCGCGGGGCCGGCGGTCCGTGCGGTCGTCGAGGAAGGTGACGCGGACGCCGGGCGGCACCTCGAAGAAGGGCTTGTCCTTGGTCTTGGTGACGCTGACGATCTCCACGTCGTGATGGGCCGCCAGCGTGCTGGCGAGGTTGAAGGTGGTCCTGATGGTGCCGCCCATGCCGTGCGCGTGCAGTAGCAGGATCTTCACCTGCCGGATGCTGGGCGGGCCGGCCCGGCGCGCCCTGCGGCGGTTGTCCGCGTGCAGGAGGAACAATCCGAGCCTTCGCGCGTTGGTGACGAGGTGGATGGCGGCCGGGGTCAAGATGACCGAACCCAGGGTGTCGGTGGGATAGTGCGCCCCGAGATAGACCCTTGCGACCATCTGACCGGCCACGAGCATGCCGCCCGCCGCTACGACCGGCCAGTAAAGCCGGGTCTTCCTGGCCAGCAGCGCCACGGCGACCACGATCGACAGGGTCAGGCACACGTGACCGCTGGGAAAGCTGTCGGGGCCGAGCTCCCGCACCAGTGCGTGGACCGCCGGCGGCCGGGGACGGGCGACGATGACCTTGACCAGCGCACCCACTCCCCACCCCGCGGCGATCACCAGCAGCGTGCCTCCGGCGGCGCGCGTCCGTCCTGATACGGCGACGCCGACGACGAGGAGGGCAGCCAGGACCGTACCCACGATGGTGCCGAAGCCCACGTTCAGGACCTGCGCCACGGCGGTCAGCCAGGGGCCGCGCAGCGACTGCACCGCCTGGCTCACGCTCGTGTCCGCCGCGGTCCACGCAGGCGTGCGCGCGGCGAAGCCGACGACCACCCCCAGGCTCAGAAACGCGGCGGAGACCGGCATCGGGACTGTCGTTGATCTCATGAACGCACGGTAGGGAAGGTCGTTACAGCACCCGCTCAGTACTGGGTTAGCGCGGCGTTTACCTTTGCTCAGGAGTGGCCACGTCTGGATCCGCGTTTCGGACCAGGATTAACCTCGCGTTATGGCTGGCCGAACCTGCCGCTATCCCGCGTTTCCGCAGACTGACGGGGTCAGTACGACGTCAATGCATCGGAGATATTTCAATGCGTAAGTCCATGCTCATCCCCGGACTCGCCACCGTAGCCGTCCTCGTCGCGGGCGGCGGAGTTGCCGCATACGCCTCCTCCACCGCCCAGACCCCCGCCCCCGTCCCGTCCTCCGCCGCCCCCACGGAGCAGGCCCCCGAGAACGAGACCGCCACGCCCGCCGAGAGCACGGAGCCGAACGAGGGCACCAAGGAAGACGAGCAGGGCCAGAAGGCCGAGGCAGAAGACGGCAACGACGACAAGGGTCAAGAGGCCGGCTCCGAGGCCCAGGACAAGCAGAGCCAGGCGGGCGACCAGAACGAGCAGGAGGGCAAGGGCGACGCCTCCGAGCCCGAGGACGGCTGAGCCAAGCGCCGGGCACCCCGAGACTCACCGCGCTCGGGTGCCCGGCTCAGCCGTGAGCCCCCGGCGCCACCACCTCGCGGCAGCCGCGCCACGATAGGGCAGCCGCAGAAATTCTTTGCGCGTTTTCGCGCTGTGCCCGCGGTAGCGCCCGCGACATCATGCCGCATGCCACATGCACAGCTCAGGGGCAGATTTCCCGCCGGCCTGTCCGCCCTGGACGCCCTGTCCGGCGGGCTGGCCGTCCAGGCCGTACTGGCCTGGTGGTTCGCCCATCGCTACGGCGCGACCGTCACGCAACCGGGCCTGGTGTTCTTCTCCGCCAACCTGCTACCGGCCCTGGCCCAGCTCACCGCGCCGCTGCTGGCGCGCCGGCGCGGACTGCTGGCCACCATGCTCCTGCCGCACACCGCGGCCAACCTGCTGCTGGCCTGTATCCCGTTCGCCCCGGACCTCGCCTCCGCCGTCGTCCTGCTGCTGCTCCGCCAGACGGTCTCCAAGATCGACGTACCGGCGCGGCAGGCCTTGACGGCCGCGGTCGTTCCCTCCCCGCACCGCACGGCCGCCGCCAGCCTGACCAGCAGCATCGCCGTCTCGGCCGCTCCCATCACCACCACCACGCTGCTGACCGGCACTCTGGCTGTGCTGGGAGCTCCGCTGCTGCTCGGCGCGGTCCTGGGCCCGGGCTACGACCTCGCCCTGTGGCGCGCCTACCGGGACGCGCCCTTGGCCGAAGGCTGAGCAACCGATTGTCCCGCCACGGCTCCACGGGTCACGGGCGGAAGGTCACCTCCGGGAAGCGTCGGGAAGGCCGGTCCAGCAGATGTCCCTTCCGCCGCAGGTGGCGGTCGAAGAAGGCGAGCGGGTAGGCGCGCTGAATGGCCACGGCCCGTGCGGGCGCGAGCGTACCGATCTGCTCGGCGACCTGCGAAGCGCTCAAGCCCAGCGCCGGCGCGGCCTGGGCGATGATCACGTCGAGGTCGGTGTAGGAGGCGTGTTCAGCACCGTCGGCGCGCACCGCGAGCTTCCAGCCTCTCAGGTGCGACCAGAACGTGGCCAGATCAGGGACGTTCTCCGGCCGGGCCTTGGTGGCCTCCATCAGCATGTACGGGCGATCGAGTCCCGCGGTGATGACCGGGCCGGCGACAGGTCCGTCCAGGCTGAGGCCGGCCTTGATCCGCGGGTCCTCGACCATGGCGGAGGCGACCGTGGCACCGCCGGCGGAGTGGCCGAACATGCCCACCCTGTCGAGGTCGAGCAGGCCGCGCAGCCCTGCGGGCAGGCGGCGATGCTCGGCATCAGGATTGCCGCCGCGGTTGACCTCCGCCAGCCGGTCCAGGACGAAGCGGGTATCGGCGACGCGCTGCTCGGCGATCAGCGGGCCGGTCGCCGGACCGTCGGGGGCCGGGGTCACGACTCGGCCGCCGGGGAACTGGATCACGCCGTCGAAGGTGTGGCCGATCGTGCCTACCACGTACCCGCGGCTGGCCAGTTCCTCGACCACCATGGTGTTGATCGAGCGGGGCGCGTCGTTGCCCGGCGAGTACAGCACGACGGGCAACCGGCCGAGCCGGCGGTCGGCGGGCGCGCCTTCATGGTCATGCGTGACAGGCAGCAGAACGGCTCCCGCGGGCAGCCCCTCCTCCCGCAGGTACTCCAGCCCGGCCTTCGGCTCGATCCAGCGCGCGACCGGATGCCCGGCGATGCTCCGGGCGGGGTAGGTCAGGGTGACCATGAGCTCTCGGGGGTGGCCGTCGGCGAGGGGGTCGGGCCGGGTGCGGTCGACCAGGTGCAGGGAGACGGTGCCGAGCGGGTAGGGCCCGGTGGGAGCCGACAGGGTGAGCTGGACGGGTGGCCGGGGCTCGGCCGCCCGCGCGGACGTGGGTTGAGCTATGAGCAGCGGCGCGAGGACCACCGCGGCGATCCCCAGCATGTGCTCGACGACCAGCAGCGTGCGGCTCGCCAGCGAAAAGGCCCATACCTCGGCGGAAGCTAGCGTCACCAGCCGCGGTGGTCAACATCCACCGCCAGCTTGTAGCGTTTCTTCCCGCATGAACCGCAGGCATCTGACGGGACGAATGCGATCGTCTGAGAACTCCCGTATGGGGAGGAGGACAGGACGGGCGCGGGCACCTCGGCTTGGTCGAGCCGATCGTCGAGTTGGTCCACTGCCACTGAGGAGCCCAGGAGCGTGATGGCGGTCAGCGCCAGCAGGCCGACGGCGACGGTGCGGCGCGGGCGCGGCGCCGGTGCCAGCAGGGCAGCCGCACGCTGGGCGACCTGCCCGCCGGCGGCCGACAGCCTGACGGAGGAGGTGCCGGTGGACCCTTGACCGGAGTCCTCGGCGTGCAGCGCGCCCGCCTTGGCGAGCGCCGCACGGGCCAGCGCGCGGGCGACCAGCCGGCGGTTGCCGAGCCGGCGCGCCGCGGCTTCATCTGCGGCTCGCTCGATCGCGAACCGCACCGCGCGGGCGGTGGGGCGCAGGAAAGGGTTGGTCGCGGAGGCGAGGTGCGCCACCTGGACGTAGAGGTGGTGCCGGCCGGAGACGTGAGCTGCCTCGTGGGCGAACAGCACACGGCTTTCCTGATCGTCTAGAGCGCGCAGCATGGCGGTCGTCACGACAACACGTGCGGGAGTTCCGGGCAGAGCTGGAAGCGTGTAAGCGTCCGGCACGGCACCGGGCACGATGACCACCCCGTCGGGACCCGGTATCAGCCGCCGGGCGGTACCCGCGACTCTGACCAGCTCGCGAACCACCCCCGCGGTCGTATGCAAACCTGCGGCGAGCAGCAGCGCGGCGCATATCCCAGCCATCGCCTCGGCCGCCACCGGCCACGGCTGTTCGGCCCCGAGCCGGCCCGCGGACCAGCTGCCGAGCCGCGCCACCTCAGGTACCTGCGCGAATGACAGGAACCCCAGCGTGGTCAGTACCGTCCCCGTGCCTGAAGCCACGACGACCATCGCGATCGGGACCAGCCGGACGGCCATGCCGGGCGGCAGGGTGCGCGTGATCCACGGACCGAGGAGGACGAGCACGAGATTGGCCACCAGCGGTGACCACACCAGCCACGCCACCGCTCACTCGCCCGTTGTCCGGCGGATATTCTCCCGCCCCTGGCGATCCCCTTCGAGGCCGTGCAGCAACTCGGTGAGCAGCTGCTCGTCCTCGGGATCGAGGTCAGCGACGAAGTGAGCCAGGACACCGGCACGGTCGCGGCCCTTCCCGAGCAGGCGGCTCATCTGCGTGGCCACGGCGATCGACTGCGCCGCCTCGGCGTCGGAGGCCACTCGGTAGGCGTAGGCCCGGCCAGCGGGCTCGCGCTCGGCCAGCCCTCGCTTGTGCAGCCGGGCGAGGGTGGTCATGACGGTGGTGTAGGCGAGTTCGCCACCGAGCTGGGTTCGCACCTCGGCGGGGGTCAGCGGTCGACCGGCCTCGGTCAGGCAGTCCAGGATCTCTTGCTCCAGGACGCCCGGGGATCGCCTGCCCGACCGTCTCGCCGAATCGCTCATTCCCACCCCCGGCATCTACTACAGACCTCAATCGTAGCTTGCGCCGTCGAGGTGCGGGCTCAGGCCTGCAGGTGCTTCAGGGTCTTCTCGAGGGTCTTCATCGCCGCGCCGCATCGCGCCTGAGCCGGAGAGTCGGCCCGCAGCGCGGTCAGTGCCCCGTCGATCGCGCCGTCCAGGGCGTGCCAGTCGCTCGGCGAGCGGGGCTTGAGACCTGCCTCGGCGGCGTCCCAGGCCACCTCGAGGTCCTTGATCCGAGCTTTCGCCCCGGCCAGGTCGCCCTTGGCGGTGAGCGCGTTGACGTCGTCGATGATGACGGCGAAGGACGACAGGTTCCCGAGCTTGGGACTCGATGCCTGCTTCACCGCCGCAGGGGAAGCGGCGGGTTGGCCTGCGGAGCCTGCTGACATCCAGCTGCCGATGCCGACGACGACCGCGATGCCGGCGGCCGCCCACACCAGGTCCGCAGGCCGGCCCAAGCTCGCCCTGCCCGACTTGCCCTCGGTGTGCGAGCCCGTGCGGCGGGCCCTGGTCGCGGCCACCTGCTCGCGGGCGACCAGCGCGATGATGACGGCGAAGAACAGCATGCTGGTCCTGGTCGCGCCCAGACCGAGACCACCGAGCGAGTGGTCCTGGGTCAGCAGGTCACCGACCGCGGCGCCCAGCGGGCGGGTCAGGATGTAGGCGGCCCAGAACGCCGGCACCTGCCAGGCGTCGACCCGCCACAGCACCAGCGTGACGAGGAAGGCGCCGCCGAACAGCAGCGTGCCGTTGCGGAAGCCGAGGCTCAGCGCCTCGGTGGCCAGGTCGCCTGCCGCGGTGCCGAGCGCGAACGTGGTCAGGATGGCTGCCCAGTAGAACGCCTCCCGACGGGGCGTGTTGATCGCGGTGATCGACAGCGTCATCTCTTGCCGGTACCAGACGGTGAAGACCACGGCCAGAAGCACCGCGAACAGCGTCGTGCTGACGTACAGGCTGATCCCGAGCGTGTCAGTGAGGAAGTCGGTGATCTGGGTTCCCGAGATGCTCACCAGGACCACGGACAGCCAGTAGATCCACGGGGTGTAGCGGGGAGAGGACGCCTGCAGGACCAGGGCCGCGGCCAGGACGACGAACACCAGACCATCGGTCAACACTGGGCCGAGCCCGACATTGACCGTGAGATAGTCCGCGAACGTCTCACCTACCGTCGTCGAGAGGATCTTGATGACCCAGAAGGTCGCTGTGACCAGGGGCACCTTGTTGGCGATCTGCCGTCGTCGAAGTGGGGCAGAGGTGGACACCATGCGCACGCTCCAGACAGGAAAAGGACAAGGTCACTGGCACCCCCAAGAGCACCAGCCAGACTAGATACTACTCACACGAATAGTAGCGAGCGGTTAAATGTCCCCATCAAGCTCGTCGGGAAGCCCTCAACGGAACCAGGCGAGCAGCAGCGCGGCGTCGTGGCGAACCCGGCACCGGTGCGGCCCGCACGTCCTCAGCCGACAGAGGCGGGATGCGGGATCATCTGTCGTCCTCAGCTCGCCCATTGCCGATGCCGCGAATGTGGAGGCGGCGCCGCTGAGCGCTGGCTGCGCCGGAGGCAGCAGGGGTGCATGCGGGAGGAGACGCTTGCCCGGCCACGTCGTGCGGGCAGCCGCGCCTGCGGCTACTGCGCTGGTAGTGCGGCCAGTCTGCGGGAGAAGCGGCGCAGGAGCAGGCCGGCTGTGGCGGTGAGGCCGCTGAGCAGGCCCAGCCAGGTGCCCACCGCGCCCAGTCCGGCCGGTCCCGCCAGCAGGGCCGCGAGAGGAAGGCCCACAAGCCAGTAGCCGACCAGGGTCAGGCGGAAGCCGCTCCTGGTGTCGTCGAGGCCACGCAGCAGGCCCACGCCGATGTTCTGGGCGCAGTCGACGAACTGCATGATGGCGGCCACCATGAGCAGGCTGGTGGCGATGGCGAGCGCCGTTCCGCCCTCCTCGCCGAGGAACGGGCGCAGGACGAGGCCGGGCACGGCGAGGTACAACACCGCGACGACGGCCATGACGGCGGCTCCGCAGGCGAGGGCGGCTCGCGCGATGCGCCGGGCCTGACCGGCCTGCCCCAGGGCGATCTGCCTGCTCACGCCGATGGAGGCGGCGTGCGACAGGCCCACGGAGACCTGGAAGACGATGTAGACGAGCTGGTTGACGGCGGTGTGCGCGGCCAGGGCGGCGGTGCCGGAGGTGCCGATGAGCAGGGCGACGACGGAGAAGAACCCGGCCTCGGAGCCGTAGGTGGCCGCGATCGGCAGGCCGAGCCCGGTGAGCCGGCGCACTGTCTCGGGACGGGCCCGCCAGACGCGAAGGTTGAGCGCCGGGGCCAGCTCCGGGTCGCGCCGGGCGGAGACGTACAACGCGACGAAGGTCGCCAGGTAGACGGCGCTGGTCGCGGCACCGATCCCGGCCAGCCCGAGCGGTTGGACGAGCGCGGCGTTGAGTGCGGCGTTGACCACGATCGAGGCCAGGGTGATGCGCAAGAGCGCCTGCGGGCGGCGCATGCCGACGGTGAACTGCCGAAGCGCCTGGAACCACAGGCAGGGCAGCAGGCCGGGCGCCAGCGCCCACAGCATCGGCCGCATCCGCTCGATCACCGCCGGCTCCTGCCCCAGCAGGGCGACGGCCTCGCCGATCAGCACCATGGCCGCGCCACCGACGAGACCCGCGATCGTCGCCAGCGCCATCGCGGCGCGGACCAGGTCGCCGACGTCCTCTTCGCGCGCCTGCGCGGCGGCGACCTGGTTGCCGACGGCGGTCACCAGTCCGACGCCCATGGTGCGCAGCTGGTTGAAGATGACCATCGCCAGCCCGCCTGCCGCCAGCGCCTCCACGCCGAGCAGGCCGAGCATGAGGGTGTCGGTGGTGGTCAGCGCCACCTGGGCGAGCTGGGTGAGGGCGAGGGGAACGGCGAGTCCGGCCAGTTCGCGTACGTCGTGGCGCAGGGGGGACGTTGTCACGCCGTTTTCTCTCCCTTTAGGATAGGCAAACCTAACCCAGAATATCGCCATGAATGAGGATGAAGTGGACCTGAGTAGGCGACAGCTTCTCATGACCGCAGGAGGAGCGAGCCTAGCGGCGCTGGTCGCGGCCTGTGGCAACGGGTCGAAGCCCGGCTCCGCCCCCGCCACCCAGCCGGCTCAGGCGCAACCCACCAGTGGCGGCACCCTGCGCATCGGCGCGCTGGGCAAGGCGAGCGCGATCACCCGCGATCCCCACGGCACGCAGGCCAACGAGAGCGACTACCTGATCATCAGTCTGATCTACGACACGCTGACCATCCCGGGGGCCACCGCCAACACCGCGCCCCGCCTGGCCAGCGAGTGGAAGGCGGACAAGGACGTCAAGACCTGGCGGTTCACGCTCGCGCCTGGCGCGACCTTCCACGACGGCACGCCGGTGACCGCCGAGGACGTCGCCTGGTCGCTGCGCCGCCTGCGTGACACCCCCGCCGGTCCGGCCCGGCTGCCGGGCGTCACGTCCGCGAACATCAAGGCGGACGGGGACGCGGTCGTGCTCACCTCCGACTACCCCAACGCCGACCTGCCGCTGATGATGCGGCTGACGACGTTCGTCATGAAGAAGGACACCAAGGAGGTGGCCGGCGCGCCGGGCACCGGCCCGTTCAAGCTCGACTGGTACCGCGACGGCAACGCTCGTCTGGTGCGCAACGACAGCTGGTACGCGGGCAAGCCGCACCTCGACGCGATCGAGGTGAAGATCTTCGAAAGCCCGCAGGCCATGGCCAACGCGCTGCTGGCCGGGCAGATCGACGTCGCCTCCAATGTGGGCGCCGTCGCCGCCCGTGTCGCCGCCGGCCGCCCCGGCGTGCAGGTGCTCCGCCGACCCGACGACATGGCGATGCCGATCGTCATGCGCACCTCCAAGGGCAGCCCGTACGCCGACCCCCGGGTCCGCGAGGCACTCCGGCTGGCCGTGGACCGTGAGGCGATGGTCAAGCAGGTGCTCAGCGGGTACGGCAAGGTCGCCAACGACGTGCTCGGCACCGGCGACCCCGTCTACGCCAAGGACCTGCCGCAGCGCACGCGTGATCTGGCCCGGGCCAAGCAGCTGCTGCAGGAGGCCGGTTTCGACCTGTCCAAGACCTACCCGCTGCACACCACCGACGACATCGCCGGCCTCGCCGAGTCGGCCGCGCTGTTCGCCACCCAGCTGCGTGAGGCGGGCGTACAGGTCGAAGTCGTCAAGCAGGACTCCGGCGCGTTCTGGGACAAGACCTGGCTCAAGGGCGACCTGTACACCACCTACTGGGGCACCAACGACTCGGTGCTGTTCTTCGCCAGCAAGCTCCTGCTCACCGGTGCGGGCCAGAACGAGTCGGGCTGGAGCGACGCCGCGTTCGACCAGGCGTACAAGCAGGCCGTGGGCACCCTGGACGAAGCCGCCAGGGCCAAGGCGCTGCGCACGCTGCAGGAGATCGAGCACGAGCGCTCCGGCTACGTGCTGTGGGGCATGGCCGACGGCATCGACCTGGCCGGAGCGGCCGTCCGCGACCTGCCGAAGCTTCCCGGTTACGGACGCGTTCAGCTTGAGCGGGTATGGCTGGCTCACTGACGGCGCTGCGGCTCGGCTGGCTTCTCGCCCGCCGGGCCGGCCTGCTCGCGGTCCTGCTCGCGCTGGTCTTCGCCGTCGTGGAGGCACTGCCGGGCGACGCCGCCGACGCGACCGCCGAACGCGGGGAGAGCGCCGCCGACGTCGCTCGGCGACGCACCCTGCTCGGCCTCGACCAGCCGGTGTTCGTGCGGTTCCTGCGCTGGATGGCCGGGCTGCCCACCGGGGACCTCGGCGTCTCCGCCCGCGGGGAGAAGGTCTGGAACCTGCTGGCGGGGCCGCTGCCCAACACGCTTCTGCTGGGTGGTGTCGCTCTGGCCGTCACCGTCGCCACCGCCCTCGCCGTCGGCTGCTGGGCCGCGCTGCACCCGGGATCGGTGACCGACCGGGTGATCTCGGCCTCGGCCATGGCCGTGCTGGCCCTGCCCGAGTTCGTGATCGCGGTGGCGCTGGTGCTGGTGTTCGCGCTGTGGACGGGCCTGCTTCCGGCGGCGACGCTGGCCGGGGCGGACGGTTCCCCTGCCTCATGGACGATGCTGGTGCTGCCGGTGCTGGCGCTGGCCATCCCGCAGATCGGGTGGAACGCGCGGATCGTGCGCGGCGCGATCGCCGACGAGGCGCGAGCACCGCACGTGGTCGCCGCCGTCCTCGACGGTCTGCGGCCCCGGCGCGTCCTCACCCACCACCTGCTGCCCGGCGCGCTGCCCGCCATCGCCGTGGGCGCGGCGACCTCCACCGGGATGCTGCTGGGCGGCGCGGTCGCGGTAGAGACGATCTTCAACTATCCCGGGGTCGGCGCGCTCCTCTCGGGAGCCGTGGCAGACCGCGACACCCCGATCATCGCCGGCGTGGTGGCGCTGACCGGGCTCGCGATCACGTGTGTGCTGCTGGTCGCCGACCTGATCCGCTCCTGGGCCGCAGGAGGCCGCCGGTGATGCGCCTGCTGCCCGCGCTGGTCCTGCTGCTGCTGGCGTTGGGCGGACCGCTCCTGGCCCCCCTGCCGATGGACCAGCCGGTCACCATCCCCTTCGGGCCCGCCGGAGCCGACGGCGCGTTGCTCGGCGGAGACCAGCTCGGCCGCGACGTCCTGAGCAGGCTGCTGTACGGGGGGCGCGACCTGGTCCTGTCCTCCGTCGTCGTCGCGCTGCTCGTCACCGCCGTCGCGGCGCTCCTGGGCGTGGCCGGAGCGTTGCGTCCCGCCTTCGGCCGGTTCGTCGAGCGAGCCACGGACGTGTTCATGCTGCTGCCCGCCGTCCTGGGCATCCTGCTGGTCACCCAGGCGTGGCCGGGCGGCGGCCCGTTCGCCCTCGTGACCGCCGCCGTCGCGCTTGGCGTCCCCTTCGCCGTCCGGTTCATGACCGCCGCCGCGGCGCCCGTCGTGGCCACCGGCTACGTCGAGGCGGCCATCGCCGGCGGCGAACGCACCTGGCATCTCATCGTCCGCGAGGTGCTGCCGAACCTGCGTTCCACCGTCCTCGCCCTGTTCGGGCTGCGCTTCGTGGAAGGCGTCTACGTGATCTCCACTGCCGCCTTCCTCCAGATCGGCCCCCAGCCGCCGGCCGCCGACTGGGCGTTGATGATCCGCGAGAACAGCGCCGGGCTCGTCCTCAACCCGTGGGCCGTGCTGGCGCCCGGCATCGCGATCGCCGCGCTGGCGATGAGCGTCAACCTGGCCGCCGGGGCGCTGGCCCCCAAGGTACGTACATCGGAGGTGGCGGTCCTGTGACCCCGTATGCCGTGGCGACCGGCCTGACCGTGGCCGCCCCCGGCGGGCCCGAGTTGCTGTCGGGCGTCGACCTGGCCGCACTGCCCGGACGCGTCCTGGCCCTGGTGGGCGCCTCGGGCTCGGGCAAGACCACCCTGCTGCGCGCGCTGCTCGGAGACCTGCCCCCGCGTACCGCCCGCCACGCGGGAGACGTACGGGTGCTCGGCGTGGACGTGTTCGCCTGCGGCCCGGACGCGCTACGCGAACTGCGGCGAAGACGCCTGGCCTTCGTCGGGCAGGACCCGGGCTCGGCGCTCAACCCCAGGATGCGCGTGGCCGCGGTCGTCGCCGAGACCGGCACCGGCCTGACCCGTGACGACATCGCCGGCCTGCTCGGTGAGGTCGGCCTGGCCGGCGTCCCCGGGTTGCCCAGACGCAGGACCGTCGAGCTCTCAGGCGGCCAGCAGCGCAGGGTCGCTCTGGCCAGGGCGCTCGCCCGCAAGCCCGACCTGCTGCTCCTGGACGAACCCACCGCGGGGCTCGACCCTTCCGCGCGCGCGGAGATCGGCGCGCTGCTGCGGCGTCTGGCCAGGGAGCGGGCAATCGCGGTGGTGATGTCCTGTCACGACCGGGAGCTGGTCGCCCAGGTGGCCGACGACGTCCTGGAGCTGCCCGGTGGCGTGCCCTCTCAGCCGTCCGCCCTCCGGCCGCCGCGCCGCTCCGGGACACCTGAGCAGGAGACGGGCCTGCGTGCCGAGGGGCTGGCCGCGCATGTGGGGCCCGCGCGCCTGCACGTGCTGCGCGGCGTCGACCTGCACGCGCCCTCGGGGGCCGCGGTCGGCGTCGTCGGCCCCTCGGGGTCGGGCAAGACCACGCTGCTGCGCACCCTGGTCGGCCTGCACCCGCGCTCGGGCGGCTCCCTCACGCTGGACGGCCTCGCCCTGCACCCCGACGTGCGACGCCGAGGGCGGGAGCTGCGCCGCCGGGTGCAGTTCGTGCCCCAGAACCCGATGGGAGCGCTGAACCCCTCGGCCACCGTAGGGGCCGCCCTGCTGCGGCCGGTGCGGCTGCACCGCCGACGCCCACGCGCCACGGCACCGGAGCGCGTGGGCGAACTGCTGGAACAGGTCGGACTGAGCCCCGACCACGCCGGCCGATATCCGCACGAGCTGTCAGGCGGCCAGCGCCAACGGGTCTCCATCGCACGAGCCCTGGCCGCCGAACCCGACGTACTGATCTGCGACGAGGTCACTTCGGCCCTGGACGACGGCACCGCCCGCGCGGTCATGAACCTCCTGACCGGCCTGCGGGAAGCACAGGGCACAGCCGTGATCTTCGCCTCGCACGATCTGCGACTCGTCCAGGAGTACGCCGACAGCGCGGTAACGGTCTAGCCGGGACTTTGTCCGAGGGCGAGAGGACTTCCGGCTCTGGGCTATGACCACGATCGGTCGAGGTCGTCCCTCGTCTGGATGACGAAGGCATACTGGCTACCTTCCGCGCTCATCCTTTGAGTCTGCGGGATCTGCCACGGGAACGGCTGAGTGTTGAGATGGACGAAGAGTAGTTCTCCCCTGACGCGAGGTCGAAACCCCAGGTCAGATGGTGCGTCGTTACCTGCGCGGCCCGTTTCCGGCGTATTCCGGCCGCGCCCCTCTTTGGGGCTCATCGCACGGACCCGCACGCGTGCCGGGCGCCGGCATGGCGGAACCGGGTGGCGGTTGATTGATCTCGCGAAGCCGCCGGACCGCGTCGCGGCGGACGGCCGCGGAAATCCGCTCATGTACGGCTTGCCGGGAGGGCGAGGGGAAGGCTATGCTCGCTTACTTGGGCGCCTTTCGATGAAGCCTCGACAGACCTCCTGTTAGGAGTATAGCACGGAATGGTTAATCGTCAAGATGCGTTCGCTGAAGCCCTTGACATCGAGCAGGGCACGATCTCCATGCTCTACGGCAGGCTCGACGCTGCCAGGGAGCGGGCGCAGTCGGCGCTGCGCGACGCGTACGGGCGGGGCCCCGGCTCGCGCCAGGCGATGGTCGAGCGCGAGGTCGCCGCGGCCGAGCAGGCACGGCGGCTGGCGCAGCTCAACGGGGTCGAGCGCGGCCTGTGCTTCGGCCGGATCGACGACACCACGGGCGAGACCACCTACGTCGGCCGGATCGGGCTGCGTGACGAGGAGCACGAGTCGGTCCTGATCGACTGGCGCGCCCCGGCCGCCCGTCCGTTCTACGTGGCCACCGCGAGCGACCCCGGCGGGCTGCTGCGCCGCCGCCACCTGCACCTGCGCGACCGCGCGGTGGTCGGCCTGGACGACGAGGTCTTCGACCTCGAGCGGATGAGCGAGGGCGACCGCCGCACCCTGGTGGGGGAGGCGGCGCTGCTGGCCGCGCTGCGCAGGGGCCGCACCGGCCGGATGGGCGACGTGGTGGCCACGATCCAGACCGAGCAGGACCGGGTGATCCGCGCCGGCCTGCAGGGGGCCCTGGTCGTGCAGGGCGGGCCGGGCACCGGCAAGACGGTCGCGGCGCTGCACCGCGCCGCCTACCTCCTCTACACCCACCGCGACGCGCTGGAGCGGCGCGGCGTGCTGGTGGTGGGCCCGAACACGATGTTCCTGCGCTACATCGGCCAGGTGCTGCCCGCGCTGGGGGAGACGCAGGTGGTGATGGCGACGGTCGGCGAGCTGTTCCCCGGCGTGCGCGCCACGCTGGCCGACGCGCCGGCGGCGGCGGTGGTCAAGGGCGACCCGCTGATGGCCACGGTGGTGGCGGGGGCGGTGCGCGAGCGTCAGCGGGTGCCCGCCGGTGACCTGCTGGTCGACTACGACGGACTGCGGCTGCGGGTGCCGCACGAGGTGTGCGTGCGGCTGCGCGACCGGGCCCGCGCGGTCCGGCTGCCGCACAACATGGCGCGCAAGCTGTACGTCACCGAACTGCTGAAGGAGCTGGCGCTGGCCGAGGCCCGCGCGGTGGAGGAGGCGCTGCACCTGAAGGAGGTGGCCCTGGACGACCCCGAGCTGGCCGACTCGCTCGACCTCGACCGCGACCTGGACGAGGTGGACCTGGCCCTGGCGTCGGAGCGGCTGTGGTCGCAGCCGGAGGTCCGCCAGGCGGTCGACGATCTGTGGCCGGAGCTGACGCCGCAGCGGCTGATCTCCGAGTTGCTGGCCTCGCCGGACACGCTGTGGTCGGTCTCGCCGTCCGGCCTGGAATGGCAGGACGTGGTGCGCCCGCTGGAGGCGGAGTTCACGGTGGACGACGTGCCGCTGCTGGACGAGGCCGCGGAGCTGCTCGGCGAGGACGACTCGTCCTCGCGCAGGGACAGCCGTGACCTGGAGGCCGACTGGGAGGAGCAGGAGCTGTACGCCCGCGAGGTCCTGGAGACGACCGGGCTGCTGGAGGAGGGCATCTTCACCGAGGCGAACCTGCTGGCCGAGCGCAACGCCGACGCCGGCGCGGAGCTGAGCACGGCCGACCGCGCGGCGGCCGACCGCACCTGGGCCTACGGCCACGTGATCGTGGACGAGGCGCAGGAGCTGTCGCCGATGGCGTGGCGGATGGTGATGCGCAGGGTCCCGGCCAAGTCGCTGACGGTGGTCGGCGACCTGGCCCAGACGGGTTCGGCCGCGGGTGCCCGCTCGTGGGGCGAGGTGCTCGATCCGCACCTGCAGGGCCGCTGGCGGGAGGAGCGGCTGCTGGTGAACTACCGGACCCCGGCGGAGATCATGCGGGTGGCGGCGGACGTCCTGCACGCCCTGGACCCGGGCCAGCAGCCGCCGGAGTCGGTCCGCGAGGGCGAGGCGCAGCCGCGCGCGCTGCGGCTGGGGGCCGGGGAGCTGCCGGCGCTGGCAGAGGCGGAGCTGGCCGAGATCGGCGAGGGCCGCCTGGGGATTCTCACCCCGGACGCCCGGCACGGGGAGATCGCCGCGCTCTTCCCCGAGTCGGACCTGGAGGCGCCGGTGGTGGTGCTGACGGTCACCCAGGCCAAGGGGCTGGAGTTCGACGCGGTCGTGGTGGTCGATCCGTCGGCCATCCTGGGCCAGTCGCCGAGGGGGGTCCAGGACCTGTACGTGGCGGTGACGCGGGCGACCCGGCGGCTGACGGTCGTCCACGAGGGCGACCTGCCGGCGATGCTGTCGCGCCTAGCTTAGAAATCTACTTTGTAAAGGCGGGGGGCTCCGGCAGTTCCCCGCCTCACCAACCCGCAACCCCTCAACGACCTGGCGCAGCTCCAGGGGAGCGGGTGACGGTCCACCCGCCCACCGGGCCCTGGAGGCCGGTGGGCGGCGGGGGAAGCAGGTCGTCCGACTCGCCCGGGTCAGGGGTTGAACAGCTCGTCGGCGACGGCGCGGATGCGGCGGGTGACGAGTTCCAGCGCGCGCAGCGTCTCGGTGTCGAGGTGCGCGACGATGCGGCGGTACTGCTGCAGGCCGGCGTCCTGGATCTCCTCGACCAGCTTGGCGCCGGCGCCGGTGAGTTCCACGCGGCGCACGCGCCGGTCGTGCGGGTCCTCGTGCCGACTGACGAGGCCGGCGGTGACGAGCCTGTCGACGATGCCGGTGACCGTGCCGAGGCCGACGCCGAGGTCCTGGGCGAGGTCCTGGCCGGAGGCCGAGCCGTTGAGTGACAGCAGCATGACGACCTTGAGTTGCCGCATGGTCAGGTTGGAGGTGAACAGGGGCGAGGGGTGCCTGGCGAAGGCCCGGCCGAGGTCACGCTGGGTTTCGGTGATCCGTTGGATCAGGTCGTCGCGTTCGTCGTCCACACTCACCTCTCGCTTCCTGAGAAGGTTATCAGGAATGCCAAGGTGAGTTAAATATTCGTGCAAGGCGAAGTGTTAGTCTGGGCCGAACTCTTGAAAGGGACCTCCATGACCGCTTTCGCCCGGTTGAGCCTTGCCAACCGCAGCCTTGTGATCCTGGTCGCGGTCGTGCTCAGCGCGTTCGGCGCGTTCACGATCCCGCAGTTGAAACAGCAGTTGTTGCCGTCGCTGGCGTTCCCGGGCGCCTTCGTGATCGCGCCGTACCCCGGTGCGTCGCCGGAGATCGTGGAGGACCAGGTCACCAAACCGCTCGAGGACTCCTTCCAGGGCCTTGCCGGCATGGAGCAGATGACCTCGACCTCGAAGGAGGGCCTGGCGCAGATCCAGGTGGCCTTCGAGTACGGCACCGACATCGAGTCGTCGGTCAGCAAGATGCAGCAGGCGGTGAGCCGGATCCAGGCGCAGCTGCCCGCCAACGTCGACCCGCAGGTGGTGGCGGGCAACACCGACGACATCCCGGTACTGGTGCTGGCGGTGGGCGACGGCGGCGACGAGCGGGCGATGGCCGACAAGCTGCGCCGCATCATGCTGCCGGAATTGCAGGGCGTCAAGGGCGTGCGGGAGGCGACGGTCACGGGCACCCGTGACGAGGTCGTCACGATCACGCCGGACGAGAAGAAGATGGCCAAGGCGGGGGTGTCGCCGACGCAGATCCCCGACGTGCTGAAGGCGAACGGAACGCCGATCCCGGCGGGCACCCTGACCTCTGACAGCAGGTCGCTGACGGTGCAGGTGGGCCAGCGGGTCGACTCGGTCGCCAAGCTGAAGAGCCTCTACCTCACCCCCACCCAGCCGCAGGCCCCACCCCAGACCGCACAGCCCCAGACGGCTCAGCCACAGGGCCGCCCCCAGACCGGGCAGCGGCCGCAGTCCGGGCAGCCGGGCGTGCCGCAGGCGGTGGTGAAGCCCAAGCCGCTCAAGCCGGTCAAGCTGGGGGACGTCGCCACGATCGAGCGCGGCCTGGCCGACCCGACGACGATCACCCGTACCGACGGCAAGTCCAGCCTGGGCGTGTCGATCACGATGACGCCCGACGGCAACGCGGTGACGATCTCCCACCAGGTGCGCGAGAAGCTGCCCGAGCTGACCAAGCAGCTGGGCGACTCCTCCGACACGGCGGTGGAGGTCGTCTTCGACCAGGCGCCGTATGTGGAGAAGTCGATCGAGAGCCTCACCACGGAGGGCCTGCTCGGCCTGGCGTTCGCGGTGCTGGTGATCCTGGTGTTCCTGCTGTCGGTGCGCTCGACGCTGGTGACGGCGGTGTCGATCCCGCTGTCGCTGGTGATCGCGCTGATCGTGCTGTGGGCGGGCGACTACTCACTCAACATGCTCACGCTGGGCGCGCTGACGATCGCGGTGGGCCGGGTGGTGGACGACTCGATCGTGGTCCTGGAGAACATCAAACGCCATCTCGGCTACGGCGAGGCCAAGCGGACGGCGATCCTGTCGGCGGTGCGCGAGGTGTCGGGCGCGGTGACGGCGTCCACGCTGACGACGGTGGCGGTGTTCGCGCCGATCGCGGTGGTCGGCGGCATGGTGGGCGAGCTGTTCAGCCCGTTCGCGATCACGGTGTCGGTGGCGTTGCTGGCCTCGCTGGTGGTGTCGCTGACGGTGGTGCCGGTCCTGGCGTACTGGTTCCTCAAGGCGCCGAGTCTGACGCCCGAGCAGGCGCGGGCGCAGCGTGAGGCGGCCGAGGCCAAGGAGCTGCGCAGCCCGTTGCAGCGCGCCTACCTGCCGGTGCTGCGTTTCGCGACCCGGTTCAAGCTGGTGACGGTGCTGATCGGGCTGGCGGTGTTCGTCGGCACGATGGGGCTGGCGGGCCGGCTGCAGACCAACTTCCTGGACTCCACCGGGCAGAACACGATCTCGATGACCCAGAAGATGCCGGTCGGCACCGACCTGGCCACCACCGACAAGGCGGCCAAGAAGGTCGAGGACGCGCTGTCGGGCCTGGACGGCGTGGAGTCGTACCAGGTGAACGTGGGCGGCGGCAACGCGATGCAGGGCGGTGTCGGCGGCAGCACGGACCGCGCGTCCTACTCGGTCACCGTCAAGGACGGCGTCGAGACGCCGCGGCTGGAGCAGGCGCTGCGTGACAAGCTGGCCACCCTGTCGGGGGTCGGCGAGGTCACGGTCGGCGGTGGCGGGGGCGGCGGGTTCTCCTCCGACACGATCGACGTGATCGTGCGCGCGCCCGACAACGAGTCGCTGAAGATCGCGGCCGACGCGGTCAAGGCCGCGATGGGCGAGGTGCCGGGGCTGCGGGACCTGTCGTCCAACCTGGAGGCGAGCGCGCCGCGGATCGAGGTGCGGGTCGACCGGGAGAAGGCGGCGGCCAAGGGCCTGTCGGAGGCGCAGGTCGGGCAGGCGGTGGCGCAGGCGTTCCGCGGCGCGTCGCTGGGCCAGATCACGCTGGACGGCCGGGCCAGCGACGTGGTGCTGCGCGGCGGCGACGCGCCTGGCGACGTGGCGGCGATCGAGAAGCTGAAGCTGGCGACGGCGACGGGGACGGTGAAGCTGTCGTCGGTGGCCGACGTGGAGCAGGTGGCCGGCCCGACGCAGGTGACCCGCATCGACGGCGACCGTTCGGCCACGGTGTCGGCCAAGGCGACCGGCAGCGACCTGGGCAGTGTCACCCAGACCCTGACCACGAAGCTGAACGGGGTGACCCTGTCGGCGGGCGCCTCGTACAAGATCGGCGGCGCCTCGGCCGACCAGGCGCAGGCGTTCTCCGACCTGGGCCTGGCGATGCTGGCGGCGATCGCGATCGTCTTCATGATCATGGTGGCGACGTTCCGCAGCTTCGTGCAGCCGCTGATCCTGCTGGTGTCGATCCCGTTCGCGGCGACGGGCGCGGTCGGCCTGCTGGTGGCGACGGACACGGCGATGGGCGTCCCGGCGCTGATCGGCATGCTGATGCTGATCGGCATCGTGGTGACGAACGCGATCGTGCTCATCGACCTGATCAACCAGTACCGGGACCAGGGCATGGACGTGGTGGAGGCGGTGATCGAGGGCGGCAGGCGCAGGCTGCGGCCGATCCTGATGACCGCGGTGGCCACGATCTGCGCGTTGACGCCGATGGCGCTCGGAGTGACCGGTTCGGGCGGGTTCATCTCGCAGCCGCTGGCGATCGTGGTGATCGGCGGGCTGATCTCCTCGACGCTGCTGACGCTGGTGCTCGTCCCGACCCTCTACGTCTTCGTGGCGAGGACGGGTCAGCGTTTGCGCCGCAACCGCCCCGATGGCGGCGAGGGCGTCCGTCCGGATGCCGACGCTGAGGGACGAGCGGATCTGGCCGGTCATCCGGCGTGAGATGAGGGAAGGAAGCCCCGGCCGCCCGCCGGGGCTTCCGCGTTCCGCCCGCCGGCGGGCCGAGGACACGCGCCCCGGCCCGCCCGGTCTGCGGGCAGGTGGACCAGGGTGAATAGACTTGTCCGACGTGACTTCCAAGCCGCATATCCCTGACGTCCTGGCCGCCCGCTACGCCTCGCCCGAGCTGGCCCGGCTGTGGTCCCCCGAGCACAAGGTGATCGCCGAGCGGCGGTTGTGGCTGGCGGTGCTGCGAGCACAGGCCGAGCTGGGCGTCGCGGTGCCCGAGGGCGCGATCGGCGCCTACGAGAAGGTGGTCGAGCAGGTCGATCTGGCCTCCATCGCGGCGCGTGAGCGGGTGACGCGCCACGACGTGAAGGCGCGCATCGAGGAGTTCAACGCGCTGGCCGGGCACGAGCAGGTGCACAAGGGGATGACCTCGCGTGACCTGACGGAGAACGTGGAGCAGCTGCAGGTGCGCGACAGCCTGCTGCTGGTGCGTGACCGGGTGGTGGCGTTGCTGGCCAGGCTGGCGACCTTGGCCGAGGAGCACGAGGCCACGGTGGTGGCGGGCCGCTCGCACAACGTGGCCGCGCAGGCGACGACGCTGGGCAAGCGGTTCGCCTCGGCGGCCGATGAGCTGCTGGTGGCCTACCGGCGGCTGGAGGAGCTGATCGCCCGTTACCCGCTGCGCGGCGTCAAGGGCCCGGTCGGCACCGCCCAGGACATGCTGGACCTGCTGGGCGGCGACCGCGGCAAGCTCGACGAGCTGGAGGGCCGGGTGGCCGGCCATCTGGGGTTCTCGCGCCGCTTCACCAGCGTGGGGCAGGTGTATCCGCGCTCGCTCGACTTCGAGGTGGTCACCGCGCTGGTGCAGCTGGCGGCCTCGCCGTCGTCGCTGGCCAAGACGATCCGGCTGATGGCCGGGCACGAGCTGGTGACCGAGGGGTTCAAGGAGGGGCAGGTCGGCTCGTCGGCGATGCCGCACAAGATGAACACCCGCTCGTGCGAGCGGGTCAACGGCCTGACAGTGGTGCTGCGGGGTTACGCCTCGATGGTGGGCGAGCTGGCGGGCGACCAGTGGAACGAGGGCGACGTGTCGTGCTCGGTGGTGCGCCGGGTGGCGCTGCCGGACGCGTTCTTCGCCTTCGACGGGCTGGTGGAGACCATGCTGACGGTGCTGGACGAGTTCGGCGCGTTCCCGGCGGTGATCTCGGCCGAGCTGGACCGCTACCTGCCGTTCCTGGCGACGACGAAGATGCTGATGGCCTCGGTCCGGGAGGGGATGGGCCGCGAGCAGGCGCACGAGCTGATCAAGGAGCACGCGGTGGGCGCGGCGCTGGCGATGCGTTCGCGTGGCGCGTCCAACGAGCTGCTGGACCGGCTGGCGGCCGACGAGCGGTTCCCGCTGGATCGCGACCGGCTGGAGGCGCTGCTGGCGGATCGGGTGTCGTTCACCGGCGCGGCGGCCGATCAGGTGGAGGCGGTCTCGCAGCAGGTGGGCGAGGTCGTCGCGGCGCACCCGGAGGCGGCCGCCTACCGCCCGGGCGCGATTCTGTGATCAGAGAGCTGTTAACGCTGGATGAGGTGCGGGCCGCGGGCGGCGACGACGACCTGCTCGTGTGGGCGGCGCAGCGGCTGTCGGGCGGCGCGCGGGCGTGGGCGCTGGGCGACGCGGTGGTGGCGGCGGGGCCCGGCGCGTCCCGCCGTGACCGGCTGGGGGTCTGGGGCGGTACGTCCTGCGCGGTCGAGCTGGTGCGGCATGCCCTGGCGGAGGTCGGCCCGACGTTTCGCCCGTTCGGTGAGGCGGGCCTGATGGCCGAGGTGGCGGCCGAGTTTGACGGCGTCGAGGTCGCCGGCGGGTTCTCGTGGATGAGTCTCGGCGTCCTGCCCGCCCCCGCCGACGTGCCCGCCGCCGCCCCCGCCGGCGTGGCGGTTGACGAGACGGGTGGCGGCGTTGTCGGCTGGCTGGGCGGCGACGCGGACGCCGAGGTCGCGGCGTTGCTGGCGGCCGGCGCCCCCGACTCCTACGCGGTGCCGGGCGCGGCGGGCGTGAGCCGCTGGGCCGGGCTGCGGATCGGCGGCGGCCTGGCGGCGGTGGCGGCCGACGCGTGGAGCGCCCCGTCGGTGGGGCTGCTGGCCGGGGTGGCCACCGCGGCCGCGTTCCGGGGCCGGGGCCTGGCCGGGCGGGTATGCCGGTGGGTGTCGCGCGAGCTGGTGGCCGCGCACGGCCGGGCGGCGCTGATGGTGGACGACGACAACTCCGCGGCGATCGCCGTGTATGAGCGGATCGGCTACAGCCGCCGCCGCGTCCTGGCCTGCCACGTTACGACCTAGCCGCCCCCGGGAGTCCGTCCGAGAGCTGGGCCCTGACCACGGCGGGAAGCGGTCGTCCGTGCGCTCACCCGGTGCCGGGGTCGGCGGGGGGTTGTTCGATCGGGAAGAAGATCGGGCTGAGCAGGTACTGTGCGCGGTCCTGCCCCGGCTGGTTGGCCAGGCGGGGCAGGATCACGCGGCGCAGCTCGCCGATCATCTCCTCCAGCTCGCCACGGTTGAGCCAGACGGCGTGCTGCCGGTAGCCGACGAGGTCCGCCACCGGGTCGGCGTTGTCGCGGGCGAGGTAGGCGTTGAACTCGGCGACCAGGACGGCCATGGACGTGGCGAACACGCGCTGGTGGTCCTCGGGCGACAGGGACGCGACCGCGTCGGCGTCGACGACGACCCGGTCGAGGCGTAGCCGGTATCGGCGTTCCACCGCGCCACGTACCCGCCTCTCGTCGGCCACCTCCAGGATTCCGCTGGCCGCGAGCAGGTCGACGTGCCGGTAGAGCATGGCCTTCGAGGCGTCGGGGATCCGGGCGCACAGCTGAGCGGTGGTGAGCGCGCGCCCTCCGCGCATCGCGTGCACGATCCGCAGCCGCACCGGATGTGCCAGCAGCTCCAGCAGCTTCAAGGTGTCCACCACCCAACTTTCTCATGCTGTGCTACTGTTCGCAAAAAATGAGAAAGGTTGGGCTCGGGATGACGCTCGGGATGACAAGGGACCCGGCGGCGCTCGCCACGGCGGTCGTCGAGATGGCGCGGAACGGACGCTTCGCGGACATCGAGGAGTTGTTCGCCCCGCCGCTGCGCGCGGTGGTGTCCGCTGAGACGCTGCGAGTCGAATGGGAGGGCCGCACCTCCAGGATCGGGCCGATCTCCGCGGTCGGGACGCCGGTCAGCGAGCCGGTCAAGACGGGGCTGGTCCGGGTGAGCGTCCCGGTGACGTGCGAGCGCGACGGGCTCACGGTGGTCATGTCGGTCGACGAGGCGGGCCTGCTGCAGGGCCTGCGGCTCGCGCCCGCGCGCACCGCGTCCTGGACGCCGCCGTCGTACGCCCGCCGCAAGAGGTTCGACGAGCACGACGTCACCGTGGGCTCCGGCGACCTGGCCGTGCCCGGGACGTTGAGCCTGCCGCACGGGCACGGCCCGCGTCCCGGCGTGGTGTTGCTCAGCGGCGGCGGACCGTTCGACCGCGACGAGACCGCCGGCCCCAACAAGCCGCTCAAGGACCTGGCCTGGGGGCTGGCCGGCCGGGGCGTGGCGGTGCTGCGCTTCGACAAGGTGACCCACGCCCACGCCGACCGGCTGGCGCAGGACTTCACGATGTCGGACGAGTACGTCCCGCACGCGGTCGCCGCCGTCCGCCTGCTCCAGCGCCATCCGGACGTCGATGCCGCGCGGGTGTACGTCGCCGGCCACAGCATGGGCGGCAAGGTCGCCCCGAGGGTCGCCGCCGCCGAACCGTCGGTGGCCGGTCTGGTGCTCCTGGCGGGTGACGCCCAGCCGATGCACCAGGCCGCCGTCCGTGTCGTCCGCCACCTCGCCTCGCTGGACCCGGGCGCGCAGGCCGCCGTCGAGATGATCACGCGGCAGGCGGCGATGGTCGAAAGCCCCGACCTGTCGCCCGGCACGCCCGCCGCGGAACTGTTGTTCGGCTATTCGGGTGCGTACTGGCTGGATCTGCGCGGCTACGACCCCGTGGCGGCCGCGGCGGCGCTGGACAAGCCGATGCTCATCCTGCAGGGCGGCCGCGACTACCAGGTGACCGTCGCCGACGATCTCTCGCGGTGGCGCGCGGGTCTCGCCGACCGGCCGGACGTCACCATCCGCGTCTACGACGCCGACGACCACCTGTTCTTTCCCGGCTCGGGCCCGTCCACGCCCGCGGACTACGACTCGCCCCAGCACGTCGATCCGGCCGTGGTCGCCGACATCGCCGACTGGCTGGCCCCCCGCCAGGGGCGCATCACCCGGCTCGTCTCCGGCTTCACGCGCTGACCACGTGACCGCTGGAGAACGAGCCATGTGCCGCGGGCTCGTCTGTGGCGAGGGCCGGAAAACCGGGTGAGGTTCGTGGGGGGCTCAGGCACAGTGGGCGGTGTGATGTCCGATTTTGTACCTGGTATTGATCTGTCCCGTGCCTTCTACGCCGAGGTGGTGTCCCCGCTGGTGTCCGGGGTGCCGCACAGTGCCGCGCTGATCGGGCCGGGCTCGGAGGTTCTGGAGTTCGACACCGACCGCTCGGCCGATCATGACTGGGGTCCGCGGGTTCTGGTGTTCGTGGAGCCGGGGGCGGTGGCCGAGGTGGAGGCGAAGGTGGCCGCCGGGCTGCCCGGACGCTTCCGGGGTTTGGCGACCGTGTTCGACTACCACGGCGAGGTGCGTCCCGGTGTGGTGGTGGCCGAGCTGGGGGAGTGGCTGGTGGCGCGGCTCGGGTTCGACCCGCGCCGGCAGATGTCGCTGCTGGACTGGCTGTCGGTGCCGTGGCAGGCGCTGGCCGAGGTGACGCGTGGCGAGGTGTTCCACGACGGGCTGGGCGGCCTTGAGACGGCGAGGGCGGCGCTGCGCTGGTATCCGCAGGACGTGTGGCGTTACGTCCTGGCCTGCCAGTGGCGCCGCATCGCCCAGGAGGAGCCGTTCCCGGGGCGGTGCGGCGAGGTGGGCGACGAGCTGGGTTCGGCGGTGGTGGGGGCGCGGCTGGCACGGGAGGTGATGCGGCTGGCGTTGCTGCTGCGCCGGCGCTACCCCCCGTACGCCAAGTGGCTGGGCAGCGCGCTGGTGCGGATGCCGGGTTCGACGGAGCTGGGCCAGGGGCTGGCGCGGGCGCTGGCGGCCAGGTCGTGGCGGGAGCGGGAGGAGGGCCTGGTGGCGGCCTACGAGCGGGTGGCGGCGTTGCAGAACCGGGTGGCGCTGGCCGAGCGGCAGGACGAGCGGGTGCGGCCCTTCCACGACCGGCCCTTCCGGGTGATCGGCGGCGACCGGTTCGCCGACGCGCTGATGGCGCCGGTGACGGACCCGGTGGTGAGGGAGTTGCCGGTGGCCGGCTGCGTGGACCAGCTGTCGGACTCGGTCGACCTGCTGACGTCCCCGCGCCGCGCCCGCGCCGTGACGGCCGCCGCCCTCCGATTGTGATTTACTTTGTAAAGGCGGTGGGTGGGTAAGCTCCCGCCTTTTACCACCTCCAACCCCTACTCCGAGGAGACCAGGGTCGCCGCCAGGTCCTCGATGCGGGCGCGCCAGGCGGGCAGGGTGCTCGGGTCGCCGGTCTGGGTGATGACCAGGCGGGCGCCGTGGCCGGTGCCTGCGGTCAGCTCCCAGTGCACGGTGCCGTCCTGCGTCCCGTACTCCAGGAGCTTGGCCGCTTCCGCGCGCGTGACCGGGCCGGCCGGCGGGCCCGGGACGGTGAACGGGGCGGGCGGTGGCGCGCCGACGGTGGCCTGGTCGCCGTCGAGGGCCCGCCAGACGTCTTCGGCGGGCCGGGTGAGCTGGCGTTCGAGCCGGACGACGCCGTCCTTGACGGCGCCGGAGGTCAGGCCGAGGATCGCGACGTAGTGCTCGTGCAGGTGCGCGGTGTCGGCCGGGGTGCGGGTCTGCCTGCCGGCGAGCAGGGCGCCGAGCCCGGCGATGCAGGTGTGCCAGCCGGCGGCGAAGCTGGCGGCGCCGTAGCGGTCGGCGAAGGTGTGGGTGAAGATCAGGACGGTGCCGTCGCCGTCGGGGCGCAGTTCCCAGCGCAGTTCGTCCTGGCCCCAGGTGTGGGCGAGGACGCGGGGCGGGTCGTTGCGGGTGACCACGCCGTCGGGGCCGAAGCCGTAGGTGACCTTGTCGCCGTCGATGCGCATCTCGGCGGGGAACCAGCGGGCCAGGTGCTCGGGTTCGGTGATGGCCCGCCACACCTTGGCGGGCGGGTGGGGCAGGCGGCGTTCCATGTGCAGGGTGGTGCGGCCGTCGGGGGTGATGGTGAGTTTCTCGTTCATTCGTCCTCCATGGTGTCGAGGTGGCGTTCCAGTGAGTCGAGGCTGTCTGCCCACAGCCGCCGGTAGGGGGTGAGCCAGGCGTCGATCTCGGCGAGTGGTTGCGGGCGCAGTTCGTACCAGCGGCGCTGGGCGTCCTTGCGGACGGTCACCAGCCCGGCCTCGCGCAGGACGCGCAGGTGCTTGGAGGTGCCGGGCTGGGTGAGGCCGAGCCGGTCGGTGAGTTCGCCGACCAGGCGCGGGCGTTCGAGCAGCAGGTCGAGGATCTGCCGTCGTGCGGGCTCTGCGAGCACGTCGAAGCGCATACGGCCGAACATACGCTATCGGTTATATGCCTGCAAGCGCATGTTCAGTGGTGGAGGACCTCGCACAGGGCCTCGGCGAAACCGTCCGGGTGCGACAGGTGTGCCGGTGTCCATCGCGTCTCCCCTGGGGCGGGCCGACGGGTCACTCTAGGTCGTCGCGGCCGGTTTGGACACCTGGCACGCCGGGCGGCTCATGGTTGCGCCTTGCGGCCTGATGTGACGTCAGGCGGGCGGCTCGGGTGTGCAGGTAGCGCTGCTGGGGGAGGTTGGTGGTGCGCCGGGCGGCCGCTTGGTAGGAGTCGCGGGCCGCGGCGTGATCGCCGGTCATTTCCAGCAGGTGGGCGCGGACGGCGTGCAGGCGGTGGTCGGTGGCGATGCGCTGGTCGGTGTCGAGGTGTGCGAGCAGGGTGAGTCCGGCGTGCGGGCCGTGGGTCATGGCGACGGCGACGGCGTGGTTGAGCTTGACCATGGGGTTGTCGGTCAGGCGCATGAGCAGTTCGTACAGGGCGGTGATCTGCGGCCAGTCGGTGGCGCCCGCGTCGGGTGCTTCGTCGTGGAGTGCGGCGATCGCGGCTTGGAGCTGGTAGGGGCCGGGTGGTCCGTGGGAGAGGGCGTGGGTGACGAGGTTGACGCCTTCGGTGATGTGGCCGGTGTTCCAGAGGGTGCGGTCCTGTTCGGCCATGGGGATGAGTTCGCCGTCGGGTCCGGTGCGGGCGGGCCGGCGGGCGTCGGTGAGGAGCATGAGGGCGAGCAGCCCGGTTGTCTCGCCGTCGTCGGGCAGCAGCCGGTGGACGACGCGGGCCAGGCGGATCGCTTCGGTGGACAGTTCGGCGCGGTGCAGGCTGGGTCCTGAGGTGCTGGCGTAGCCCTCGTTGAAGATCAGGTAGAGGGCGTGCAGGACGGCGTCGAGGCGCTGCGCGCGTTGGGGGCCGGTGGGCATGGCGAAGGGGAGGCCGCTGTCTTTGACGCGTTGTTTGGCGCGGGTGATGCGCCGGGTCATGGTGGCTTCCGGGGTGAGGAAGGCGCGGGCGATCTCCGCGGTGGTCAGGCCGCCGACGGCGCGCAGGGTGAGGGCGATCTGGGAGGCGGGTGACAGGGCGGGGTGGCAGCACATGAACAGCAGGATGAGGGTGTCGTCGGAGGCGGCTGCCGGTTGGTCGGCGGCGGGGGCCGGCCGCTGGTCGGGCAGGGTCCGGCTGGCGACGGTGTCTTCGCGGCGTCTGCGGGCCTGTTCGCTGCGCAGCAGGTCGGTGAGTCTGCGTGAGGCGACGGTGATGAGCCAGGCCAGGGGGTTGCCGGGGGTGCCGTCCTTGGGCCATTGGGTGGCGGCGGCGAGGAGTGCCTCCTGGGTGGCGTCTTCGGCGGTGTCGAAGTTGCCGTAGCGGCGTACGACCGCGCCGAGGACCTGCGGCGCGAGGCGGCGCAGCAGGTCCTCGGTGTCGGTGTCGGTGCCGGTGTCGGGCATTCAGAGTTCGAGTTCGGCCTGGGATTCGGCGATCGGCCTGATGTCGGCGTAGGCGGTGGTGGTGACGTGGGGCGGGGCGGGGCAGTCGCCGAGCCGGGCGGCGATCTCGGTGGCGCGGTCGAAGCTGTCGCATTCGACGATCCAGTAGCCGGCCAGGACTTCCTGGGTTTCGGCGTAGGGGCCGTCGGTAACGACGGGGACGCCGTCCTTGGAGCCGATTCTCCTGGTGTGGACGGGGGCGGCCAGCGCTCGGGTTTCGACGAGTTCGCCGGATTCTTCCAGGTCCTTGTTGAAGGAGTCCATGAAGGCGCCCATCGCGGCGAAGTCCTCGGCGGACCAGGCGGGTTTGCCGGTGGCCTGGCCGGCCATGCCGTCGTAGTCCTGCTGCGACCCGTAGGTCAGGATCATGTACTTCATGGTGTCTCTCCTTTGTGCGGGCTCCTGTGGGGGGCGCCTGTCATCAGAGACGTCGGGGCCGCGGACGCGTTCCGGACATCGGCTCGCGGGTCTTCGCGGTCATCGTAGGGGTTCGCGGCTGGACTCTCCCCTCGTGGGAGAGCCCATGCTTGAGGTGTGGACGAGGATCTGCTGCCGATCGGGCAGTTCGCCCGGCTCAGCCGTCTGAGTGTCAAGCAGTTGCGGCACTACGACGAGCTGGGCCTGCTGGCTCCCGCTTTCGTTGACGGCGAGACGGGCTATCGCTATTACCGTGCCTCGCAGGCACGTGCGGCGTTGTCGATCGGGTTGTTGCGCTCGCTCGATGTGCCGCTGGCGGTGATCGGTCAGGTGCTGTCGGGGACGGCGGGCGCGCTGGGGGAGGTGCGTGCCTCGCTGGAGGCCGAGCTGACGCGCAGGAAGCGGACGCTGGCGTCGCTGGAGCGGGTGATGGCCGAGGGGCTGCCGTCGGCGCAGGTGCGCGTCGTCACCGAGCCGGCGCGGCGCGTGGCGGTGCTGCGTGGGCGGGCGGCGGGCCCGGATGACGTGGGGCGGGCGACCTCGGCGGCCGTGGCGCGGCTGATGGCCGAGGTCGGCGGCAGGCAGTTGATCGGGCTGTTCCCCGTCGATATGGGGGACGTGTTCGACATCGCGGTCGCCGTGGTGCTCGAACCAGGCGTCCTGTGCCCGGGCGGGGGCGCGGAGGTGGAGGTTCTGCCTGGTGGGACGTTCGCCTGCGCGACGCATGTGGGGCCTTACGACCAGATCTCGTTGACCGCGCACGCCGTGCTGGCCTGGTGTGCCGAGCGGCATCACCCGCTGGGTGGCCCGATTCGTGAGGTGTACGTGTCGGATCCGGCCGTTGTCTCGCCTGACCAGCTTGTCACTCATCTGATGATTCCTTTGGAGGAACAGTCATGACTCCTGAACTGATTACGGTGCCGTCGGTGACCTGTCTGAACGTCACCGGTCTCGGTGAGCCGGGCGGGGCCGAGCATCTGGGGGCGATGCGCGCCTTGTACACCGTCGTGTCGCAGATGGGCGGCCCTGCGGGGCCGCTGGAGGGTCTGTGGTGGGTGGAGGACGAGCGTCCGCCGCTTCAGGTGCCGCGCGAGGAGTGGCGCTGGCATCTGCTGCTGCCGCTGGCCGGGGTGCCGCAGGCGGGGGAGTTGGAGCGGGCGCGGGAGGCTGCCCGCCCGTCGGGGGCGGCGGTGGACCGGGTTCGCGTGGTGACGCAGACCGAGGGGTGGTGCGTGGAGTTGCTGCACGCGGGCCCGTTCAGCGAGGAGCATCTGTCGTTGGAGGTGATGGAGAAGTTCATGGCCGCTGAGGGCCTGGTGCGCAACGGTCCGCACCATGAGGTGTATCTGACGCCGCTGGACGATCCGTCGCCGCGCACGCTGCTGCGCCAGCCGGTCAGGAGGGCGTAGGCGCGTACGGCCGGGCGCACCGGCGGCCCGGGGCGGCCGGCGCGACCTGCACGGATGCCGCCCTGGGGCCGCCGGTCCGCTCGCGCCCGGCGCCAGTAGGCGGGCGGTGTTGCCTGGGGGGCGTGTTCAGGCGGGCAGGCGGGCGAGCCAGCTGGTCAGGATCTCGTTGACCTCCTGGTGGCGCTCCTGCTGGATCCAGTGGCCGCAGCCGTCGAGAACGTGGGAGGAGACCAGGCCGGGCAGGGTGGCGGGGTAGGCCTGGATGGCGTCGGCCATCCAGGTGGTGGAGGCGTCCAGCGCGCCGCCGATGAACAGGGACGGCTGGGTGATGGGGGCGCCGTCGAAGCGGGCGAGGTCCTCCCAGTCCCGGTCCATGTTCCGGTAGCGGTTGAGCGCGCCGCTCATACCGGTCCGTTCGAACTCGGCGGCGTAGATGTCGAGGTCGTCCTCGCTGAGCCAGGCGGGCAGCCGGCCGGAGGGGAACCGGTCGCGCAGCGTCCCGCCGGGGGAGACGAAGTGCGGGTCCGGGGCGTCGGCGGGTGGCATGGTGTCGGCGGACAGGGCGGCGTAGAAGCCGGCGAGCCAGCCGCGCACGTCCGGTTCGATCTCGGCCTCGGCCCGGCCAGGCTCCTGGAAGTAGCTGACGTAGAACTCCTGCGGCCCGCCCATTCGCGCGAAGATCTCGCTGGGGCGCGGGCCGCCACGCGGGGCGTAGGGAACGCTCAGCAGGCCGACCGCGCGGAAGACGTCGGGCCTGAGGAGCGCGGAGTTGGCGGCGATGGTGGCGCCCCAGTCGTGGCCCACGATCACCGCGCTCTGCTCGCCCAGGGCGTGCACCACGGCGATGTTGTCCTCGACGAGGTCGAGCATCCGGTAGGCGGCCACGTCCTGGGGCTTGGAGGAGCGGCCGTAGCCGCGGACGTCGAGGGCGGCGGCCCGGTACCCGGCGGCGGCCAGTGCGGGCAGTTGGTGGCGCCAGGAGTACCAGGACTCGGGGAATCCGTGCACCAGCAGCACCAGCGGTCCGGAGCCCTGCTCCACCAGGTGGATGCGGCCGGTGGTGGAGACGACCAGACGGTGTGTGGTGTCCGTGTCCGGGGCGGGGTGCGACATCAATCCTCCAGAGCGTTCGATCTGGCGTTGATGATGCGGCGGATGGTGAGGCCGCGGCGAATCCTTTTGCCGCTCTGGCAAACCGCCCTGGGATGACTGGTCGGCTCCCATGGGCGCGGAAGGGGTGGCGGTCGGGATCCTGTGCTCAGCGCCGTGGCCCGGGCCGTGCGGTGGTGACGGTGTTCGGGCAGGGCGGAGGTCTACTCGGTGGTGAGGATGTCGAGCCGGACGACTACGGCGGCGTGTTTGACGGTTGTCTGCAGGGGTCGTGCCACGATCCGGCCTGTTTCGCGCATGGCGTCGAGTTCGGCCGGTGTCTTGATCCCCACCATGGACGATAACTATACCGTATTTCTATTTGGGTATAGAATTTCGGCATGGTGCGACCACCGCTGACCCCCGAAGAGCGGCTCCGCGGCGAGGAGCTCGGCCTGATGCTCCGCCAGGCCCGAGGCGAGCGCAGCATCACCGAGGTCGCCGCCGCCGCCGGCATGTCCGCGGAAACGCTCCGCAAGATCGAGACCGGCCGCATCGCCACGCCCGCCTTCTTCACCATCGCCGCCCTGGCCGACGTCCTCGGCGTCTCCCTCGACCAGCTCGCCCTGCGCCTCAGCCCAGCCGTCCCCACGTAGACGGCCCGGCGTCCCGGTAGCAATCCACGGATACGCCGCTGATCTGCGACAACGCAAAGTCCTGGAGTTTTGCGACGACCTACGAAACGAGACCCCCTGGACAGCCGGACGTCCGAGCGCCATTTCGCATGGCCCCCGCCTGTGAAACAGGGATCAGAGAGATTCGAAATCCTCGTCCGCTTTTTCGCGGGCCGTCAACGCCGGATTCCGTTCGATGTCATAGAGCGGCCGTTCCCGTTCAGCGGCACGCGTTCGTACAGGGACAGTTGCCTGGTGCCGAATGACCAGTGGGCGCTCCGCCGGAATCTGGGATCGTCGCGCATCCGCACGCCATTGCCGTAGCTCGTCTCGCCCTCCACCACCCAGATGCGAGCCAGCCGCCCGGCGGCCCGATGCAGTTGTTCGGGTAACAGTTCGCCGAAGAACCCGTCGGCGTTCAGACTCCGGGTGTCGAGCCGGGCGACGGAGTCGGGGTAGGACAGCGTGGACATCCAATTTCCGGCGGGGACGTAGAGCACGGCGTCATCGGGGCGGGCGTTGTCCCGCAGCGTGTGAGCCAGGGCTCGGAGGTTGTCCGGCCTGCTGAGCGGCTGCCGGATGGCCACCTGGGCCGGCCCGGTGAACGCGGCAAGCACGGCCAGCGCCGCCGCGGGGATCACCAGCCGGGCGGCGGGCAACCGGGGAGCCGCCCAGGAGACGGCGTACGCGATGCCGGCGCCGGCCGCCAGGGCCAGGGCCGCGACACTGTGCAGCACATAACGCGGGTAGAAGATGGGCGGACCGATCAGCGAGATGACGACCATGAGGCCGCCGGGAACCAGCAGCCACGGCAGCGCCACCGTCCGCACGGTCAGCCGGGCCGGCGCACGCGGCGTCACCGCGACGTCGGGGGCGGCGACGTCGAGCGTCGCCACCCCCGACCGCCGCGAATCCGGCACGATGCCCGCCGTCGAAGGCCCGGTCATGCCGCTGCGGATCGTCCGCGCCTGCGGGCCGTCGCTGTGCCGACGCCAGGACATCCCCACGACGGCGAGCGCGAGGACGGTGACGATCGCCACGGGATTTCCCCCGAAGACGAGCCATCCCAGGTGCCGGACGGTGCCGAGATCCGGCCGGGGAATCCAGGACACCAGCGCGAACTGGGTGCGGGCCGCCAGGGCCAGCGGCGCCACCAGCATGCCCGCGACTCCGGCCGAGACGATCCAGTGCCGCCACCCGGCAGCCGGCGCCTTCCCCCACAGCAGGATGACCGCGTGGACGGGCAGGATGAACAGCGCGTACAGGTGCAGCCACCCGGCGACCGCCAGCATGATCGTGTAGGCCGCCCACGGCCGCCACCGGTACCGTCGATCCCGGCCTGCGTCGATCGTCACCACGAGGAGATAGGTGACACCGATCACCAGCGCGGTGACCAGCGCGTACTGCCGGGCCTCCTGGGCGTACCGGCTGACGACGGGCAGGAGCGCGTAGATCAGCCCGGCGAACAGGCCCGTCGCGGGGGAGACCAGCCGACGGCCGAGCGCGGCCAGGACGGCCGTCGCCGCGGCGGTGGCGAGCACGGAGGGAAGACGCATCGCGAACTCACTCGTGCCCGCCACCGTGGAGACGAAATGGAGCAGCACGTAGTAGAGGCCGTGCGCCAGGTCCATGTGGGCCAATATGGTGGGCAGGTCGGCCAGCGGACGGCTGGCGATCGCCACCGACACCCCTTCGTCGGCCCAGTAGGAGGGGCCGTCGATCCGCCACAGCCCCAGGGCGGCGGCGATCACGGCCGGGCCCACGATGACCAGCGCGGAAGCGTCGGGCATGCGCGTTCTCAATCTTGTCCCCCGAATCAGCGGAGCCCGAAGCCGCACTCAACGACCAGTCGCCAGTTGACACCCCGATACGGCGGGCTCGCCGTCATGATCAATAGAAGTAGGACAATACCGAAGTAGTCGCCGCGTCCCTGGTCATTTGCCTGAATCGGCCCCAGGCGGGGCCGAGCGGGCTGACCGCCGGTCGCTGATCCCAAGGATCAGACCAGGCCGCCAGGCCGCTCGGGTCGCTCGGGGACGGCAGCGGCCGCACGCAGCACGGCCTCACTCTGCAGCAGGTGAAGAATGCCGCGACGATGCTTGCCCGGTGCCGTACCCCGACACCGGAACAGGGGACCGCACCAGAGCTCCAGCTCAAGGAATTGCCCAGCCCGCAGAGGCCCCGGAAACCCCGCCACGGACGAGCGGCCGGCCGGGAAATCCGATCGACAGGCGGGCGCGCGACGCGCTGTGATGGCCCGACCGCCCGCCACCCGCAGCGGGCCGGCCGCAGGAGCCCGCTCTTGGCAACCGAGACTCCCACGGACACCCGCCCCGCGATCGACGCCGCCCTGGCCAGACGCCTGGTCGACACACAGTTCCCGCAGTGGGCCGAGCTGCCCCTGCGACGGCTCGACCCGGCCGGCTCGGACCATGTGATCTACCGGCTGGGCGAGGAACTGTCCGTGCGCCTGCCCAACCACACCGGGGCCATCGGGCAGGCCAGAAAGGAGGCCCGGTGGCTGCCCCGGCTCGCCCCGCACCTGCCACTGGCCATCCCCGTACCGGTAGGGGTGGGCGAGCCCGGCTTCGGCTATCCGTGGCCGTGGGCCGTCTCCCGCTGGCTGGACGGCGAGGTGGCGACCGTCGAGGCGCTGGCCGACTCGGCCGAGACCGCCGTCGAACTGGCGGAGTTCCTGACCGCCCTTCAGCGGTTCACGCCCGGCGACATCCCGCCCGAGGACGCCCGCGAGGACCTCACCGCCCGCCCGCTGACCGACCGGGACGACGCGACGCGGGCCGCCATCGCACACCTCGACACCGGCCCCAACGGCGCGTCCGGCACCACGTCCGGCACCGCGTTCAACACGGCGGCCATGACCGAGCTGTGGGACGCGGCGCTGAACGCCCCCGCGTGGGACCACCCCCCGCTCTGGTCCCACGGCGACCTCCACACCGGCAACCTGCTCACCGTCGGCGGACGCCTCAGCGCCGTCATCGACTTCGGCGAACTCGGCATCGGCGACCCGGCCCGCGACCTCATCATCGCCTTCACCCTGATGACCCCCAGGAGCCGGGCCATCTTCCGCGCCGCGCTCGGCGTGGACGACGCCACCTGGACCCGGGGCCGCGGCTGGGCCCTGGCCACCGGCCTGAACGCCTACACCTCCTACGCCGCCGTCAACCCCCGGGTCGCCACCCAGACCACCCGACAGATCACCCAGGCCCTCATCGGCTAGACCACACGCATCCCGCCGCCGGACCTGGCGCCCACCGGCAAGACCCTCCCGAGCCCGCGAGGCGGCAGGGCGCAACGCACGCTCGAAACGGAGCCGCTCACTGGGGAGGTTGCCTGGGCTCACGCAGCAGCGGATGCGCGCGCATCGCCACCTCCAGCTCACCCGGCAACTCGTCACGGTAGCGGCCCAGCGTCGACAGGTCGCTGTGACCCAGCACCCGGCGCACCGCGTCCATGTCGACGGCGTCGGCCAGCAGATGCGTGGCCGTCGTGTGCCGCAACCCGTGAGGGGTCACCGAACGGCGCTGCCCCGACTCCACCCTGGCCAGCACGCGATCGATCACAGCCTGGACGTCGCCACGCGCCAACCGCCGCCCCCGCCACGACAGCAGCAACGCCTTGTCCGCGCTCGCGGCGCGCCCCCGCTCCAGGTAGTCGTCCAGCACCTCGGCCACATCACGGGGGAGCGGCACGTCACGGGTACGGCCGCCCTTGCCGAAGATCCGCCAGTAGCGGACGCCGTCGTTGGTGTAGAAATCCTCGACGTTGGCCCGCACCAGCTCCGACACCCGCGGCCCCATCGTCGACAGCAGCAACACGATCACCGCGTCACGCAGGCCCGTCTGCTGGTCACGCCGCCTGCCCGGCTCAGCCGGGGCCTGACCGAGCGAACGAGCCGCGCCGATGAGCCCCTGCGCCTGCTCACGCGTCAGCGCCCGCCGCTCAGGACGCAGCCCGCCGCGCTCCCTGGCCGTCACCGTCGCCAGCGTCATCGGGTTGACCTGCACCCAGCCCGCCAGCGTCGCATGCTTGAACAGCGCCGAGATCGACCGGCGGAAACGCGCCTGCGACGACGGGCTCTGCCGCCGCCCGCCGTCGCTGCGCCGCCCGTCGGGCCTGCGGGCGAAGGCCAGCAGCAGCCCGTCGACATCCTCGCCGGTCAGGTCGTCGAGGACGGTCTGCTCGCCGGCCAGCTCCACCAATGTCGCCACATCACGCGCGTACACCTCGGCGGTGGCCTGCGACAGCGCCCCGGTCAGCGTCTTGGCGCGCACCAACTCCACATACCGGTCAGCCGCCTCCGCCACCGACACCCGCTCGAGCTCCGCAGGCCGCACCGTCACCCCTCCCTGGAAGATCCAACGAGGAGACCGTAGCGGCCCGCACCGACAAAACCCGCACCCCACGAACCCCCGGGGCAGGGTCAGATGTCGCGGAAGGTCTCGATCCGCGCCCCCAGCGCGTTCAACCGCTCCGCCAGATCCTCATAACCGCGGTTGATCACGTACACGTTCCGCAGCACCGACGTGCCCTCCGCCGCCATCATCGCCAGCAGCACCACCACCGCCGGACGCAACGCCGGCGGGCACATCATCTCCGCCGAACGCCACCGCGTCGGACCCTCCACCAGCACCCGGTGCGGATCCAGCAGTTTCACCGACGCCCCCAGCCGCGTCAGCTCCGTCAGATAGATCGCCCGGTTGTCGTACACCCAGTCGTGAATCAGCGTCGACCCCTGCGCCGCAGCCGCGATCGCCGCGAAGAACGGCACGTTGTCGATGTTCAGCCCCGGGAACGGCATCGGATGGATCTTGTCGATGGGGGAGACCAGCTTCGACGGCCGCACCGTCAGATCCACCAGCCTGGTCCGCCCGTTGGCCGCCCGATACTCCGCCCCCCTGTCATGGTCGAGGCCCATCTCCTCCAGCACCGCCAGCTCGATCTCCAGGAACTCCACCGGCACCCGGCAGATCGTCAGCTCCGAAGAGGTCACCACGGCCGCCGCCAGCAGGCTCATCGCCTCGACCGGGTCCTCCGACGGCGAGTAGTCGACGTCCCGCTCGATGGAGGCCACCCCGTGCACGGTCAGCGTGGTGGTGCCCACACCCTCCACCTGCACCCCGAGCTCCTCCAGGAAGAAGCACAGGTCCTGGACCATGTAGTTGGACGAGGCGTTGCGGATCACCGTCACCCCGTCGTGCCGCGCGGCCGCCAGCAGCGCGTTCTCCGTCACCGTGTCGCCCCGCTCGGTCAGCACGATGGCCCGCGACGGCGACGCCCCGCGATCCACCCGCGCGTGGTAGAAACCGCCCGTCGCCGTGATGTCCAGACCGAAGTGCTTCAGCGCCGACATGTGCGGCTGAACCGTCCGCGTGCCCAGATCACAGCCGCCCGCGTACGGGATGCGGAACTGCTCGGTGCGGTGCATCAGCGGACCCAGGAACATGATCACGCTCCTGGTGCGGCGCGCCGCCTCGGTGTCCATCGCCTCCAGCTCCAGCCGGGCCGGAGGGACGATCTCCAGGTCGCTGCCCTCGTTGATCCACCGGGCCCGCACCCCGATCGAGGCCAGCACCTCCAGGATCCGGTACACCTCCTCGATCCGCGCCACCTTGCGCAGGATCGTCCGGCCCGAGTTCAGCAACGACGCGCACAGCAGGGCCACACACGCGTTCTTGGACGTCTTCACCTCGATGCTGCCCGACAGGCGACGCCCGCCGACCACCCGCAGATGCATCGGCCCGGCATAACCGAGCGAGACGATCTCGCTGTCGAGCGCCTCACCGATCCGGGCGATCATCTCAAGACTGATGTTCTGATTGCCCCGCTCGATGCGGTTCACAGCGCTCTGGCTCGTAGCCAGAGCATCGGCCAGCTGCAGCTGAGTCCACCCGCGATGCTGGCGGGCGTCGCGGATCAGCCGGCCGATCCGCACAAGATAATCATCCGTCACAGCGACAACATATCTCACATATGAGATTCGCCGTCACTGGCCCCAGGCGGACGCGCCGGACAGCTCCCGATGCGCCGCCAGATGCTCCGGCGTCGCAACCGCCTTCCGCTTCAACACGAACGCCTCCCGCGCCGCCCTGAAACCGCTACGGTCGTCGAACATGTCGCGGCTCATCTCCGCCAGCTCCTCCACCCGGTAGGCGTCCAGAGGCTTGCGCCGCTCATCAGCCTCACGCCGCTCCCGCTTGGCCGCCAGCAAAGCACCGTAGTCGGACGAGACCGCCAGCCGCTCAGCGTACTCCAACACCGACCGCTCGAACTCCAGCCGCGCCCCCGGCAGCACCCCGTCGGCCAGCCCCATCTCCAGCGCCTGCGCGGCACCCACCGGCAACGCCGCCTGCGTCAGCTGCCTGGCCACGGACGCCCCCACCCTGCGCGGCAGCACATACGTCCAGAACTCCGACCCGAACAACCCCATCGTGCGGTAGTGCGGGTTCAACACCACACCCTCACGCATCAGCACCCGGTCGGCGCCCAGCCCCATCATCACCCCGCCCGCGCCCGCGTTCCCGCCGACCGACGTCACCACCAGCTGGTCGGTGCAGCCGATCACCTCACGGCACACCTGGTTGATGGCGTTGATGTTCATCCACGCCTCCAGTTCCGGATGACGCGCCGCCTGGATCACATTCAGGTGAATGCCGTTGGAGAACACCTCGCCACCACGCACCACCAGCACCTTGGTGTCCTGCGCCACCGCGTAACGCAACGCCGAGGCCAGCCGGCGGCACTGGTCGGTCGACATCGCGCCGTTGTAGAAGTCGAAGCTCACCACGCCCACGCCGTCGCTGCGGTCATAGGTGATCTCGCTGTAGCCGGACCGCTCCGCCACCCCCTCCAGCAGCTCGTCACCCAGCACCGCCGCCGCGGGAAGCTTGATCGCGTCCGGCTCGTCCCGGCGCAGATGCCCCACCCACACCGTCCCGTCGCCCGTGTGCACCAGCACCGCACCCTCACGCCGCGCCGCCAGCGTTCCCGGCGTCCCCGACAGCGCCGGACCCCGGTAGACGTCGAACACCCGCACCGGCACCTCGCCCAGCACCGTCCGCCCGCCCGGCGCCCCGTCGGCCGCCCGCACCCGCCGCAGGATCACATCCGTCGCATCCGACCAGGCGAACTTCCGGTCGGCGTGCCGCATCGCCGGACGCAGCCGCCCCCGCACCTCCGGCCGGCGATAGTCCAAAGGCGCCGGCGTGAACGCCGGGTCGGTGGCCTTGGCGGCCACCTCCAGCACCAGCTCCACCGCCGCGTCGGCGACCGGCCCGTTGTACAGCGACGACTTGCGCGGCGGCTCCGGCGGCAGCGGGAACGTCCGATACGCCCAGATGGGGCCCGCGTCCATCTCCTCGACCGCCTGCAGCGCCGTCACCCCCCACTCCGGCTCCGCGTCCGTGATCGCCCAGTCCAGCGAGGACGGGCCACGGTCGCCCGGCGGACCCGGGTGGATGATGACCGTGCGCTGGTTCTGCCACAGCGCCGCCGGCACCTTGTCCTTCAGGAACGGGCAGATCACCAGATCGGGCTTGGCGAGCTGGGCCGCCTCCAGCATCACCTGCTCCGAGACGGCCAGCTCGACCGTGACGTCGTGACCGGCGCGGCGCAGCTCCAGCCAGGCGCGCTGGGTCAGGCCGTTGAACGAGGAGCAGAGCAGCAAGATACGCAACGGAAACGTCCTCCGGGCAATCGTTCGTCGAGGGGAGACAAGGGGGACCGGCCCGCTGTGCCGGGGCCAGGGTCACGGGCGGTGGTCAGCCGGGCACGCCGGAGCACGGCGTGTCCCTAGTCTCCCACGCGTTATCGACCGTCCCATATGACCCGTCCATGCCATCTGATGCTGACATGAACGTGCACGCTGCGTTGACAGTTCGGCACAAAATCCGCCATGACCAGCCCAAATTGCCCGCTTTACCCGAAATGCGAAGGACGGGGGAGCGGGGGAGAACCCTTCACCTGCAACCCGACCGAAACCCCCGCCGGCTCACAGCCTGTGGCCAGCAGGTCACGCCACCGCACCACCCCGCGCAGAGCGGGGGAGCGGACGACCGGTTCACCGCTCGGCTGAGGGGGCGGTTTCGGCGACCCGCTTGACGTACTGGTTCCGCACCCGGATCAACGCGGGCATGTAGCGGCGCAGCACCAGGAGTTCGGCGACGATCCCGAGAGGGCCGCAAGGCGCGGCGAACTCGATCACGTCGCTCATCACCGTGCCGCCGTCGCCGTCGGACTGGAAGAAGTGGGCGTGGTGCCAGCGCCTGAAGGGCCCGCCACCTGTTCGTCGACGAAGTGCCCCGGCCGGTCGTAGGCGCTGATCGTGGACGTCATCCGCCAGCGGACGCCGAAGTGCCGCGCCTGCCAGGTGACGCTCTCGTCGAGCTTCAGCCCTCCTGCGGTCACCCCGCCGACCGCCTTCTCGGACGATCTCGCCATCGAGGAGGTGTGGACGCCCACGTCCAGCGAAACGTCGAACACCCGTTCAGGCGGCGCGAAGACATGCGTGACGACCTCGAAACGCGGCATGCGCCCAGCCTAGGACGGTGACCTGCCGGGGGATCGCCGGGATTCCCCGGCGCAGACGAAGGGCGCGCGCGGGCGGATCTCGGTGTGGGGCGCGCGCGGCTCGACGGGGCGCCGATCCGGTTGCGCCGGCAGGCCGGATTCCGTGAGGGCGCGACAGCCCGTTCACGGGCCTCACCTGGGACGACCGATGCGATACCGGACAGAAGCCTCATTCTGTCCGGTATCGCGCATCTTGTCGTCAGAGGCGGCTCACGAAGCGGGTGGCGGCGCGGTGGCTCATGCCGGTCTCGCCGCGCACCAGGAAGACGGCTTCCTGGATCTGGCCGTGCGCCTTCAGCTCGCGGGCCTGGTCGACCAGGTCGGAGCTGGGGGCGGGGCGGTTGCGGGGGTGTTTGGTCAGGCGTACCGCGAGGAGGATCAGCCAGATGATCGCCGCGGTGATGACGACGGTGAGCACGATGAGGCCCGGGGTGGAGATCGCCAGGCTGCGCATGAACCGATCGTACGCCGCGCGGGCGCGCGGTTCAGGGCCGCCGACGGTCTCAGATGCTCTCGACGAACCGGGTGGCCGCCATCTGGTCCATTCCGGTTTCGCCGCATACCAGGTGGATGGCCTGTTCGGTGCGTCCGGACGCCTTGAGCTGGCGGACGCGTGCGGCCAGGTCGCCTCGCGGCGCGTTCGGCGCGGCGCGGCGCGCCACTTTGACGGCCACGAAAACGATGACGGCGATGACCGCGGCGATCCCGAGGAGGAATCCGGCGATGATGAGTAACTCGATGATTCCGACGTTCATGGGCAGATCGTAGGTCGGCTGCGACGTGTCCGGGTGAACGTTGTGCGCCTGGATTCGGCCGTATCCGTTTGCTCGATAATGAACATTATGTCAAGTAGACCGGATCGGGGCGGCGCGCCAGGGCGCTTCGGTCCCCCGGCGCACCTGCGCGCAGCCGGCCCGCCACCGCTATGGGCGTGGGCGTGGCGCGTTCGGCGGAAGTTCCCCTCCTGGCCGTCGCCGGTCGCGGATGAATCGGCGCCTTCACCGCGTGGGCATGGTCGATCAGGCCAGGTTGGAGGCCGCGACCGGCGGGTACCGCGTTCGAGCCGGTCGCGGCTGCGTCTTTGTGGCCCACGCAATGGTCCAGGTGCGAGAGCTCGCTGATCTTGTGGGGCTCCGCCAGGCGCAGGAGGCCGTGGTGAGCGCGCCGGGTGTGCGCGCATGTTGACAAAAGTGGCCGCCTCTCCCCCGTCATCGCTGGTCAAACCCGTGCAGGGGTCGTCTGGCGCGTGCCGGTGTTTCCTGGGGCGACGGGTCGTGTTCACAGGTAGGTCGCGGGCAGCCCCTAGATTCCCGTCCCATGAAATTTCAGGACATGTCAGTTGTCGCGCGGTCCGACCACCGCCTCTCCCGTCGCTCCCTCCTGCTGGCCGGTGCGCTGTCCGGGGCCGGTCTCGCGGTCCTGGGAGGCACCGCCGCCCAGGCGGCGGAGCGGCTGGGCGGGAAGGCGCGCACCCGCGTGCTGATCGCGACGAACGAGCCGTGGGGGACGTATCACGCCAAGCCGTTGCTCCCGGAGGCGCAGCGCCTGGGCTGGGAGGTCGTGCAGCTGGTGCCGGACCGGTCGGGTGTCGCGCCGGGTGATCCGGTCGCGGTCGCCACTCTGGACGACGTCCCCGAGGCCGACCTGCTCATCGTGACCGGTGCGGGTGACTGGCCCGCCGACTGTGCGGCGCGGTTGCGTGATCTGCCGTTGGTCGCGAGTTCGCTGGCGTATCAGCTTCCCGTGGAGGCGCCGCGTGCGCGGGAGTTCCGCGATCGGCTGAGGGCGGTGACGGCGTCGTCGCCGGCGGAGGCGGAGGTGTTCGACGACTATCTGGGGACGCGCCGTCCGATCGCGGTGGTGGGGACGCCGCAGACGGATGATCTGCCCAGGCATGCGCCGGAGGCGGGGACGGTGCTGGTGTTGACGAGTGTGACGAAGTCGGGCGCGAGTGGTGGTTCGGCTCCGGGCACGGAGTTGCTGCTGGCGGCGGCGGAGCGGTTGGCGGCGGCGGGCAAGCGGATCGTGGTCGGTTTGCATCCGCGTGAGGATCGTTCGTTGTGGGAGCGGTACGAGATCAGTTCGGTGCCGTCGGTTCAGGCGTCGGCCAGGGCGGAGGTGGCGATCGGGATTCCGGGGACGGTTTTCCCGGTGGTGGCGGCGGTGGGTGTTCCGCTGGTGGGGTGCACGGATCCGCGGCTGCGGATTCCGGACTATCTGCTGGAGGTGTGTTCGCGCACCATCACGTCGGCGGATGAGGCGGTGGCGGCGGTGTCGGAGGCGAGGCCGGTCTCGCGTGCGGTGCTGTATGAGGCGGTCGGTCCTGTGGGGGGTTCGGCTCGCCGGTTGTTCAAGGTGTGGCGGAAGGAGGGGGTCCGGGAGCCGTCGCGAGGCTGATCGGGGCTTGTTGCGGCCGGTGGGGCCGTGCCGCCTCTCCCCCGGTGCCGGTCCGGGGCGGGTGGGGTGCGGTCCCGTGGGCGGGTGTGAGATGGCGCACGCGTGTGGGGCGTTGGGGCTGGTGGGAGGGGTGTTCACGGAGGGTGGTCGTCTTACGGCGGGTTTGACATCCTGTTGATTCGCTGTCCTTGGCGGGGTGGTGCGTTTAGGCTGAGGCTCTGCTATCGCGCCGAGAGGAGCAGCACGTGGGGAACCAGTCGGTTTTATGCCCGGTGTGTCAGGGGGTTGTGCCCGCCTCGGGGCGGGATGCGTACACGACGTTGCGGGCTCGGTTGATCGTGACGAACGGTTACTGTGAGGGTGGGTGCGCGGAGCGGCGTGCTGCTGAGCAGACGCAGCAGGTCGCGCGCCCGGCTGTGCCGGTGGCTCCCCCGGTGTCTGGGCCTGTGTCCGGTCCGATGCCTGTTGTTCGTCCGGTTGTTTCCGGGGTGCGGGCTTCGCGTTGAGTTGGGCCGCGTCGCGTGCGTGGGGCGCGATGCGGTGTCAGCCGTTCTGGCTGGTGTGCCAGTAGTCGCGGGTGTGGGTGGCGAGTCCGTCGGCGTTGAAGCGGGCGATGACGCAGCCGGCGAGGGTGGTGGGGGTCGCGTTGTCGAGGCTGTGGACGCGGAATTCGATGGCGGCCTGGTCTGCGTCGACGATGGGGGTGGCGAAGGTGACGTGGGGGTCGCTTTCGCCGGTGAAGGACCATCGGATGTAGTCGGCGATGGCTTGTTTGCCGGTGTGCGGGGCTCGGAAGGGCATGGAGGTGTGGACGGCGTCGTCGCTGTAGAGGGCGATGATGGCGTCGACGTCGTGGTGGGTCCAGCCGTGTTGCCAGGTGTCGGCGAAGCGTTGGGCGGCTGCGCGGGTGTCCATGGCGTTCATCGAAACTCCTTCAGGCCTGGGAGGAAACGCGGCACGGTGCCGCACGGGTTGGTTCGAACTTGTGTACGAAAGTTTGCTTTGTGCGCGTGGCGCAGTTGGTCAAGCGGGCGTTCAAGTACCGTTTCTATCCAACCTCCGAGCAGGCTGAGGAGCTTCCCCGGCTGCGTCCGCCTGGTCTACAACAGGGCGCGGGGTTCAAGTCCCGCAAGAAGTCGCGCCTGTCGGCCGAATGCATCCGATCGGCCTTCACCTACCGGAGCGGCCGGCTCACCCTGGCGAAGTCTGCGAGGACGCCATCCAACCGGCCGAGAACGCGGTGGGCGTCACCGCGCTGGCGAGAAGGTCGCCAACTCCTGCCACGAGCGGACCGACCAGCGCAGGCTCGCCAGAGCCCAGCGAGCTTTGGCCCGCTAGGAGAAAGACTCGGCTAACCGGGCCGAGGCCGAACTCCGCGTAGCGAACATCCACGCCCGCATCACCGACGGCAGGCGTGACCATCTGCACCGGGTCAGAACACGGCTTGTTCGGGAGATCCAGGTGATCGCTGTGGAGGACCTGGCCCGTCCGCAACGCGGAGAGGTGAAACGCCTGTGGAGCTGATGCAGGACCTCAACAGGAGAGCATCTCCTCGCCGGGCGATCGGGGGTGAAGCAGGAACCCTCACGGGCGACCGTGGGGAGGCCCCTCGTTCACGAGGGGGAAGAGGTCGATGGGGCGTGGATAACCTGTCGAAAGTGTCGGTGGGGTTGGTTATGGTCTGGCCTCGTGTCTGGTGAGCTTTCTTTGATCCGTGCGCGTGGGCTGGTCAAGCGCTTCGGTGATTTCACGGCCGTCGACGGCATCGATCTGGATGTGGCGCCTGGTGAGGCGTTCGGTTTTCTGGGGCCGAACGGGGCGGGTAAGTCGTCGACGATGCGGATGATCGGCTGTGTGTCGATGCCGTCGGCTGGTGAGTTGCGCATTCTGGGGCTGGATCCGGTGCGGGAGGGGCCGCGGATCAGGGCTCGGCTGGGGGTGTGCCCGCAGCTGGACAATCTGGATCCGGATCTGTCGGTGCGGGAGAATTTGACGACGTACGCGCGGTATTTCGGGTTGTCGCGGGGGCAGGCGCGGGAGCGGGCCGAGGAGCTGCTGGATTTCGCGCAGCTTCGTGACAAGGCCTCGAGCCGGGTGGAGCCGTTGTCGGGTGGGATGAAGCGGCGGCTGACGATCGCGCGGGCGATGGTGAACGATCCGGATCTGGTGTTGCTGGACGAGCCGACGACGGGGCTGGATCCGCAGGCGCGTCATCTGCTGTGGGAGCGGTTGTTCCGGTTGAAGCAGCGGGGTGTGACGCTGGTGCTGACCACGCATTACATGGATGAGGCCGAGCAGTTGTGCGATCGGCTGGTGGTGATGGACGGCGGCCGGATCGTGGCGGAGGGGTCGCCGCGGGCGCTGATCGAGGCGTATGCGTCGCCGGAGGTGGTGGAGTTGCGTTTCGGGGCGGAGGCGCTGGAGGGGTTCGTGCCGTCGCTGGAGGGGGTCGGGGATCGGGTGGACGTGCTGCCTGATCGGATCTTGTTGTATGCCAAGGACGGTGACGCGGCGGTGTCGGAGGTGCATCGGCGTGAGCTGACGCCGTCGAGTGTGCTGGTGCGCAGGTCGTCGTTGGAGGATGTGTTCCTGCACCTGACCGGCCGGACGTTGGTCGACTGATGGCGCATCCGGCGGTGGCGGTGCTGGAGCGGCACCTGACGTTGTACAAGCGGTTGTGGCGGGCGTCGTTGTTCTCGTCGTTCGTGCTGCCGGTGTTGTTCCTGGCGAGCATCGGCCTGGGGGTGGGCGGTTACGTCGGCCAGGTGCAGGGTGTGCCGTACGTGGTGTGGATCGTGCCGGGGGTGCTGGCTTCGACGGCGTTTCAGATGGCGGTGGGTGAGTGCACGTACTCGGTGTTCGGTGAGTTCCGCTGGAACCGGGGTGCGCACGCGATGTACGCCACGCGGGTGTCGGTGTGGGACATGATCGGCGGTTGGCTGCTGTACATCGTGTTCCGGGTCGAGATCGCGGTCGTGGTGTTCTTGGCGGTGGTGGGGGTGTTCGGGGCGTTGGCGTCGCCGTGGGCGGTGCTGACTCCGTTGGTGGCGGCGTTGCTGGCGGTGGCGGTGGCCGCGCCGGTGACGGCGTTCTCGGCGACGATCGATCATGACAGTTACTTCGCGTTGCTGTTCCGGTTCGTGATGATCCCTTCGACGTTGTTCGCGGGGGTGTTCTTCCCGGTGGAGCAGTTGCCGGGGCTGGTGCGGCCGTTGGCGTACGTGTCGCCGTTGTGGCATGGGGTGGAGCTGTGCCGGGCGGCGACGGCGGGCGCCTCTCCCCCGTGGCCGGTGTGGGCGCACGCCGGTTATCTGCTGGTGTTCGCCGCGCTGGGTGTGTGGTGGGCGGGTTACGCGTTTCGCAGGCGACTTCAGGATTAGTGATGGTGACGTTGGCGTTGGCCCGGCGGGTGTCGGTGGGTCGGGTGGGTGCGGTGGTCGGCCGCAATGTGGGCGCGTTGCGGTCGGGCGCGGCGTACTGGCTGGTGCTGGTGTCGGGGTTTTTCGAGCCGTTGCTGTACCTGCTGTCGATCGGGGTCGGGGTGGGTGCGCTGGTGGGCCGGATCCCGTTGGGTGATGGGCGGGTGGTGTCGTACGCGGTGTTCGTGGCTCCGGCGATGCTGGCGGCTTCGGCGATGAATGGCGCGCTGGCGGAGACGACGTTCAACTTCTTCTTCAAGATGCGTTATGCCAAGACGTTCGAGGCGATCTTGGCGACTCCGGTGAGGCCGATCGAGGTGGCGTTGGGTGAGCTGAGCTGGGCGATGGTGCGCAGTTCTGTGTACACGGCGTTGTTCTTGGTGGTGATGGTGGTGCTGGGGCTGGCTGAGCCGGTGTGGGCGTTGGCGGCGTTCCCGGCGACGATGCTGGTGGGGGTGGCGTTCGGCGCGGTGGGGATGGCGGCGTCGACGTTGTTGCGCGGCTGGCAGGATTTCGATCTGATGACGGCGGCGCAGTTCTCGCTGTTCCTGTTCTCTGGGACCTTCTCCCCCGTGGGTGCCTATCCGGCGGCGTTGGAGGCGGTGGTGGTGGCGACGCCGTTGTTTCACGCGGTGGAGTTGGTGCGCGGGCTGGCGTTGGGGCAGCCCGGGTGGGGGTTGGTGGGTCATGCGGGGTATCTGGTGGTGATGGCGGTGGCTGGTTTGTGGTTCGCGGCGGGCCGTATTCAGCGGGTGCTGTGCTCGTAGGGTTGCCGGGGTGCTGGATGGGCTGTCGGTTGGGTGATCGGCGTGGGTGATGAGAGGGATGACGGCCTGCCCGGCGAGTTTGCCGGCGGGCCGGTGGTGCTGGACGGCGGTGAGCGCCGTTGCGTCCAGTTGCTGATCGAGTTGCGCCGCCTGGCTGACGGGTTGGCTCCTGGCAGCGTCGTCCATCTGATCGCCGGGGATCCGGCGGCGCCGATCGATCTGCCCGCTTGGTGTCATCTGACCGGGCACGACTATCTGGGGCCGGTGCCCGGCGGGGGCACGCCCGTCTACGCTGTGCGGATCAGCGCCACGGCCCGTGCCACCCAGCATGACTCCCCTTGGCGGTCGGCTCACGGCTGACGTCGGCCCGGTTCAGGGGGTGGTGAGGGTCGATCTGGCCGCTCATGCCGAGCAGGTCGGCGGCGTGTAGCGCTTTCAGCGGTTTGTTGTACCTCGCCGCGCAGGCGGAACTCGTGGTTGGTGGGTAAGCGACGAAGTTCGGGTTGCTGCACCGCCGCCCTTCCTCCGTTGCCGGGCGGCCGCCGGTGAGGGCCTTTCGTCGCGTCAGGGGACGGTCCAGCGGCCGTCGCGCATGAGGTCGCGGCCTTCGAGCTCGTTGGCTTCGCGCCAGGCCTGCAGGCGTTGGGGGTGGATGCGGAAGTACAGGTAGGGGCTGCTGAGCCGGCGCGGGTCGAAGCCGGTTTTGGTGGCGAAGGCGTCGCCGGTCTCGTCGGAGATCTCGCCGGCTTCGAACGCCTGGACGGTTCCCTCGATGAGGAGCAGGTCGCGGGTAGGGCCGATGCCGAGCCGGATCTTGCCGGTGGCCTGGAGGTTGCGGCTGGTGGGGCTGGCGGCCGGGGTGGAGATCAGCAGTGTGGCGCCGTCCCACAGGAAGGACAGGGGCACCAGGTAGGGCGCGCCGCCGTCCGGGCCGGCTGTGGCCACCCAGGCGTCGACGTCGTGTGCGAGCCGGTCGAGGGCGTCGATCTTGCGCTGGTGCGCGGTACGTGGCGGCGGTGTCATCACAGGGCCTGTCCTTGGCGTTCGAGTGTGTGGTGCGGGCCGGTCGAGCCGGCGTCCCACAGATCCTTCCACTGCGCCGGCCTGGTCGTCCTACGCGGGCGCGCTGAGACGTTCTTGCTGAGCGGTTCGTCAGAGGTCCAGGACGGGTAGCCGCCGTCGGTGAGCGCGACCGCCGGGCCGGAGAACGTCTGGTCTGGCCGGTGCGTGGTCACGGTGCCGGTGGTGAACTCGGCGGCCAGGAACCAGGAGGTGAGCGGCCGTGGTGGCCCGGGGGCGGGGCCCAGCGGCACCGGACTGGCCGCAGGTCGCCCAGGCGTTCAAGGAGATGCGGGAAGGGGGCGACACCGCCCAGTGAGCCGGCTGGCCGCTGCCGGTGCAGGAGACGAAGGTGCGCCGCACCGGTGGGTCGCTGGTGCTGTCCGGGCACCGCTACGAAGCGGTCTCCCTGTTTGAGTGGACCAGGCAGATGCACGCCGCTGTCAGCGGCATGGGTCTTCACCGTCGGCGACGACGTGCACGGCTCCGTTCTGCGCGTGCCGGGCTGCGCCACCAAGCTCGTGTCGTACTTCGACACGGGCCGCATTGACCGCGGCTGTGACGGCACCCCTGTACCTGAGAAGTAGTTCCGCCTCGCCTTTCGGCCATGCGGCTGTGCAACAACCTGTCGGAAGCCTGCAACATTCACATCTCACGGCGGGTGCGGGGCCGGTACGAAGCTGGTCGCATGCTTGATAGAAGATCATCGTCGATTCGGCGGCTGCTCGCTCTGGCCGCCGGCGGCTGTCTCACCATGACCCTGTGCGTCGCGCAGGCCGCCGCGCAGCCACAAGCAGCACCGAAGCCGCGGCCGTCGGTCGTGAAGCTGGATTCGGGTCGGATCCAGGGCTCGGATGACGGCACGGTCAGGACGTACTCGGGGATCCGCTTCGCGCAGCCGCCGGTGGGAAGGCTGCGGTGGAAGGAACCGGTGCGGGTCGCACCGTGGCGGGGGGTGGCCGACGCCACCAAGCCCGGCGGGCCGTGCCTGCAGGTGGAGGAGGGTAAGCAGCTCGGTGGGGAGGACTGCCTGTTCCTCGATGTCACCGCGCCGGCCAAGTCGTCGCGCAAGCGGCTGCCGGTGATGGTGTGGTTGCACGGGGGCGGCTTCCTCACCGGCTCCGGCAGCATGTACAACGCCCGGCGGATGGCCGACCAGGGCGACGTGGTGGTGGTGACGCCCAACTATCGGCTCGGGGCGCTCGGTTACCTCGCGCTTCCGGGGCTGCCGGGCTCGGGCACGTTCGGGCTGGCCGACCAGCTCGAAGCCCTGAAGTGGGTGCAGCGCAACGCCGCGGCCTTCGGCGGCGACAAGGACAACGTGACCCTGGTCGGTCAGTCCGCCGGAGGGATCAGCACCTGCGCGCTGCTGACTTCTCCGGCCGCGCGCGGCCTGATCGACAAGGCCGTCGTGCAGTCGGGGTCGTGCCTGCTCGACTGGCCGGCCGGCACCTACGTCCCGGTTCCGGACATGCCGTCGATGACGCCGTACCCTTCGCTGAAGACCAGCCAGGACTTCAGCTTGGCCGCGGCCAAGCAGCTCGGCTGCGCGGCGGGCAAGGAGCTGGAGTGCCTGCGGGCCAAGCCGGTCGCCGAGCTGATGAAGGTGAGCAAGAGTTTCGGCCTCAACCTCGCCCACGGCACGCCGCTGCTGCCGCTCGACCCGGCGCGAGCGGTACGCACGGGCAAATTCCTGCGCGTGCCGGTGATCTCCGGCGCCACCAAGAGCGAGAGCACCGGATTCGTCGCCGGCACCGCGCAGGCCGGGATCCCGGTGACCGCCGAGAACTACCCGACGTTGATGAAGAACGCGTTCGGCGAGCATGCCGACAAGGTGCTGAAGGAATATCCGCTGAGCGACTTCTCCTCCCCCGGCCTGGCCTGGGCGACGGTGAGCAGTGACCGCGGATGGTCCTGCCCGACCTTGGAGGGCGATGAGGCGATGGCCGCCCGCACCACGGTGTACGCCTACGAGTTCGCCGACGCCAAGGCCCCGAACATCTCCGGCCACCCCTCCGACTTCCCGCTGGGCGCCCAGCACGCCAGCGACCTGCCCTACCTGTTCGACCTGGACGGCAAACCATGGGACGGGCTCACGCCCGAGCAGTGGCGCCTGGCGGAGCAGATGATCGGCTACTGGACGTCCTTCGCCCACACCGGCAAGCCCCAGGCCGCCGGCGCACCCGCCTGGCCCGCGTTCACGCCGTCCGGTCAGACCGTCCTCAGCCTGAAGCCCGCAAGCCAGGGCGGCATCGGTCCGGTCGACCTCAGCGGTGAGCACCGATGCGCCTTCTGGCGCGGGCTCGCCGGCTGATCACCGCGATGGCGCCCGGCCCGGGCACGGGCTGGGCGCCACGGCGGGCGATGACGGATGGCAGACTGTGCAGACGTGATCAGGGTTCTGCTGGCCGACGACGACCCGATGGTGCGCCGGCATCTGAAGACGATCCTCGGCTCCAGCGCGGAGGTGGAGGTGGTCGGCGAGGCGCGCGACGGGGCGGAAGCGGTCGAGGAGGTCCTGCGTAACCAGCCCGACGTGGTGCTGATGGACCTGCGGATGCCGGGCGTGGACGGGATCACCGCGACGAGGGAGATCGCGGCGCTGGCCGCGCCGCCCGCGGTCGTCGCGTTGACGACGTTCGAGTCCGACGAGTACGTGCTGCGCGCTCTGGAGGCCGGGGCGGGGGGCTTCCTGGTGAAGAGCACCCCGGCCGAGGACCTGCTCAACCTGGTCAAGGTGGCGGCGGACGGCAACGTTGTGATGTCGCCGGGCGCGGCGCGGAGGCTGATCACGCGGTCGTCCAGGGGCGATGAGCGGCGCGACAGCGCGCGGGCGCTGGTGGGCAAGCTGGCCGAGCGGGAACGGGAGGTGCTGGCCTGTCTGGGCGAGGGGCTCACCAATCCCGAGATCGCGGGGCGGTTGTTCCTGTCGGAGACGACCGTCCGCAGTTATGTCTCCCGTCTTCTGGTCAAGCTCGACCTCACCCACCGCACGCAGGCCGCGCTGCTCGCCCACCAGGCCGGGCTCCTTGACGGGCCCGGCTGACCACGACCCCGCGACGTCAGGCCTGCTGAAGGTGCCCGCTGTGCGTATACCGTCACGTTTGTCCCGGCCGGAGCTCCTCGTGAGCGATCGAAGGATGATGTTCATGGCCGCCGTCGGCGCGGCCGCGCTGCTCGCCGTCCTTCAGATCGTGCTGCACGCTGCGGGGGTGTACGCCGGCGGCGCCGGCTTTCCCGTCGAGCTGGCCCTGAACCTCCTGCTTGACGCGTCCTTGCCGGCGGTGGTCCGCTTCCCTCGGATGGTGGGAGGGCTGGCCATCGCGGTCACGACGGTGCTCGCTGTCGGCGCCAGTCTGGTCTTACCGCGGATCGACCCGATGGTGACGCCTGGGGCGGCCTCGCTCGTGGTGTCGTTCCTGGTCGCCCTGCTGCCCTGGCGGCAGGCGTTCGCCTTCGCCGCGGTCCTGGCGCTGCCGGCGATCCCGGTCTGGTCGCCCTCGTGGGGCAAGCTCTCCACGGCGCTGTCGGCCACCGCCCTGCCCGCGCTGATCGCCCTCTATCTGAGGGCCCGGTATGAGCTGGTGCGCGAGCTGCGCAAGCGGGCCGAGCTGGCCGACTCCGAGCGCCGGCTGCTCGCCGAGCGGGCCGAGACCGCCGAGCGGCAGCGCCTGGCCGCGGAGCTGCACGACATCGTCACTCACCACGTGACCGAGATCGTCCTGCACGCTGACGCGCTGCGTGTCACCACGGGTGACGACGGCGCGCGCGAGGCGGCGGAGCAGATCCGGCGGGTCGGCACGCGCGCTCTCACCGAGTTGCGCGACCTCATGCGTGTCGTCACCACAGGGGCCCGGCCTGTGCCCGCCGGGCGTTCCGACGACGACACCGGCGGTGACCTGGCCGCGCTGGCGGCGGCCGACCACGCGGCCCTGAACGTCGAGGGCGATCCCGGTACGGTGCCCGCAGTCGTGGCCCGCGCCCTCTACCGGGTGGTGCAGGAGTCGCTGACCAACGCCCGCAAGCACGCCCCCGGGGCGCCGGTTACCGTCACCGTCGTCTATCCCGGCGACCGGGCCGACGTCGAGGTGCGTAACGCGCCGCCCCGGCGCAGTGGCGACCCCACGCTGACCGGCGCCGGCTCAGGGATGGGTCTGACCGGGCTCAACCGCCGGGTGACCCTGCTCGGCGGCACCTTCAGCGCGGGAGACGACGGTGAGGGAGGCTTCACGGTCACCGCGAGCATCCCCGCCCCCGCCCCATAGAACACCGAGGGTCATTCGGCGGGGCAGGTGGTGCCCGGCTTGGGCAGGGTCAGGTCGGTCAGATACGCGGTGGCGTGTCGGATCGGGCACTTCTTCTTCGTCAGGTACAGGGCGTGGCCGGGCCCTTCGTAGGCGACGGCCACCGATCCTGGGATCATCTCGGTGAAGCTCTCGGTCCATGCGTAGTCACCCCATGTACTGCCGATGCCCAGGACTGGCGGCAGGCCGCGGGCCGGTAGCGGGCGGGACGGGTTGGCGACCTTCAGCGGCCAGCCCGCGCATGCCAGCGCGTCCATCCCGGCTCCTCCGCCGAAGTTCGGCGAGATCTTCATCGACTGACGACGGGCCTTCCGCAGCTGGGCGTAGCCGGTGTAGCCCCGCTCGTCCCCGCAGCTCATCGCCATGACCCCGGGCAGGGCCCACGTTCGGGTGTTGCCGAGGACGAAGTCGGCGAATCCGGAACCGTCCCCGCGCCTGGCCTTGGCGACCGCCTCGGCGAAGGCCAGCCAGCCTGAGTTGTCCGGCCCCGGGTCGTTCATGAAGCCGATCGCCCTCAGGTGCCATCCGGTGAGCTTGCCCTTGCCGAACTGGGAGGACGTGACCGGGATCGGGTGGCGGTCGGCATCCTGGGTGAGCTTGCGCCATTCCGCCGCGGCGTCCTGTCCGTGCAGGGCGCAGGCAGGGGTGGCCGCGCACCAGGTGGTGAACGTGGTGAACCCTCGTTCCCGGGCGGGATAGGTCCGCAGTTGCTGGTCGGGCCATCCGAGGACCTGATTGATCACCCCGTCGAGGTACATGGCGCGGATGCGGTGCGGGAACAGGCGGGCATAGGCGCCGGCGGCCACTCCTCCGTAGGAGTTGGCCATGAAGCTCAGCCGCTCCTCGCCCAGGGCCTGGCGGACCGCTTCCATGTCCTTGGCGACCGACAGGGAATCCATGTGGGCGAACAGACCGGTTCTGTCCGCTTTCTGGCACGCTTCGAAGGCTTTGGTCATCGCCGTGGCCTGCGTCGTGTACTCCTTGCGGTTGCGGGGGTCGGACAGTGACGTCGCCGGTTGCATGCAGGAGGGCGGCACCTGATCGAGCCATACCCTGGTGCGGGGTTTGTAGGCGACGATGTCGAACCTGCGGCCCAGGTCGGTGAGGTCGCCGCGGCGCGCTTCAGGTCCTCGATCCCGTCGGCGCCGGGACCGCCGGGGATGCCCAGGACGCTGCCGATGCGGCGCGCAGGTTCGGTGGCCGGTAGCCGGGCCAGGTCCAGTTTGATCTTCGTGCCGTCCGGTTCGGCCCAGTCGACGGGCACCTCGATCTCGGCGCACCGCATGCCTGCGAGTGCGCCCTGGCCTGCGCAGTCCCGCCAGGTCGGCTGCACGTCCCGGGTGGCGGACGCCGCCGGGGCCGTTCCCGTGAGTGTCGCCGCCGTCACACCGATGACCAGCCACGTGGTCCTGGCACGCCGGTGCCGCTGTTTGGTCTCCATCATGATGATCACTGTGCCGACGCCGGATGGCGGGCCACCACCGGGACATCCTCCGTTCCGGCTTCGGGATGTCCCCCACGGGCCGTCCGTCAGGTTGTACGGCGTACGGTCGTGATCGATGTCATCGGGCGAGGAGGAACGTGAGCAGGCAGGCAGAGGACGACGGCTTCGGCCCGTGGCGCGCGCTGATCGCCGCTCCTGCGCGGGCACGGGCGCGGCGCGAGCTCGCCTATGCGCTGATGATGCCGTTGATGGCCGGAATCGGCCTGGCCCATGTCGTTCTCGTGTGGGTGAGCGTCCTCATGACGGCGAATCTCGTCGGAGTGCCGATGCTGGCCCTGAGCGTGCGGGCGGGCAGAGGGCTGGGCGCGGCCAACCGGTGGCTGGCGCGGGTGCTGGCCGGGGTGCGGGTGCCCGATCCTGCCCCGTTCCGCTCCGCGCCGGGCTGGCTGAACTGGCTCGGCGCGGCGCTCGGCGACGTGACGGGATGGCGCGCCGTCCTGCATGGGCTGATCCGGCTCCCGGCGGCCGTCGCCGCCGTCGCCGTCGCCGCCGGGTTGTGGGGAGGTGGCCTGCTCCTGCTCGGCTGCCCCCTGTGGTGGCAGTCCTTCGCCTGGGCCGACCTGTCTCCCGGCAACTGGCCGGGTGCGCTGCTGATGAGCGCGGCAGGACTGGCGCTGCTGCTCCTGGCTCCGTGGGGCGTCCGCCTCGTCCTGGCCCCTGAACGCGTGATCGCCCGGGCCCTGCTCGGGCCGGGTCCGGGCGACACGCGGATCCGCCGGCTGGAGCAGGCGCGGGCGTCGGCCATGGACGACGCGGTCGCCAGACTCCGCCAGATCGAGCGGGACCTGCACGACGGGACCGCGGCACGGCTGGTGACGCTGGCCCTGAGCCTGGGCATGGCGCAGGAGGAACTCGAGCACGCCGGCGATCCTGACCGGCTGGAGCGTGCCCGTGCGCTCGTCGACGGCGCTCACCGCAGCGCCAAGGAGACGGTGGCCGAACTGCGTGACCTGATCCACGGCATCCACCCTGCCGCGCTCGACAAAGGGCTGGAGACCGCCCTGGCCACGCTCGCCGCACGGAGCCCGATCCCGGTCCGGCTGCAAGCCGATCTGCCCGAGCGGCCGGCTCCGGCCGTCGAGGCCATCGCCTACTTCTGCACGGCGGAACTGCTCGCCAACGTGGCCAAGCACAGCGGCGCCCGACATGCCGCGGTCGACGTCCGGGCGACAGGCGGCCTGCTGACGCTGCTCGTCGGAGACGACGGCGGCGGCGGCGCGGCGATGGACACCGGATCCGGCCTGCGCGGGCTGGCCGCCCGGGTCGGGACGTTGGACGGCACGATCGGCATCCGCAGCCCGGCAGGAGGGCCTACGGTGATCACTGTCGAACTTCCCCTGCACCTGTGAACGGACCGCGCATGCGCATCGTGATCGCCGAGGACGCCGTGGTGCTCCGGGAGGGCCTGTGCATGCTGCTCGCCTCCCGCGGCCAGGAGGTGGTCGCCGCCGTGGGCGACGGCGACGCGCTGCGGGCGGCCGTGGCGGAGCACGGTCCTGACATCGCCGTGGTCGACGTGCGCATGCCGCCTTCTCACACCGACGAGGGCCTGCGGGCCGCGATCCGGATCCGCCGTGACCATCCGGGTACGGGCGTGTTGATGTTCTCTCAGTGCATCGAGACGAGTTACGCCGCCCAGTTGCTCGCCGGGGGCGCCCACGGGGTGGGATACCTGCTGAAGGAGCGTGTCGCCGACGTCAAGGATTTCCTGACCGCGCTCGAGCGGATCGCGGCCGGGCAGACCGTCCTGGACCCGGAGGTCGTCACCCAGATCATGGGCGCCAGCCACCGCACGGAGGCCCTGGGCGCGCTCACCCCGAGGGAACGCGAGGTGCTGGCCATGATGGCGGAGGGGCGTTCCAACAACGCCATCGCAGGCGCGCTGTTCCTGTCGTACGGCTCGGTGGAGAAGCACGTGACCCAGATCTTCACCAAACTCGGCCTGTCTCCGTCGGAGCACGACCATCGCCGGGTCCTCGCCGTCCTGCGCTACCTGCAGGGCTGAAGCGGTCTGCAGGCGCCCGTCGGCCTGACGATCCCCCGCGGGCCGAGTCAGTCGTTCACCCAGTACGACAACGCCTTCTCCGCGGCCGCGCCGAGCAGGTCGTTCCCCGTGACCAGGCCGATCGGGACGCCCGGCGACGCGGCGTAGAGGCGTTGACCTCAAGCTCGCCGACCGGCCTGCCGGCGCCTCCAGTCCGTCTACTTGCCGGGCGGCCGGGACGGGGCGTCGATGCGCGCGAGGCTGGGCCCACGCTGTTGCCGCAGGTCCCTGGCGGTGGCCTCGGCGTCGCGCAGCACTCGCAGCACGTTCCGGCCGGCCAGCTTGGCCAGGTCCGCCTCGGACCAGCCGCGCTCAGCCAGGGCGGCGAACAGCCGCGGATAGCCGCTCACGTCTTCCAGCCCGCGGGTCAGCATGTCGCACCCGTCGTAGTCGCCGCCGATTCCCAGATGGTCGATGCCGGACACGTCGCGCATGTGCTCCAGGTGGGTCACCACATGCTCGATGGTGACGACGGGCCTCGGGTGCGTCGTCGCCCAGCTGGCCAGGAACTCATGGAGTGCGTCGAAGTCAGCGGTCTCGACGCCGATCGAGCGAGCGGCGTCGACGGCGGCCAGACGCCACTCCCAGTAGTCCTGGGAGACGAAGTCGGGCGCGAAGATGGCCATGCACACCCCGCCGTTGGCCGCCAGGGTCTGCAGGACGTCGTCGGGGACATTGCGCGGCGCGGAACAGATCGCGCGCGCCGAGGAGTGCGAGAAGATCACCGGCGCCTGGGTGACCCGCAGGGCGTCGCGCATGGTGTCGGCCGAGACGTGCGACAGGTCGACCAGCATGCCGAGCCGGTTCATCTCCCTGACGACTTCCTCGCCGAACGCGGACAGGCCATGGTTGACCGGCTCGTCGGTGGCGGAGTCCGCCCAGGGGGTGTTGTCGTTGTGGGTCAAGGTCATGTAGCGCACGCCCAGGGCGTACAGCATGCGCAGCGCCCCCATCGAGCAGTCGATCGAATGGCCGCCCTCGGCGCCCATCAACGAGGCGATCCGCCCGGAGGCGAAGATGCGTTCCACCTCCTCGGCGGTGGTCGCCAGGGCCAGGTGGTCGGAGTAGCGGCGAACCATGGCGAGCACGCAGTCGATCTGCTCCAAGGTGGCCGTGACCGCGTGCCCCGCAGGCAGGGAGGAGGGGACGAACACCGACCAGAACTGCCCGCCGACCAGCCCGGCCGCCAGCCGGGGCAGGTCGGTGTGGGTGTGCCCGGAGGTGTCCCCGCTGATGTCGAGCCGATCGAAGTCGTAGTCGACGAGGGTGCGGGCCGTCCAGGGCAGGTCGTTGTGCCCGTCGATCAAGGGGTGCTCGCGGAGCAACCGGGTGATGGCGGCAGCGCGGTGCGGCGACTCGGGCAAAGCGGTGTCGGCGGTTCTTTCCATGCCGATGAGCCAACCACACGTGACAGGGGCGGCGATTGTGGGCCTGGACGAACTTCCGTGGCAACGCTTGGAGATGCGCAGACTCACGCGGGCGGGACTCCTCGTGCTGATCCGGAACGGCCCGGGTGAGGCTGCCGGGACGCGATCAGGCGCGTCCCGGCAGCGCGGGGCAGGTGAGCGTGTCAGGCCCGGCGAACCGGGCGGTGGAGCGCCCTTGATGTGCGGACGGGCAGCTGACGGAAAGGGAGGTGGCCGCGCTGGTCGAGGAGGCGCACCGGCTCGGATACCGGGTGGCGGCGCACGCCTCCACCGGTCCCCTCCATCCGTCCCAGGAGGACCGGATGTCGAACAGCGTGCAGAGCTTCTGGTCGTGCCGGGCGCCGTGCCTGCCCGGGGGCGGGTCAGGCGGCCTTCGCCGGTTCCACGTCCAGGACCGCCTTGCCCGCGATGCGTCGCTCGAGCAGCGCCTGGGCGGCCTCGGTGACGCGCTCCCAGGAGCCGCGCCAGTCGACCTCCGGTGAGAGCCTGCCGTCCGCGGTGAACGTGAGCAGGGTGGCGAGGTCGGGCCCGACCTCGTGGACGTCGCCGAAGGTGCTCATCGTCTTGGCCGGGCCGACGAAGAACAGCGAGTACGGCTCGAAGACCGCCGGCTCGTCGGAGGCCCAGCCGATGTTCTGCACTCCCCCGCCGGGTGCCAGCAGCTGCCAGGCGGCGGCCAGCTGCGGTCCGCCGACGTTGTCGAGGATGAGGTCGACCGGCTGATCGACGCCCTCCAGGCCGATGACCACCTCGTGGGCGCCCAGCTCGGTCAGGCCGTCGGCGCGGGCCGCCGACCCCACCGAGGCGATGACGTGGGCGCCGCCCAGGGCCGCCAGCTGGACCGCGTAACGTCCGACTCCCCCGGCCGCGCCGGTGATCAGCACCCGCCGGCCGAGGATGGAGCGGGAGCGCAGCGTGCGCAGCGCGGTGATGCCGGCCATCGGCAGCGCGGCGGCGTCGGCCAGGTCGACCTTGCCGGGGACTTCGGCCACCGCGCCGGTGTCGACGGCCATCCGCTGTGCCCACGCGCCGGCGCCGAACGCCGCGACTGTGGTGCCCACGGCTGGGCCGGTGCCGTCCTGGGCGGCACGCACGACGACGCCGGCGGCGTCGTAGCCGTGCACGGTCCCGGGCGGTCGCCGGCCGGCGAAGGCCACCTCGCCGCGGTTGAGCGAGATGTGCCGGACGTCCAGTACGAGCTGGTGCGGGGCCGGCCGGGGTTCGGGGGCGGTGCCGAGACGCAGCGAGCCGGGGGCGCCGGGATCGACGACGAGCGCGCGCATGTCCACGGAGAACTCCTCTGCTGGAGGGACGAAAAATCCGGACTGCCGGTCCGGTTGATGCACGGTAACATATCCGGACCGACAGTCCGCAGAAAGGGTGCTCACGATGGCCGAACAGCGCACCGAACGCGCCGACGCCGTCCGCAACCGCCGGGCGGTGCTGCGCGCGACCGAGCGGCTCCTGGACGAAGGCGGCGGCGAGCACGTGTCACTCGACCGCGTCGCCGCCCTGGCCGGGGTCGGGAAGGGCACCGTGTTCCGCCGCTTCGGCAGCCGCGCCGGACTGCTGCAGGCGCTGCTGGAGGACAGGTCCCGCGAACTGCGTGACGCCGTCACGCACGGCCCCCCGCCCCTCGGGCCCGGAGCGCCCGCCCGGCAGCGGCTGCTCGCCTTCCTCGACGGGCTCGGCGCGATCGCCGAACGCAACGCCGTCCTGCTGGCCGCGCACGAGCAGGCCTGCGCCGAGGACAAGTACGCGGACCCCAGCTACCGGTTCTGGCACCGCCATCTCAGCGACCTGTTCGCCGACGGTCGCCCCGACCTCGACGCCGGCTTCCTGGCCCACGCCGTGCTCGCCGTCTTCGACGGCGACCTGATACGCCACCTGACATCGCCCGGCGATCCCCGCCGCTTCACCCGTTCCGTCCAGCAGATGGCCACGGCGCTGCTCGGAGGCGACTGATCGCGGGAACCGGAGGTGGCCGCCCCCGCCAGGTCGGCGGGCGGGCCCTGGCCGGTCAGGAGGAGCGGTGGACGGCCTCCTCGGTCGCGGCGACCACGGTAGCCGGGGGCGGCGATGGAGACGTGGTGCGCCGGGTGAAGGCGGGCAGCAGCGCGAAGGCGAGCACGGCGCACAGCACCCCGCCCGCCGCGCAGGCCGCCCACAGGGCCGAGACCCCGAAGAGCGCGGCCCCGGCGATCGGCCCGCCGAACCTGGAGATCGCATCAGCCCACCCGAACATGGCCTGGTAGGTGCCGTGTGAGCCGTCCGGGGTGATGTCGGCGATGACGGTGACCTCGAAGGCGGCCATGCCGATCTCGCCCGCCGACCACAGCGCCACGGTCACGACGTACTGCCAGGGCTCGGTGGCCGGGCCGCTCAGCGCCAGGCCCGCGCCCAGCAGCGCCATCGACAGGCCGAGGACGGGAAGGCGGCGAAAGCGCGACAGCCACGCCACCGCGATCGGCTGGAAGATCACGACGAGGGCCGCGTTGAGCGTGATGAGCAGCCCGAACAGCGACGGCGGCAGGCCGTCGGCGGTCAGCTCGAGCGGCAGGCCGATCCGGACCTGGGTGTAAAGGGTCAAGCCGAGCGCGATCAGCGCCACCACGCCGAGCAGCAGGCGGTCGCGCACCGCGCCGGCGTAGCCGATCCGCTCGCGGCGCCGCCTGGGGCTCGGGCGGTCGCGTGGCACCCCGACGGCCACGATGACGGCGAAGGTCACGCTGGTGGCGGCGTCCAGGACGACCAGGATCCAGTAGCCGTGGGCCAGCAGCAGCCCGGCGACCGCGCCCGACAGGGCGGCGCCGACGTTGAACGCCCAGTGCATGAGCCCGAACGCCTTGGGCCGCTGCTCGGCCGGGGTCATCTCGGCCACCAGCGCGGAGGCGGCGGGCCGGTACACGTCGCCGGCCAGCCCGAGCGCGGCCGCGGACGCGACGAGCCAGGCCAGGTTGCCCGCCAGCCCGATCATCGTCAGGCAGGCCGCCGTGGACAGCAGCCCGCCGACCAGCGTGATCCGGCGGCCGAACCGGTCGGCGAGGTAGCCGCCCAGGGCCTGCCCGGCGAGCCCGCTCAGGCCGTAGACCGCCATCACGGTGGCGATCTCGGTGGGGGCGTAGCCGCGTCCGCCGAGGTAGAAGACGAGGAAGGGCAGCACCACGCCGCCGAACCTGTTGACGAGCTGGCCGCAGAACAGCAGCCAGAAGACGGTGGGAAGCCCGCCGAACAGGGCGCTCGCGCCGCGAGAGAGCGTGGTCATGCCGACCACGGTGCGGCCGGGCGACGGGAGCGCGCGACAGATTCGGCCGGAGCCGAATCCACGCCGGGTGCCAGCCGGCGGGCGGGTCAGGCGCGCGGCCGGTGGAAGAGGCGGGCGCCGCCCAGCAGGCAGACCAGCGCCAGCGCCAGGGTGACGGCGGCCCCGGCGGCGACGGTGCCGTTGGCGTAGTGGCCGAGGAACACCTGGCGTACGGCGTCGACGGTGTAGCGGAACGGGACGACGCGGGAGGCGGCGTCCAGCCAGCCGGGGGCGAGGCTCATCGGCAGCAGCAGGCCCGACAGCAGCATGAGCGGCATGCCGGCCGTGTTGGCGATGGCGGCGAACTCCGGCGGCGTCGAGACGTTCATGGCCAGCCCGTACGACAGCGCCGACAGGGCCGCGGCGAGCACGGCGATGAACGTCAGCCCGATCAGCACGCCGGGCAGCGGGGCGCGCAGCCCGAAGGCCAGGCCCAGCAGGACGAGCAGGACCGACTGCACGACGAGCTGGACGACGTCGCGCAGGACGCGGCCCAGCAGCAGCGCCAGCGGGCTGACCGGCGTGACCCGCATGCGGTCGATCACGCCGAGGTTGCGGTCCATCAGCAGGCCGAGCCCCACGAAGGAGCCGCCGAGCAGGGCGAGCTGGACGAGCACGCCTGGCACCAGGTTCTGCCAGGACGAGCCGCTGACGCCGAGGTCGAGCCTGGTCAGCAGCGGGCCGAACAGCGCCAGGAAGAGCAGCGGCTGGAGCATGCCGAACAGCAGGTTGGTCGTGGAGCGGATCGTGGCACGCAGGTAGCGGCCGAAGATGACGCCGGTGTCGGTGAGAAGGGTCATGGCTCTGCCTTGAGTGGTCGGCGGGGGGTGGTCGGCGGGGTGGTCGGCGGGTCAGATGGCGATGGGGTCGTCGGCCGTGGTGCGGCCGGTGATGGACAGGAAGGCGTCCTGGAGGCTGGCGGCGGGGTCGCCGGTGAAGCGGGTCTTGAGGTCGCTGGGTGAGCCTTCGGCGACGATCGTCCCGGCGTCGACGACCACGATGCGGTCGGCGAGCGCGTCGGCCTCGTCCAGGTAGTGGGTGGTGAGGAAGATCGTGGTGCCGCGTTCGGCGCGGATGCGGCGGATCAGGTCCCACAGTTCGGCGCGGCTGCCGGGGTCGAGCCCGGTGGTGGGCTCGTCCAGGAAGACCACTTCGGGGTGGTTGACCAGGCCGAGCGCGATCTCCAGGCGGCGGCGCTGGCCGCCGGACAGGGCGGCGGTGGGGCGGTCCATGAGGTCGAGCAGGGTGAGGTCGCGGGCGAGCTCCTCGGCGCGCTCGCGTGCCGCGCCCTTCGGCAGGCGGTGCAGACGGCCCTGGGTGATCAGCTCTTCGCGGACGTCGCAGGCCGGGTCCAGGCCGCCCGACTGGGCCACGTAGCCGATCCGGCGGCGCACGCCCATGGGGTCGCGCAGCAGGTCGTGCCCGGCGATCTCGACCTGCCCGCCGCTGGGCGGCAGCAGGGTGGTGAGCATGCGCAGGGTGGTGGTCTTGCCCGCCCCGTTGGGGCCGAGGAAGCCGAGGATCTCGCCGCGCTCGACGGTCAGGTCGATCCCGCGGACGGCGTGCACGGGGCCGGTTTTGAGGTGGAACGTCCGGGTCAGGCCCTGGGCGTGGATGACGGGTGTGGACATGGCGACGATAAAAACACAGTCCATAGCAAACTTGCAATCGACTTAATGTTTGCAGTGCGGTTAGACTTCTGGCCATGACAGAGGGGCTGCGGGAACGCAAGAAGCGGCAGACGCGCCAGCGCATCTCCGAGGTGGCCACCGGCCTGTTCGTGGAGCGCGGCTTCGACCACGTCACCATCGCCGAGGTCGCCGCGGCGGCGGAGGTGTCGGTCAACACGCTCTACAACTACTTCGAAGCCAAGGAGGACCTCGTCCTGCCGCCGGACGAGGCCTCCCCTCAGCGGCTCGCCGACATCGTGCGCGCCCGCCCGCCCGGTATGCCCGCCGCGCGGGCGGTGCTGGAGCACCTGCGCGAGGAGGCGCGCCGCCGCGACCGCAGGCTCGGGCTGACCGAAGGGTTCGGCCGCTTCCTGGAGATGATGCGGGCCGCCCCCACGCTGACCGCCCGGCTGGAAGAGCTCAGCTACCAGATGACCGACGCGCTCGCCGCCACGCTCGCCGAGGAGACCGGCGCCGCGCCGGGCGACCCGCTGCCCCGCGTGGTGGCCTGGCAACTCGGCTCGCTGCACTCCCTGGTGCTGCAGGAGATCGGCCGGCGCACCTCGGCGGGCCAGCGCTCCGACGCGATCGCCGAGGCCGTGCTGGAACTGCTCGACGCCGTCGAGGACATGCTCGGCGAGCGCATGCTCACCTACGCCATACGAAAGGACTGACCGTGTTCCGAGTGATGATCTGGGGCAAGTTCGACGGATTGGACGACGCCGGGCGCGCCGCCGTCCAGGTCGCCGGCGGTGCCGCGTTCACCGAGGAGGGAACCTTCACCCACGACGGGAGCTTCTCGGCGTTCACCTTCCGCTGCCAGGCGCCCGCCGGCCCCGACGACGGCGAGCCCGAGGCCACCCGTAAGGCCGTCGCGGCGCTGGAGGCGCACGGCCACGCCTACCACCTCCTGCGGGTCGCGGTCACGGACATGCGGCAGATCAAGATCCGCCAGAAGGGCCGGCGCCGGTGAGCCGCTCCACGCCTGGCCCGTATCGCGGGACGCCTTCCCGAAGCTCCACCGGGCCGGCGGCCGTCAGAGCTCGCGCGCGTGCCCGGCCAGGCGGAGCCGACGGCTGTCAGAGCCTGTGTGCGTGGCCGGCTGGGCGGAGTCGGCGGCCGAGCAGTGCCAGCGCAGCGGCCATGACCACGCCGAGGGCGGCCAGGCCGGCCCGGTCGGCGACGGTCTCGGCGTTGGCGACCAGCCCGAACGCGGTGTGCGCCAGCAGGGCGCCCGCGGCCAGGGCGAGGCTGTGCCGGTCGCTCCACCCGTCCGCGGACGTCCAGCGGCGTACCAGCCAGAACGCGGCCGCCGCGAGCGCCGCCGCGGCCAGCATCGGCACGGCCACCCAGCCGCCGTGCGTGAAGGCGGACTGGGTGGACCCGCCGAACGGGAACAGCAGCGCGAGATAGCCGAAACCGGCCACGCCGCCGAGGGCGCCCACGATCCACAGGCGAGGCGCGGCTCGTCCCGATGCGAGCCGTTCCCGCGCGGCCTGCTCCCGCGCAGCCTGTTCCGGCGTCGCTGGACGCAGCCGCGGCGTCAGCGCCAGCGCCGTCACCGCGAGCAGCGCGACGGCCACCGAGCAGCCCGCCACCACCGCGGGCGGCGCCTGGTAACCGGGGTCGATGAACGCCGTCACACTCGACCGCACCAGCACCCCGCCCAGCCCGAACACCGCGCCGGCGACCACCAGCCCGGTTCTGCCCAGGTAGGGCCGCTGCCGCAGCCCCGGGAAGAGCAGATCGGCCAGCAGGATCGGCAACGTCACGCTGAAAACCGCGTGATAGGGGATGTTGAGCTCGGTGTAGGCGCTGTTCAGGCCGAGAATCCTGGGCGCCCAGCCCGCCGCGCCGTACAGGGTCGGGCTGCTGAGCGCCTGCAGCACCAGGCCCTCCTCGACGATGCCGTAGGCGGCACCGAGCAGCAGGATCGCCGGCCAGCCCCGGCCACGTCGGCGTACCAGCTCGCGGATCAGCACGGTGCCCGCGCCGTAGATCGGCACCCACACCAGCATCAGCCAGACCTGGCTGAGCGGCGGGTTGCCCAGCGTCAGCTCGGCGACGACCGGAGTGATCACCGCGAGCAGCAACGCGGCCCACCGGCCGCGCGCCTTGGAGTCGGTTGTCGTCATGGGCCCACGGTCGCGCGGGGACGCGATCCGCCGCTGCTGCCGGAAGACCAGTCCGTGACAACCTCCGTCACCTTCGACCGCGACGACGGTTGGCGCCGGCAGTCTCCTCGGTGGCGGCGGCGCGGACCCCGCCGACCGCCCCCGGTGGAGACGGTGAAGGCGCGGACCCTGCCGACCGCCCCCGGTGGCAGTACGCTGAAACCGCACACGCCAGGCGATCAGACAGGAGGCCCCCCGTGTCAGCTCAGCCCGCCGAGCCGCACGGCGTCGGGTACGACCCCGACGACATCCTGGGCCGCCTGCCCGAGCGTCACCACGAGCAGTTCATGAACGACTACCGCGCCGCGATGGTCGCGGCCGCGCACGAAACGTGGCGCTACCGCGAGCTTCAGCAGGTCTTGAAGCGCTGGCACCTGCGCGCGGTGATGTACTCCCGCCCAGGTCACGACCGGCGCGCCGAAGAGGCCCGTACCGGTGCCGGCGGCCCGTGGGCCCCGGCCGAGGACGTCGCCACGCCCCTTCCCGGCATGACACTCGCCGACGCCATGACCCGGCGCGCCGGAGGCCAGGCCGGGTGAACTATCGCGTGATCTTCCACGCGAGCGGATCGGCCCAGATCCCCGGACTTCCCGAAGCGGCCTTCCTCACGCTCGTCGAGGCCTTGGCCAAGGTGGGCGAGGACCCCTGGAAGAACTCCGGCACCGGACAGCGGGACGATCTGAACTACCGCGAGGTGATGTTCGGCGACTACGGCCTCGCCGCCTTCTACGTCGACCGGCCTCGCCGTACCGTGGCGGTCTACGAGATCGTCTGGGCGGGTTGACCGTCAGTTCGACGCCCACGAGGCCTGACGTCCCCATGGTGTCGGTCGTCATCGCCGGGGAGGCCCTTCTCGCGCTTTCGGCCGCAAACCCGCAGGGGTCAGATCATTTGCTGGTTCGGCAAGGAATCTTGCCGAACCGTCTCGTCCCGGCCGATGCTGCCCGCCGGAAGCGAGTACCCGAACAGTGAGGCATACGGCATGACCGAGCAGCAGCAACGGCGATTCAGTTCGGCCGGCACGTCCGACGACGGGGAGCAGCGGTATGACGTCGTGGTGATCGGAGGAGGCGCCGCGGGGCTGAGCGCGGCGCTCACCCTGGGGCGTGCGCGGCGCTCGGCGCTGGTCGTCGACTCCGGGCAGCCGCGCAACGCCCCGGCGGCAGGAGTGCACAACTACCTGGGCGGCGAGGGCAGACCCCCTGGAGAGCTGCTCGCCATGGGCCGCCGCGAGATGGCCGGGTACGGCGGTCACCTCGTCGAAGGCGCCGTGGTGGCGGCTCGGCGCCTGGCTGACGGCGACTTCCGGGTAGACCTCGAGGGCGGCCGTTCGGCGCGCGGCCGGCGTCTGCTGGTGGCCACCGGGCTGGCCGACGAGCTGCCCGGGATCGCCGGGCTGGCCGAACGGTGGGGGCGCGAGGTGCTGCACTGCCCGTACTGCCACGGCTGGGAGGTACGCGACCAGGCGATCGGTGTGCTGGCCACCGGGCCGGCGGGCGTGGAGCAGGCGCTGCTGTGGCGGCAGTGGAGCGTGGACGTGACCCTGTTCCTCCACACCGGGCCGGAGCCGGGCGAGGACGCCCGCGAGCAGCTGGCCGCCCGCGAGGTCGCGGTGGTCGACGGTGCGGTCCGAGCCCTTCGGGTGGACGGGGACCGGTTGACCGGCGTCGTCCTCGCCGGCGGGCGCACCGTCCCCGTCCGCGCCCTGGTGGCGGCCCCGCAGGTCACTGCGCGCACTGCCGCCCTGTCCGGTCTGGGGCTGGCGGCGAGCGAGTTCGAGATGAACGGACACGTGATCGGCACCTACGTTCCCACCGACGCGGCCGGTGCCACGGCGGTGCCCGGCGTGTGGGCGGCGGGCAACGTCGCCAACCCCGCGGAGACCGTCATCGGGTCCGCCAACGCCGGTATGCGCGCGGCGGCGGCGATCAACGCCGACCTGGTCGCCGAGGAGACCCGGCAAGCCGTGGCCGGCCGTCGCGCCCCGTCCTCCGCCGCCATGGAGCACGAGGACGGCAACCGGGTCCTCGACGATCGCCGGCCCGGAGTGTGACCTGCCCCAGCCCACCGGTCTGCGCGGCCCCGGTCCTGGGACGCCCCGGTCCTGGGACGCCCCGGACTCCAGGCACGCCAGGGTCTGGATTCCGGAGGCGTGGCAACTTTGGTCGGTCGCGGTGGCGACCAGGGTTGCTGCCGGGTGACGCGCCGGCCGGGTACGCTCTGCGGCTATGTTCCTGGCCAGCGCGGAGGACCTGCGTCCCGGGCCGATGCGGTCGCGGCGGGACCGGATGGTGGCGGCGGGCGGTTTCACCTGCGCGCTCGTGGCAGCGGTCGCCGTCGTCGGGGGCGATCTCACCGCGAGCGTCCCGCCGCCGGGCTGGTACCTGGTCGCCGACGTGGTCGGTGGCGCTCTGGCGTGCGCGGCGCTGTGGCTGTGCCGCAGGTGGCCGGCCACCGCGGCCTTGGCGATCATCGTGCTGTCGGTGCCCGCCGCGTCGGCCTCGGTGGCGGCCGGGATCGCCACGCTGATCACGGCCCTTTACCGGCGGCCGGCCGTGGCGATCGCCGTGGGCGCGGCGGACGTGGCCGCGACGCTGGCCAGGTTCGCCTGGCGGCCTCCCGGCCTGGCCCCGTATCCGGTCTGGGCGCTGGTCGGGGTGCTGTTCGGCGGGGCGCTGACCGGTTGGGGCATGCTGGCGCGCACCCGCCGTCACCTGGTGCTGACGCTGGCCGAGCGCGCCCGCCGCGCCGAGGCCGACCAGCGGCAGCGCGCCGAGCAGGCCCGCCATGCCGAGCGGCTGGCCATCGCCCGCGAGATGCACGACGTGCTCGCGCACCGGCTGTCGCTGCTGGCGCTGCACGCCGGCGCGCTGGAGTTCAACGCGCGGGCCGACCCGGCCGAGGTCGCCGAGGCCGCACAGGTGATCAGGTCGAGCGCGCACCTGGCCTTGCAGGAGCTGCGCGCCGTCATCTCGGTGCTCCGCGAGGCGCCGGTGCTGCACGGCGGCGATCTGACATCTCTCGTGCGGGAGTGCCGGCGGGCCGGGATGCGCGTCGAACTGGACGATCACGGCGTGCGGCTCTCCGCCCTGCCGGACGCCACCGCCCGCGCCGCCTTCCGCATCGTCCAGGAGGGCCTGACGAACGCGCGCAAGCACGCCCCGGGCAGCCCGGTCACCGTGGGGCTGTCCGGGACGTCCGGCGCCGGCCTGACGATCGAGGTCCGCAACCCGCTTCCCGCCACGTTCGCACCCGGCACGGACCTGTCAGGGATGGGCGGGCCGGAAGCAGGCGCGCAAGCGGCAGGGGCGGGGCTGGTCGGGCTGGCCGAGCGGGCCGCGCTGGCGGGCGGGCGGCTGGAGCACGGCGGCGCGGCCGGCGAGGACTTCCTGCTGGCCGTGTGGCTACCATGGCCCTCGTGAGCGAGCCGCGCATGCCGATCCGCGTGCTGATCGCCGACGACGACGCCCTCGTGCGCGCGGGCCTGACGCTGATGCTCAAGGGCGCGGCCGACCTCCAGGTGGTCGCCGGGGTGGCCGACGGTGGCGACGTCCCGGCGGCGATCGACGCCCACGGCCCCGACGTGGTGCTCATGGACATCCGCATGTCCGGTCTGGACGGCATCGAGGCCACCCGCCGGCTCCGCCTGCGTCCCGATCCGCCCGAGGTCATCATTCTGACCACCTTCGACGCCGACGACCATGTCTTCCGGGCGCTGCGCGCCGGAGCGAGCGGCTTCCTCCTCAAGGACACCCCGCCGGAGGGCATCGTGGACGCCGTCCGCCGGGTCGTGGCCGGGGAGCCCATCCTGTCGCCCAGCGTCACCCGGCGGCTGATCGCTCACCTGCTTCCCGAGGAGGACGACCGCCGCCGCGCCGACGCCCGGCGGGTGCTCGCCCGGCTCAGCGAGCGCGAGCGCGAGGTCGCCCTGGCGGTCGGCCAGGGCAAGGCCAACGCGGTCATCGCCGCGGAGCTGCACATGAGCGTCGGGACGGTCAAGGGTTACATCTCGCGCATCCTCACCAAGGCGTCGCTCGACAACCGCGTCCAGCTGGCCCTCGTCGTCCACGACGCCCAGCCGGACTGACAGGCCGGCCGGTCCGCCCCGGGCCGCAACGGTTCACCAGGCGTGTTCGAGACGGGCCGCGACCTGCCGGTACCGGCTGACCGGCACCAGGTGCACGCCGTCGAAGGCGCCGCTGTCGCGGATGGCCAGGACCTGCTCGCACGCCGCCTCCACCCCGGCGTCGCGCTCACGCTCCACCCGTTCGACCAGGTGATCGGGGATGTCGATGTCGGGGATGGCGGCCGCCAGATTGCGGGCCATGCCCGCGCTGGCCAGCACCATCACCCCGGCGTAGACGGGGACGTCCAGGCTGACGCTCTCGCGCCAGCGAAGCAGCGCCTCCATCGAGTAGCTGACCTGGACGAACACGAAGTCCGCCGCGCGCTTCCAGGCGGGCACCGGACGCAGCCCGGACGTGACCCCGACCTGGAAGGACGGGCTGCCGGCGAAGGCCGGGTCACCGGCCGTGCCGCGCGCTTCTTCGATCATGCTTCGCACCGTCAGCTCGCTGGTGCGTCCGCCCGCGGTGGGTTTGTCGCCGTAGACGAACAGGAACCGTTCCACCCCGTAGGCGGCGGCCGTCAGCAGGTCCCTGCGCAGCCCGAGCAGGTTGCGGTCGCGCGAGTTCAGGCACGCGATGCCGCGGGCGCCCATCGCCTGCACCTCGTGCGCGACCGCCACGCTCGACACGGTCGCCCGCCCGATGTGGTTGTCGGGGATGAGGAAGGAGTCGGCCACCGGGCTCAGCACGCCGATCTGGTGGCGTACCCGCGTCAGGTCGGGACGGGTGGGCGGCTCGATCTCGCAGACCAGCTCGAAACGGTGATCAGGCATGCCGTGACCCTACCGGCACGCGATCGAGCCATCCTGGAGTCGCCCCCGCACGACCCTTCAGGAGCAGCCCGTAAGGATCAGCGCGATGGTCAGGACGATGGAGACGATCGACGTCCACCCTCCCGCGCACAGCGCCGCCGCCAGCGCGAACGGAACCGCGCTGAGCAGCGACGACACCAGGGACGAACCCACCGCCCACCCCAGTTTGGACAGGGCCGACGCCCCGGCGGCCCAGCCGATCACGCCGAGAACCAGGACCGCGGCCGCCCACAGCACACTGCCACCGTGGGTCGCCGTCATCGGCGAACCGCGCGCTGTCACGCGCGCCACCGCGTACAGGACGGCGATCCCGGCGGGTGCGGCGAAGACCAGGACGATCGGGCCCAGTCCGAGGATGAAGACGAGGACGACGTAGATGCAGGGACCGATGAACGAGCCCGCGATCCCCGCCCCGGCTATCTGGCCGGCCATCCACGGCCAGTTCCGGCCCGATGGCTTCGACCTCCACCTGGCGGCTGACACCGACCATCGCATCGCACGATCGTAGCGCTTGCTTGGTAACAAACCGGAGTACTTTACCGACGAGTTCAACTATATAAACCAGTACGTTATGTTGAACCCATGAGTTCAATGAAGCCGGACGACCGGCTGGATCCCCGACTGCTCGGGATGATCGGCGTGGTCCTGCTCGGCGGGCTGCTGGGCATCCTCAACAGCACGATGGCCGCCGTCGCCACCGACACCCTGGCCGCGGCGTTCGACACCTCGCTCAGCACGGTCGGCTGGGCCTCCACCGGCTTCCTGCTGGCCGTCACCGCCACCATCCCCTTCACCACCTGGGCGGTCGACAGATTCGGCGGCAGGCGGCTGTGGCTGGCCGGCCTGGCGCTGTTCGTCGCGGGCTCCCTCGCCGCCGGGCTGGCCTGGAACGTCGGCAGCCTGATCGCCTTCCGCACCCTGCAGGGCGCCGGCGCCGGAATCCTCGACCCGCTCGTGCTGATCCTGCTGGCCCGCGCCGCCGGGCCGGAGCGCGCCGGACGCGTCATGGGACTGATGGGCGTGGTGCTGTCCCTGGGGCCGGTGCTGGGGCCGATCGCGGGCGGAGCCGTCCTCAACGGCCTGTCGTGGCGCTGGATGTTCCTGCTCAGCGTGCCCGTCGGCCTGATCGCCTACCTGTCCGCCCTGCGCGTGGTGCCCGCCGGCCCCCCAGCCGGGCGCGAGCCGCGGGCACGGCTGGACGTCCTGGGGCTGGCCCTGCTCGCGCCCGGTTTCGCCGCGCTGATCCTGGCCCTGTCACAGACAGCCGAGCAAGGGACGTTCACCGCCTTTCAGGCGCTTGTTCCGCTGGCCGGAGGCGTCGTGCTGCTCATCGGCTACGCCGTCCGCGCGCTCGGTTCCCGGCGCACGCCGCCGCTGATCGATGTGCGGCTGTTCGCCGGCCGAGGGTTCACCGCGAGCGTCACCATCATGGGGCTGGGCGGCCTGGCCAACTTCGCGACCCTGTTCGCGCTGCCGCTGTACTACCAGCAGGCGCACGGGCACGGCGTGCTCGCCGCCGGCCTGCTGATGGCGCCGGCGGGCCTGGGCGGCGCGATCGCCATGCCCGTGGCGGGACGGCTGTCGGACCGGCTCGGCGCCCGCGGCCTGGCCGTCGGCGGCGCGGTCCTGGCCGGGCTCAGCGCACTGGCCTTCACCTGGATCGGAGCCGAAACCCCCGAGCAGTGGCCCGCGCTGGCGGCGTTGACCATCGGCCTGGGCATGGGCTGTTTCAGCGCACCGACGATGGGGTCGCTCTACCGCACGCTGCCGCCCCCCATGGTGGCGCAGGGCAGCTCCGTGCTCTACATGCTCAACCAGCTCGGCGCGGCGCTCGGCGTCGCCCTGGTCACCCTCGTCCTGCAGACCTCCGGCGATCCGATCGCCGGCTTCCACGGCGTCTTCTGGCTCGTCGTCGCCGTGATCGCGGTCGTTCTCGCCGCCGTCCCGTTGCTGCCAGGACGCCACCAGGCGCCGGCCGTCCACCACGAACCCGTCATGTCCGGGGAGGCGTCCTGATGCAGAAGACCATCGTGATCACCGCCTACGCCTGGCGTCTGACCGGCGCGCTCTGGCTGGACGCGGCCGCGTGGCAGGCGCCGTAGCCGTCGGCGCGGGCGACGATCCGCCGGCCTTCGACGCGGACGGCGGTCTCGGTCTCGTCGCTGACGGCTGGAACGCCGGCCGCGGCGGCGAGCACGCCCGGCTCGTCGCAGACCACCTGCAGCTGCGGGAAGGCCGCCGGCGGGAAGGCCTGGCGCAGGAAGGCGCGCAGTTCGGCGAGCAGCAGCCGGGTCAGCGGCGCCAGCTCGTCGGGCGCGCTGGTGACCAGGACGGCGGTGACGGCGGCGCCGGGGGGCGAGGCGCGCACCGCTTCCTCCACGGCGCCCAGCCGGTGCAGCCCGAGGATCGCGACCACGCCGTCGCCGATGAGCCGCGCGGGCTCGCCGCGGACGGCGTCGAGCGCGGGCGGCGGCGACCACGGCTCGGCGGCGGGTCGCGCCCGGGGGACGTGCGGCAGGTGCGCGGGCTGCCACACGTCGCCGAGGTCGAGTTCGGCCAGCTGCTCGCAGGCCCTGACGACGTTGAAGGGTTCGAGGAAGCCGGGCGCGGCGGCGGCCAGCCGGCTCGCGCCGTGCAGGGTCGTCAGCGCGGTCTCGGCGACCCGTACCAGGCGGCCGCCGGGGCTCAGCCGCTCAAGGGCCAGGCCGAGCAGGATCGCCTGGAGCTTGGTCAGCTGCGCGAAGGGCCGCCGGGTGCGTTCGTCGGCGAGGACCTCCGGCATCAGGTCCACGCCGAGCCGGGCCGGGCCGTACTGCTGGTCGGTGGCCAGGGGCAGCCGGGCGACCCAGGCGCGGGCGAACGCGCCGAGCGCCTGGCGGGCGGTGCGGCCCGGCTCCGGGTGCGGCGGGTCGGCGGCGCGCTCGGCGTCCTGGGCCAGGACGGCGAAGTACAGGGCGCGTTTGCCGGGGAAGTTGGAGTAGACCGCGCCGCGGGTGAGTTCGGCGCGGTCGGCGATGTCGTCGATCCTGGCGTCGCGAAAGCCTCGCGTGGTGAACTCGTCCCTGGCCGCGGCCAGCACCTTGGCGCGGTTGCGCTCCTGGGTCTGCGCCCTGGTGAGCCGGGCCATCGTCCTCCTCGCCGCGTTGCCGTCGGTCCCGATACAAGATACCGTCGCCATTCACATGATTAGAGCATCTGGTTTCAACATTTGAAGTGGGAGAGGCGCGATGGACACCGTCCCCGAGATCGACCTGACCAGCCCCGAGCTGCTGCACGACCCCTTCGCCGTCTACGGGCGCGCCCGTGAGCAGGCGCCGCTGGCGCGGCTGCGGGCCCCCGGCTTCTCGATGTGGGCCGTGACGCGCCACGAGGACGCGCGGGCGATGCTGAGCGACCCGCGCTTCGAGCTCAACGCGGCCAGCTTCATGATGCGGCCCGACGTCCCCGACGACTGCCAGGCCTACATGCGCACCATGCAGGAGATGGAGGGGCCCGAGCACATGCGGCTGCGCAGGCTGGTCTCGCCCGCCTTCACCGCGCGGCGTGCCGCCGAGTTCCGGCCGCGGATCGAGCCGATCGTGGACGCCCTGCTCGACGAGCTGCCCGGCCATGTCGAGGACGGCGCGGTTGACCTGCTGGCGCACTTCGCCCGGCCGCTGCCCATCGAGGTGATCTGCGAGCTGGTCGGCATCCCCGCCTCCGACCGGCCCCGCTGGCGCGAGTACGGCGCGGCCGTCGCGGCGGGCCACGGCCAGGCCCTCGCCGACGCCATCCCGGGCATCGTGGCCGGCGCCAGGGCGGCCGTCGCGCGCCGCACGGACGAGCCCGGCGACGACCTGCTCTCCGGCCTCATCCGCGTCCAGGCGGAAGACGGCGACCGGCTCAGCGACACCGAGATGGTCACCCTCGTCTGGAACCTCGTCCTGGCCGGGCAGACGCCGACGAACCTCGTCGCCAACGCCGTGCAGACCCTGCTCGCCCACCCCGGGCAGCTCGCCGTCCTGCGCGAGCGGCCGGGCCTGATGCCGCGCGCCGTGGAGGAGCTGATGCGCTGGTGCGGGCCGCAACTGCTGACCATCCCCCGCTACCCGCGCGAGGACGTCGAGATCGGCGGCGTGCCGATCCCCAAGGGTGAGGCCGTCACGGCCGCGATCGGCTCGGCCAACCGCGACCCGCGCGTGTTCGCCGACCCCGACCGGCTCGACGTCGGCCGCGCTCCGGGGCCGGCGGGGCACCTCGGCTTCGCGCACGGGCCGCACTTCTGCCCCGGCGCCTCGCTGGCCCGCGTGCAGACCGAGGTGGCGCTCACGGCGCTGCTGAGCCGCTTCCCCGCCCTGAAGCCCGCCTCCGGGGATGCGGCACGCATCCCCGACCCGGGCACCTGGCGCCTGGCCGCGCTGCCCGTCACCCTCTGACAGCCGGACCCGACCCCATCGCGCCGCCGAGCGGCCCGAGCAACCCTTGAAGGAGACGTTTCCGAGTGGCACGCACCGGTGGCGCGAACCAGCTGACGTGCACGTTCTGCGGCAAGAGCCAGGCGCAGGTCAACAAGCTCATCGCCGGACCCGGCCGCATCTGCATCTGCGACGAGTGCGTCGGCCTGTGCAACGAGCTCATCGAGGAGGAACGCGGCGCATCCGCCGCGGAGGAGAAGCGGGAGCTGCCCAGGCCGCGCCAGATGCATGAGTTCCTCGAGCAGTACGTCGTCGGGCAGGAACGCGCCAAGAAGGCGCTGTCGGTGGCGGTCTACAACCACTACAAGCGCGTCCGGTACGGCAGGGCGCGGCACCCGGCGCAGGAGGAGGCGGTCGAGCTCGGCACGTCCAACATCCTGCTGATCGGCCCGACAGGCTCCGGCAAGACCTACCTGGCCCAGACCCTGGCCCGGATGCTCGACGTCCCGTTCGCCATCGCCGACGCCACCACCCTCACCGAGGCCGGCTACGTCGGCGAGGACGTCGAGAACATCCTGCTCAAGCTGATCCAGGCGGCCGACTACGACGTCGCCAAGGCCGAGAGCGGCATCGTCTACATCGACGAGATCGACAAGATCGCCCGAAAGGGTGAGAACCCGTCGATCACCCGCGACGTCTCCGGCGAGGGGGTCCAGCAGGCGCTGCTGAAGATCCTGGAGGGCACGACCGCCAGCGTGGCGCCGCAGGGCGGCCGCAAGCACCCGCAGCAGGAGTTCATCCAGATCGACACCACCAACGTGCTGTTCGTCGTCGGCGGGGCGTTCGCCGGCCTGGAGCAGATCGTCGAGCAGCGCATCGGCCACAGGGGCGCCGGTTTCGGCGCCACCATCGGCACCGGCCAGGACGAGGAGGACGTCCTGGCCCACGCCATGCCGGAGGACCTGCTGAAGTTCGGGCTGATCCCGGAGTTCGTCGGCCGCCTGCCGGTGGTGGCGAGCCTGCGGCCGCTGGACCGCCGGGCGCTGACGCGCATCCTCACCGAGCCGCGCAACGCGCTCGTCAGGCAGTACCAGAGGCTCTTCGAGCTCGACGGCGTCGGGCTGGAGTTCACCGACGACGCGATCGACGCGATCGCCGAACTGGCGCTGCTGCGCCGCACCGGCGCCCGAGCGGCCCGCGCCATCGTCGAGGAGGTCCTGCTCAACGTGATGTACGAGGTTCCCAGCCGCGACGACGTGGCCCGCGTGGTGGTCGACCGCGCCAGCGTGCTCGACAACGTCAACCCGACGCTGGTGCCGCGCGAGCTGCCCGGCCGCGCGCGGCAGCGCCGCGACAGGTCCGCCTGACGCGGGCAGGGGAATCGCCGCCGGAGCCGACATCACCACGTCGCCGGCGGCGAACGTGCCGACCGGTCGCGAACCTGCTCGGCTGCGATTCCCCTGCCCGGCTCGCGATCCGTTCACGGCCCTGATGGAGCGCCGCCTCGCGGACGGCGCTCAGGTGAGGGCGTGCCCGGTGGTGGCGTCGACGTGGCCCGGGACCTCGTCGTGGCGGTCGCCCACGCTCAGGGTGCCGGTCGGCTCGAACATGAGGATCGAGGCCCCGGCGGCGGACGACGGTTTGTGCTCGACGCCGCGCGGGACGACATGAACCGAGCCGGCGGGCAGGGTGACCACCCGTTCCCCGGCGGCCTCCCGCAGGGCGATGGTCAGCTCGCCGGACAGGACCAGGAAGAACTCGTCGGTGTGGTCGTGGGCGTGCCAGACATGCTCGCCGGCGACCTTGGCGACGCGGACGTCGTAGTCGTTGACGCGGGCCAGGATCCGGGGGCTCCACAGCTCGGAGAAGGTGGCCAGCGCGGAGTCGATGTCGATCGGGTTCTCGTTCACCCTGCCATGGTCGCCGTTCGCGGCCGGGCACCGCGAGTGCTAGGAATTGCATATGTCGCGTGAATCCTCGCACCGGGTCGTCGCGATCGTCGACGAGGGGTCCAACCTGTTCGAGCTGGGAGTCGCCACCGAGCTGTTCGGGCTGCGCCGCCCCGAGCTGGGCCGGCCGTGGTACGACTTCACGCTGTGCTCCCCCACGTCAGGCGTGCGGATGCACCGCGGCATCTTCACGATGGCGGGCATCGCCGGGCTCGACGCCGTCGACGACGCCGACACGGTGATCGTGCCCAACCGGCCCGATCCCGAGGTCGAACCGGCCCCGGAGGTGCTCGAGGCCGTACGGCGGGCCGCCGGGCGCGGCGCCCGGCTGGTCAGCTTCTGCACCGGCACGTTCACCCTGGCCGCCGCCGGAGTGCTGGACGGCCGCCGCGCCACCACGCACTGGCGGTGGGCGGAACTGTTCGCCGCCCGCCACCCGGCGGTCCGCCTCGAACCCGACGTGCTGTTCGTGGACGACGGTGACGTGCTCACCGCCGCGGGCAGCGCGGCGGCGCTCGACCTCGGACTGCACCTGATCCGCCTCGACCACGGCGCCGAGGTGGCGAACGCCGTCAGCCGCCGCCTGGTCTTCGCCGCGCACCGGGACGGCGGCCAGCGCCAGTTCATCGAACGGCCGATACCCGCGATCCCCGACGCGTCCCTGTCACCCGTGCTCGCCTGGGCCCAGGAGCGGCTGCACGAGCCGCTGACCGTGGCCGACCTGGCGGCACGCACAGCGGCCAGCCCGGCGACGCTGCACCGCCGCTTCCGCGCCGAGCTCGGCACCACACCGCTGGCGTGGCTGACCGCCGAGCGGGTCGCGCACGCCTGCCGGCTGATCGAGCGTGGAGAGGTCCGGCTCGACGCGGTGGCCCGGGCCAGCGGGCTCGGCACCGCCTCCAACCTGCGGACCCAGATGCTGCGGCGTACCGGCCTGACCCCCTCCGCCTACCGTCGCCGGTTCGGACCGGCGCCGCTAACCGCCCGGCCGGTCTGACCGGCACGGGCGACAGGCCGGAAGCCCACCCCCGCCGCGAGATCACGCAATGAAAGATCGCCATCAAGGCACGGTCTTACATCAGGACTTACGCATCAGAGGACAAAATCGCTCCCGGCGCCCGCTCCAGGAAGTGCGCGAAATCCTCCCCGTTGAAGGGGTAGGGCGCGTGGAAGAGAGCGGCGTTCAGGTGACGCGCGCCGGCCAGCGCGTGTTCCGGTGAGTTCGTCGCGGCTGGTCGGCGGGGTCACCGTCGACAGGCGTCCCGGGACCCCGTGCTAGCGGAACTCCCCGTACGGGGTGACCGCGATGACCGAGGTGAGCGGCAGCGGCCCGTACAGGTGGGGGAAGCCGCCCTCGACGCGCACGTCCAGGCCGGCGGGGTCGATGCGCAGGACGACGAGCGGCTCGGTGACGTGGCAGTAGAAGTCGGCGTGCACGGTGTGCAACTGGTCGGCGTCGCGGCTGCAGTGGATGAAGCCGACCTGGTCGACGGTGTGGCCGAGGGTGGAGACCCGGTACTCCCCCGTCGGCTGGGCGGCGGCCCAGTCGGCGGCCACGGCCAGATGCAGGATGCTCACGGGGTCCACTCGGACTCGAGCATGGCGTAGACGACCTCGGAGGCCCATTCGCCCTTGACCCGCTCGCTGTCGACGAGGTGCGCCTCGCGGCGCATGCCGAGCTTCTCCAGGACGCGGGCGGAGGCGCCGTTGCGGGCGTCGAGCCGGCCGACGACGCGGTGCAGGGCGAGCCCCTCGAAGCCGAGGCGGAGCATCTCGCGGGCGGCTTCGGGGGCGTAGCCGTGGCCGTGGTGGGCGGGGTTCAGGACGTAGCCGATCTCACCCTGACGGTGCTCCTTGCTGGTCCAGATGAGGAGGCAGTTCCCGATCAGCTCGCCGCTGTCGCGCAGGGTGATGGCCACGTCGATGGCGTCACCCTCGTCGAGCAGCGCGACCCTGGTGATCTTCTTGTCGAGGAAGGTGCGTACCGTCTCGAGGTCGCGGGCCTCCCAGTACAGGTAGCGGGCGACCTCGGGCAGCGACTCGTAGGCGTGCAGCGCGGGCAGGTCCTCGGGGGTGAAGGGGCGCAGGACCAGCCGGTCGGTGGCGATCGGAAAGTGGGGCTTGAGCACGCACGCAGTGTAGAGAACCGTCATTCCGGACGCGAGGCGTTTTTCGCCGATACCTTCGGCCAGGCCCTGGCGACCGGGAGGCTGTGCACCCTGGCCGAATGGCCGGAGCCGGCGGCGGCTTCGCGTTGGTGCTCGCTCCGGGGGACGGGTTGTGCGTGAGCTCGGCCTGGTGGAGACCGAAGTACCTGAAGGCGGCTCGGCGCGGCGTCGGCATCACCATGGGGGGCCTGCGCGCCTTGTGACCCCCTCCGGGGGCGTGGTGTCGGCGGAATCGCTTGAAAAGGCAGTCGAATGCGTGTTCCACTGGACCGCGTGGGTTGGGACGCGCTTCCGCTTGTCGACGCCGCAGACGAACGTCCGCTGATCGAGCGGCGGGCGGTGCTGCGCGGCGGGTTCTACGAGGCGCAGGCCCGCACGATGATCGAACGGGTGCCGCAGGTGGCGGGCATCGCCCAGCGCTGGGCGATCTCCCCCTACCGGGGCTGCGCCAACGCCTGCCGCGGTTGCGGCGCCCGCGCCGGCCACCGCAAGTTCGGCCTCGACGCCGGGCGCGACTTCGACACCCGCATCGTGGTCAGGCCGAACGCGGTCGAGCGGCTGCGCGCCGAGCTTGCCCGCTGGAGCGGCGAGCCGCTCGCCGTCGGCGTGTCCGGCGACTGCTACCAGCCCGCGGAGCAGACCTACCACCTGATGCCGGGCCTGATCGCCGCGCTCGGCGAGTCCGCCGTGCCGTTCACCGTCTACACCAAGAGCCCGCTCGTGCTGCGTGACGCCGCGCTGCTGGCGCAGGCGGGAGCGCAGGTGGCGGTGTCGATCGCGTTCGTCGACGAGCGCATCCGCCGGGCCGTCGAGCCGGGCGCGGTCGGCGCGCAGGCCCGGCTGGAGTTGGTCGCCGCGCTGGTGGAGGCCGGGGTCGACTGCCGGGTGCTGATGGCGCCGGTGCTGCCGCTGCTCAGCGACGCCGCCGACCAGCTCGCGGCGACCGTCCGCAGGATCGCCGCGACCGGGGCCGGCGCGGTGGAGCCGGTCGTGCTGCGCCTGCCGCCCGCCACGCGCGCGTGGTACCTGGAGTGGCTGGCGCAGGCGCACCCGCACCTGGTGGAGCGCTACGAGGAGCTGTACGACCGCGCGGGTCTGCCCGCCGAAGGATACGAGCGGCGCATCACCGGGCAGATCGCCCAGCTGTGCCAGAGCTACGGCCTGCACGCCGGACCTCCGGCCCCCACGCCGCACGAGCCCCGCTACCCCCAGCTGGCGCTCGTCTGACCCGCTCGTGCGGCCGGGCCTGGCGGTGGCGCGCCCCCAGGCCCGGTGCCGCGGGTTGCGAACGTCAGGACGTCTGGAACTGCGCGGCGTTCTCCTTGGTGGCGACCTTCACCGGAACCGCCACCGTCTTGTCGACGCCCTCCCCCTTGGCGGCCCTGACCGCGGCGTCGAGCGCCTGCTGGCCCAGGAGCCTGGGCTGCTGGGCGACGGTCGCGGCCATCGTGCCCGCCTCGACGGCCTTGAGCCCGTCGGGCGTGCCGTCGAAGCCGACGACCTTGACCTGGCTGCCCGCCTTGCCGCCGAGCGCCTTGATCGCGCCGAGCGCCATCTCGTCGTTCTCGGCGAACACGCCGGTGATGTTCGGGTGCGACTGCAGCAGGTTGGTCATCACGTCCAGGCCCTTGGCGCGGTCGAAGTCGGCCGGCTGCTTGGCCACGACCTGGATGCCGGGGTAGGCCTTGATGCCGTCGGCGAAGCCCTGGCCGCGGTCGCGGGAGGCCGAGGTGCCCGGGGTGCCCTGCAGCACCACCACCACGCCCTTCCCGCCGAGCTGCTTGGCCAGCTCCTGGGCGGCCTGCTTGCCGCCCGAGACGTTGTCGGAGGCGACGGTCTGGGTCACCTCGGCGCCGTTGATGCCGCGGTCGGCGGCGACGACCGGGATGCTGGAGCGGTCGGCCGCCTTGACCGCGGGCGCGGCGGCGTCGGAGTCGACCGGGTTGATGATGATCGCCTTCATCGCCTGGCTGGTGAAGTTCTGGACCTGGTTCACCTGCTGGGAGGCGTCGTTCTGGGCGTCGGTGACGGTGAGCTGGACGCCGAGCCTGCTCGCCTCGGCCTGCGCGCCGTCGCGCAGCTGGACGAAGTACGGGTTGTTCAGCGTCGACACCGACATGCCGATCTTGACGTCGCCGGAGGCGCCGCCGTCGGAGCCGCAGGCGGCCAGGCCGAGCGTGAGAGCGGCACCCGCTATGACGATTGCGGAAATCCGCATGGTGTTGTCCCTTTCTAGTTCGTTCCCCTGCGGCGCAGGGTGTCGACGAGGACCGCCAGGGCGATCACGACGCCGATCACGACCTGCTGCCAGAACGCCGATACCGACAGCAGGTTCAGGCCGTTGCGCAGCACGGCCAGGATGAGCGCGCCGACGAAGGTGCCCAGTGCGCGGCCCTTGCCGCCCGACAGGCTGGCGCCGCCGATGACGACGGCGGCGATCGCGTCGAGTTCGTAGCCGGCCGCGGCCTGCGGCTGGGCGGAGGCCAGGCGGCTTGCCAGCACGATACCGGCCACCGCGGCGAACGCCCCCGACAGCGCGTAGGTGACGAGCTTCTGCCGGTTGACCTTGATACCGGACAGGCGGGCGGCCTCCTCGTTGCCGCCGATGGCGTACATGGCGCGTCCGGGGTAGGTGCGGTTGAGGATGACGGCCGCGACCACGCCCATGACGATCATGACGATGACGGGGATCGGCAGGTAGCCGCCGAGGGTGTCGCCGAGGTGGGAGACGGCCTCGGGCATCGCGATGGGGCTGCCCTGGGAGATGACCAGCGCCAGGCCGCGGGCGACGCCGAGCATGGCCAGGGTGGCGATGAACGGCGGCAGCTTGCCGTAGGCGACGAGGGCGGCGTTGACCAGCCCGCAGGCCACGCCGACCGCCAGGGAGACGACGGTGGCCAGCGGCCAGGGCAGGCCGGCGTGGGTGGCGGTCCAGGCCAGGGTGATCGCCGACAGGGCGGCCACCGAGCCGACCGACAGGTCGATGCCGCCGGTGACGATGACGAACGTGGCGCCGAAGGCGAGGATGGCCGTAACGGCGGCCTGCACGCCGACGTTGAGCAGGTTGGTCAGGCTGAGGAAGTCCGCCGACAGCAGCGACAGCGCCACGACCAGCGCGACGAGGGCGACCAGGGCACCGTTCTCGGCCAGCCAGGCGGCGGCCGGTGCGCGCCGGACGAGTGCGGTGGTGTTACTGGACACGACTTGCCTCCACGTCGGTGACCGCCAGCGCCATGACCGCGTCCTGGGTGGCCTCGGCGGCGGGCAGCTCACCGACGAGCCGCCCGCGGGCCATGACCAGGATCCGGTCGCTCATGCCGAGGATTTCCGGCAGGTCACTGGAGATCATGAGGACCGCGCGGCCCGAGTCGGTCAGCGCGTTGATGAGCTGGTAGATCTCGACCTTGGCGCCGACGTCGATGCCGCGCGTCGGCTCGTCGAGGATGAGGACGCCGGCGTCGGCGACGAGCCACTTGCCGATGACGACCTTCTGCTGGTTGCCACCTGACAGGGTGCGGACCTCCTGGTCCAGGCCGGTCATGCGGATGGCGAGCTGTTCGGCGACCTTGGCGGCTTCGCGGCGCTGGGCGCGCAGGTCGACGAAGCCGGCCCGGGTCGCCTGGCGCAGGGTGACCAGGCCGAGGTTGGCGGCGACGTCGTCGCCGAGCACCAGCCCCTGCCCCTTGCGGTCCTCCGGGACGAGCCCGAGCCCGGCGCGCATGGCGGCGTGGACGTCCGCGCGGGCGAGGGGTTCGCCCCGGACGCTGACCTGGCCGGAGTCGTAGCGGTCGGCCCCGAAGACGGCTCTGGCCACCTCGGTGCGCCCGGCGCCGACGAGCCCGGCCACGCCGACGACCTCGCCGGCGCGCACCTCGAAGGAGACGTCGTCGAAGGCGCCCCTGCGGCTGAGCCTGCGCACGGTCAGCAGCGCCTCGCCCACCTCGGCGGGCCGGCGGGGGAAGTGCTGGTCGATGGGGCGGCCGACCATCAGGCGGACGAGCTCGTTCTGGGGAGTGTCGGCGGCGACCTCGGCGACCGAGCGGCCGTCGCGCAGGACCGTGACCCGGTCGCCGATCTCGGCGATCTCCTCCAGGTGGTGGGTGATGAACACGACGGCCACGCCGGCGTCGCGCAGCTGGCGCACGATGGCGAAGAGCTTGTCGACCTCGCCGGTGGTCAGCACCGCGGTGGGCTCGTCCATGATCAGGATGCGGGCGTTGAGCGCGAGCGCCTTGGCGATCTCGACCATCTGCATGCGGGCGATGCCGAGGCTGGCGATGGGGGCGGCGGGGTCGACGTCGACGCCGACGCGGGCCAGCAGCTCGGCGGCCTGGCGGCGCATGGCGCGGGTGTCGACGAAGCCGAACCTGCGCGGCGGCCGCCCCAGCGCCAGGTTCTCGGCGACGGTGAGCTGCGGGACGAGGTTGAACTCCTGGTAGATGGTGGCGATGCCGAGCCGCTGGGCGGTGCCGGCGTCGCGGATGTCGACCGGCTGCCCGTCGATGAGGACGCGGCCCTCGTCGGGGTGGTAGGCGCCGGACAGCATCTTGATCAGCGTGCTCTTGCCGGCGCCGTTCTCGCCGAGCAGGACGTGCACCTCGCCGGGCCGCAGTGTCAGGTCGACCCCGTCGAGGGCCTGCACGCCGGGGAAGCTCTTGCGCAGGCCCTCCGCTCTGAGAATCTCCTGGGTCACCTCATGATCCCTTTCCGCTGGCACGATTGGCGAATCACCAGATGCGCAGGTAGGACGGTTGATGGGGCCGGCTGGTGGCGGACGCGGCGAAGCAGCAGCTGCACGGCGCGCCGCCCCATCTCGGCGGTCGGCTGGGCGATGGCGGTGATGGGCGGCTCGATGTGCCGGAACCACGTGACGTCGTCGAAGGAGGCGACAGCCACGTCACGGGGGATGCGCAGCTTCCTGGCGCGGATCTCCTCCAGGCCGCCGAGCGTCATCAGGTTGTCGCCGAAGAAGATGGCGTCGGGGGGCGTGGGCAGGTCGAGCAGCTCGGCGGTGATGCTCCGGCCGCTGCCTTCGCGGAAGTCGCCGTACCGGACGTACTCGGGGGGCGCGCTCAGGCCGGCCGCGCTCAGGGCGTCGGTGAAGGCGCGGGTGCGTTCGCGTCCGGTCGACAGCGTCGACGGCCCGGAGGCGAGCGCGAGGTGCCGGTGGCCCTGGTCGTGCAGGTGCTTGACGAGCTCGGTGATGGCGGCCGAGCCGTCGGAGCGCACGCACGGCACGTCCAGGCCGTCGATGGTGCGGTCGAGGAAGACCAGCGGCGCGCCCGCCTCGGCCAGCTGCTGCACCAGCGGGGTCAGCTCGGCGGTCGGGCAGATGAGCAGCCCGTCGACGCGCTGTTCGAGCAGGGTGCGCACGTAGTGGTCCTGCTCGTCGGCGCGCTCGTCGGCGTTGCCCATGACGACGGTGAAGCCCTCGCGGCGGGCCTCGTCCTCCACGCTTCTGGCCAGCTCGGTGAAGAAGGGGTTGAGGATGTCGCCGATGATCAGGCCGAGGGTGCGGGTGGCGGTGGTGCGCAGCGAGCGGGCCACCGCGTTGGGCACGTAGTTGAGCGCCGTCATCGCGTCGTGCACGCGGCGGCGGGTGTCGTCGGTGACCGACGGATGGTCGTTCAGGACGCGTGAGACCGTGGCGACGGACACTCCCGCGTGCGCGGCCACGTCCTTGATGCGCGCCATCGGCTCCTCCGCTCCCGATCATGTAATCGATTACATCGGCAGCATATGTAATCGATTACATGGTCACAAGTGTCTCAAGCCATAGACTTCCGGACATGAAGCTCCGCGAGGGGGACGGCCGGGACGTGGCCGCCGTGCTGGACATGCTCGACGGCGCCGTGGCCTGGCTGGTGTCGCAGGGGCGCAACGGGCAGTGGGGCAGCGAGCCGTTCAGCGGCGACGCCAAGCGCGTCGCGCAGGTCACCGGCTGGGCCGAGGGCGACGGCATGCGCATCGCCGAGATCGACGGCCTGCCCGCCGGCTGCGTGGTCGTCGGCGCGGCGAACCACTATGTCAAGCCCGCCACCGAGCCGGAGCTGTACGTCCAGGCGCTGGTCACCGACCGCCGCCACGCCGGGCGCGGCGTGGGCGCGGCGCTGCTGGCCTGGGCCGAGCAGGAGGCCGTGGCCCGTGGGGTGGGCCTGCTGCGCGTCGACTGCTACGCCGGCCACGACGGCCGCCTGATCGCCTACTACGAGAGCCGCGGATTCACCCGGGCCGAGCCGTTCACCGTCGGCTCCTGGCCCGGGATGCTCCTGCACAAGCGGCTGGGCTAGAGCGCGCTGCCCTTCTTCCACTGGGAGAACGGCAGCTGCCAGAAGCCCCAGCCGTTGTTCCACTCCAGCTCGCGGGTGGTGCCGACGATGTCGACGACGTCACCGCGCTGGAAGTTGTCGTAGAACCACTTGGCCTGGTCGGGGCGGGAGTTGATGCAGCCGTGGCTGACATTGCGCACGCCCTGCGCCCAGACGTTGTCCTTGGCGTGGACGTACTCGCCGGAGTTGGAGATCCGCACGGCGTGGTTGATCATCACGTCGTAGTAACCCGGGTCGCCCTTCTTGCGGCCCGGCGAGATCATCCGCACCGGGTTGCCGCGCTCCATCGTCAGGTGCACGCCCGAGGTGGTGGTGTACTCGCGGGTGGTGGCCATCCCGGCGCTGATGCGCATCGTCTGCACGCGCTTGTTGTCGCGGTAGACGTACATCATGTGCTTCTTGGCGTCCACCTTGCTGATCACCCTGGCGCCGATCTTCAGGGTGGTGTCGTAGTCCTCGACCCCGTACAGGCCCTTGCCGCCCTTGACGCCGGTCAGGCGGGCGTTGAAGGTGACCTTCTGGTGGGCCGGCCAGTACTTGGCGGTTCGGTAGATGACGACCGTGTCGTTGATCCACCGCCAGGCGCCGTCCACGGGCTTCTCCGACTCGACCTCCAGCGCCTGCTCCACCGACGCCTTGTCGGAGACCGGCTGGTTGAAGGTGACGATGATCGGCGCCCCCACGCCGACCGTCTCCCCCTTGGCGCTCGGCGTGACGTCGGCGACCTTCAGCTCCCGCTCGGGCGTCTGCGTCTTGAAGGTGGCCGCGGCGCTGGTCGGCCCCGACTTGGCCGAGACGTTGTAGCTGCTGGACGGCTTGAGCGGGCCCTTGGAGACCCACCTGGTCTTGTCCGCGTTGTACTTGCCCTGGACCTGGCTCCCGCCACCCTCGACGACGACCTCGTCCAGCGTGCCGCCGGCGGCCGTCACCACGATCTTCTTCTCCGGGCTGACCTTCGCACTGCCCTGTGCGGGCGTTATCTTGATCGTCGGCGCCTGCGGCGTCTGCGACGTGGACGCCTCCGGAGCGGCCGCGTCGCCAGTGCCCGGCTTCCCACCGCCCGAGCACGAAGCCGTCAGGGTGGCCGCGGTCAGCAGCGCCAGTCCCGCAACAGGCTTCTTCCAACGGGGCGCAACGTTCAACTCGGTCCTCTCCCCCATTACAGCAATCTGCCCTTAAAAACCTTAATGCTCCTGCATGTAAGACGCAGAATCATTTGGGAGAGTTCGGTCACATTTCGATCACTTGCTGCATCCAGCCCCAGGTCAACCAGGGGTAACGAAGACCGGTCAGACGGCCCGTCGCCGGAACGGCGGCGTTAACGGGAGCCGCGGCGCGGAAAAGCGGGTATCGGTCTCAGCGCTGTGACAGGCGGTGGGTGAGGCTGGTGTGGCGGCGCCCGGCGCCCTTGGTGCGCACGGCCTGCGCCAGCGCCCGCCGCGAGCCGACGATCACCACCAGTTTCTTGGCGCGGGTGATCGCGGTGTAGAGCAGGTTGCGCTGCAACATCATCCAGGCGCTGGTGGCCAGCGGGACGACCACGGCCGGGTACTCGCTGCCCTGCGAGCGGTGGATGGACACCGCGTAGGCGTGGGCCAGCTCGTCCAGCTCGTCGAAGGCGTAGTCGACGTGCTCGTCCTCGTCGGTCAGCACGGTGAGCTTGTGCTCGTCCGGACGGATGTCGACCACGATGCCCACCGTGCCGTTGAACACCCCGGCCGCGCCCTTGTCGTAGTTGTTGCGCAGCTGGGTGACCTTGTCGCCGACGCGGAAGACCCGCCCGCCGTAGCGGCGCTCGGGAAGGTCCTCCCTGCCCGGCGTCAGCGCCTCCTGCAGCGCGATGTTCATCGCCCCCGCGCCCGCCGCGCCGCGGTGCATCGGAGCCAGCACCTGCACGTCGCGGCGCGGGTCGAGGCCGAACTTGCGGCGGATGCGCCGGGCCACGACGTCCACGGTCAGCGCGGCGATCTCCTCCGGCTCCTCGCACGGGAACAGGAAGAAGTCCGTCATCCCCTCCAGGACCGGGTGGCGGCCGGTGTTGACGCGGTGCGCGTTGACGACCACCCCCGACTCCTGGGCCTGGCGGAAGATCTGGGTCAGCCGCACCCGGGGCACGTCGGCCGCGCCGAGCAGGTCCTTGAGCACCTCGCCCGCCCCCACCGAGGGCAGCTGGTCGACGTCGCCCACGAACAGCAGGTGCGTGCCCGGCGCGACGGCCTTGACCAGCTTGTTGGCCAGCAGCAGGTCCAGCATGGACGCCTCGTCGACCACCACCAGATCGGCGTCGAGCGGGTTGTCGCGGTCGAAGGTGGCCTCCCCGCCGGGACGCAGCTGCAGCAGCCGGTGCACGGTGGTGGCCTCGTGCCCAGTCAGCTCGGCCAGCCGCTTGGCGGCCCGGCCGGTCGGGGCGGCCAGGATCACCCGGGCGCGCTTGGCGCGGGCCAGCAGCACGATGGAGCGGACGGTGAAGCTCTTGCCGCAGCCGGGGCCGCCGGTCAGCACGGCCACTTTCTCCGTCAGCGCCAGCCGGACCGCCTGGCGCTGCTCGGCGGCCAGCTCGGCGCCCGTCTGGCCGTGCAGCCAGCTCTCGGCCCGCTCCCAGTCGACGTCGGCGAACGCCTTCAACCGGTCGTGCCCCGAGCGCAGCAGCGACATCAGGCCGGAGGCCAGCGACAGCTCGGCGCGGTGGAAGGGCGGCAGGTAGACGGCGGGCACGACGTTCTCGCCCGCGGGGATCTCCTCGCGCACCACCCCCTCCTCGCCGACCAGCTCCTCCAGGCAGGTGGCGACCAGCTCGGCCGGCACGTCGAGGATCTTGACGGCGTCGCCGACCAGGTTGGGGGCGGGCAGGTAGCAGTGGCCGTCGTCGGCCGCCTGCGACAGCGTGTAGCGAAGCCCCGCCTTGACGCGTTCCGGGCTGTCGTGCGGGATGCCGACGGCCTGGGCGATGGTGTCGGCGGTCTTGAAGCCGATGCCCCACACGTCGTCGGCCAGCTTGTACGGCTGGCTCCTGACGACGGAGACGGAGCTCTCGCCGTACTGCTTGAAGATGCGCACCGCGATCGAGGTGGACACCCCGACCCCCTGCAAGAAGATCATCACCTCTTTGATGATCTTCTGTTCCTCCCAGGCGGCCGCGATCATCTTGGTCCGCTTGGGACCCAGCCCCGGCACCTCGACCAGGCGCTGCGGCTCCTGCTCGATCACCTCCAGGGTGCCGGTGCCGAAGTGGTCGACGATCCGCTCGGCCATCTTCGGGCCGATGCCCTTGATGAGGCCCGAGCCCAGGTAACGGCGGATGCCCTGCACCGTGGCCGGCAGCACCGTGGCGTACGACCACACCTCGAACTGCCTGCCGTAGCGCGGATGCGACGTCCAGCGGCCGGTCAGCCGCAGCGACTCGCCGACCTGCGCCCCCAGCAGCGGCCCCACCACGGTCAGCAGCTCCGCGCCGGACCGGTCGGTCGCCACCCGCGCGATGGTGTAGCCGGTCTCCTCGTTGGCGTAGGTGATGCGCTCGAGGACGGCCTCCAGCTCGCTGCCTGGGGGACGCTCCTGAGCCATGGGCAGCATTCTGCCGCAACCGGCAGCCGCGATCACCGCCGAGCTGATCGGGCCCGAGCTGATCGGGCCCGAGCTGATCCACCGTGACGGCTACGCTTGGAGCCTATGAACCAGGTGGGTGAGACGACGGCGCGGGCGCTGCTGCGCAGGCTGGCCGTCGAACAGGCCGAGTGCAGGGTGCCGTCGCTGACGGCCGCGATCGTCCGCGACGGCGAACTGGCGTGGTTCGGCGGGCGCGGCCGCGTCGGCGGCCTGCCGCCGACGGCCGAGACGCAGTACCGGCTCGGGTCCATCACCAAGAGCCTGGTGGCCGCCGTCGTGCTGCGGCTGCGCGACGAAGGACGGCTCGACCTGCTCGACCCCCTCGCCAAGCACCTGCCGGGCACCCCGTTCGGCGACGTCACCCTGGCCCAGTTGCTGTCGCACACCGCCGGGCTCAGCGCCGAGCCGCCCACCGACTGGTGGGAGCGCACGCCCGGCCTGCCCACCGCCGACCTGCTCGCCCGGCTGGAGCCCGGCCACCGCAAACACCGGCCGGGCCGCCGCTACCACTACTCCAACACCGGCTTCGCGCTGCTCGGCGAGGTCGTCGCCCGGCTGCGCGGCGTGCCCTGGCTGCGGGCCGTCCAGGAGGAGGTGCTCGGCCCGCTCGGCATGACCGGCACCACCGAGCGCCCGCGCGCACCCCACGCCACCGGGTACGCCGTGCACCCGTTCGCCGACGTCCTGCTGCCGGAGCCCGAGCACGACGCCGAGGCCATGGCGCCCGCCGGGCAGCTCTGGTCCACCTCGCTCGACCTGGCCCGCTGGGCCGCGTTCATCGCCGGCGACACCGGCGGGGTCCTGGCCCCCGAAACCGTCGCCGAGATGCGCGAACCCGCCACCGTCAACGACGGCGACGCCTGGACCAGCGGCTACGGGCTGGGCCTGCAACTCGCCCGGCACGCCGGCCGCCGCCTGGCCGGGCACACCGGCTCCATGCCCGGCTTCCTGGCCACCGTCTGGGCCGACCCCGCCGACCGGATCGGCGTGCTGTTCATGGCCAACACCACCTCCGGCCTGTCCGACGGGCTGCTGACCGACCTGCTGGCCATCCTGGACGAGCACGAGCCCCGCCTGCCGGACGAGTGGCGGCCCGCCGCCGCCGACCCCGACCTGCTGGCCCTGACCGGCCTGTGGCACTGGGGCCCGACCCCCTACGTGCTGCGCCTGCTGCCCGAGCGCGGCCTGTCGCTCACCCCGGCGTCCGGCAAGGGACGCACGTCCCGGTTCGTTCCGCAGGACGACGGCACCTGGCTCGGCCTCGACGGCTACTACGCCGGTGAGACGCTGCGCGTGGGGGCCGACCACCTCGACCTCAACACGTTCATCTTCACCCGCACCCCCTACGATCCGTCCGCCCCCGTTCCCGGCGGCGTCGAGGAGTGGCAGGCCTGAACGCGCCACCGCGCCGCACCCCCAGAGGTGGGTGCGGCGCGGACGGGTTCGGGTGCGCTGGAAGAACGCGCGGAGATCAGGACGTCGTCGTAGAGGTGACCTGCCGCAGCCGATGAACGACTTCCAGCGGAGGGCGAGCCGCCGATCGGTGGCAGCATGGACGTGTGCGCGTCGGAATCCTGGGGCCGCTGGAGGTGGACGGACCCGCCGTCGGCGGAGCCCGGCTGCGCCGGCTGCTGGCACGGCTGGCGCTGGCGGCCGGGCAGACCGTCACCGTCGAACAGCTCTCTGAGGCGCTGTGGCCGGACGACCAGCCCGGCGACCCCGCCAACGCCCTGCAGTCGCTCGTCTCCCGGCTGCGCCGCCTGCTGCCCGACCCTTCGGCGCTCGCCTCGACCCCCGGCGGCTACCGTCTCGACGCCGCCACCGACGCCCACGACTTCGACCGTCTCACCGCACAGGCCCGCCGCGCCGGCAGCCCGGCTGAGCGGGCCCGCCTGCTGGACGCGGCCCTTCGCCTGTGGCGCGGCCCCGCCCTGGGCGAACTGGCCGGCGCCCCCTTCGCCGTCGGCTACGCCGCCCGGCTGGAGGAAGCCCGCCTGACGGCCGTCGAAGAGCACGCCGAAGCCGAACTGGCCGCCATCACCCAGCTCGCCACCGCACGCGGCGGGCTCGCGTCGCTGATCGCGCGGCTCAGCGAGCTCACCGCCCGCCACCCGCTGCGGGAGCGACTGCACGCCACCCGCATCAAGGCTCTGCACGCGGCAGGGCGCGACGCCGAGGCGCTGGCCGCCTACGAGGAGGCCAGGCGTAGGCTCGCCGACGAGCTCGGCGCCGATCCCGGCCCCGAACTCCGGGACATCCACCTGGCCCTGCTGCGTCCGGAGCCCGTCCGGCCCGCCCGCACCAACCTGCGCGCCCCGCTGACCAGCTTCGTCGGACGGGCCGGCGAGATCGACCGCATCCGTGCCCAACTCCGTCAGGGCCGCCTCGTCACGCTGGTGGGCCCGGGCGGCGCGGGCAAGACGCGCCTGGCCACCACGGTCGCCGCGGCCCTCCTCCAGGAAGGCGTCTCCGTCTCCCGCGAGGACACTCCGAACGGTGACGCCTCGCGCGGTGGGCGGCCGGCTGTGTGGCTGGTCGAGCTGGCGTCCGTGAGCGATCCCCGTGACGTCCCTCAGGCGGTGCTGTCCGTGCTCGGGCAGGCGCCTCTGCTCGGTGGCGCGCGCGACACCATCGGGCGGCTGGTCGACGTCGTCGGCACCGGCCAGGTGCTGCTCGTCCTCGACAACTGCGAGCACCTGCTCGACCCGGTCGCCCGCCTGGCTGAGGAGCTGCTCGGCAGATGCCCCCGGCTGCGGATCCTGGCCACCAGCCGCGAGCCGCTGGCCCTGGTGGGCGAGGCGCTCTGCCCGGTGCCGCCGCTGCCGCCCGACCCCGCCGTCGAGCTGTTCACCGACCGGGTGACCGCCGTGCAGCCCGGCTTCGCGCTCACCGGCGAGAACGAGGCCGGCGTGCGCGAGGTGTGCCGCCGTCTGGACGGTCTGCCGCTGGCCATCGAGCTGGCCGCCGCCCGGCTGCGGGCGCTGACGCTGGAGCAGCTCGCGTCCCGCCTCGACGACCGGTTCGTCCTGCTGACGGGGGGCAGCCGCACCGCGCTGCCCCGCCACCAGACGCTGCGCGCGGTGGTCGCCTGGAGCTGGGACCTCCTGGACGAGCCGGAACGCCGCCTCGCCGAACGGCTGGCCGTCTTCCCCGGCACCTTCGACCTCGCCGCCGCCGAGCACCTGGGCAGCCTGGACGCCGGACGAGCAGGCGGCCCGTTCGGGGAGAGCGCCGAGGCCACCGGGCACGGGGCCGCACCTCCTGGCGGCACGCTTGATCTGCTCGCCGCGCTCGTCGACAAGTCGTTGCTGCACGGCGACGGCCAGGGCCGCTACCGGATGCTCGAGACCATCCGGGAGTACGGGCTGGAGCGGCTGTCGGAGCGCGGGCACGCCGCGCCGGTGCGGGCCGCGCACGCCGCCTACTTCCTGCGGTTCGCCGAGCGGGCCGAGCCGTTCCTGCGCACGGGCGAGCAGCTGGTCTGGATGGCGAAGCTGACCAGCGAGGAGGACAACGTGCTGGCCGCGCTGCACTTCGCGGTCGACACCGAAGACGCCGACACCGCGGTCAGGCTCGCCGCGGCGGTCAGCCAGTTCTGGACGAGCACCGGCAGACGGATGGAGGCCGTCGGATGGCTGCGCATGGCGCTGCGGGTGCCCGGCGACGCACCCCTCGCCGCCAGGGCCGTGGCCACCGCCATGTGCCTGCTCAACACCGCCACCGCCGGCGGGTTCGCCCGGCTGGACGACGTCCTGGAGGAGATGCGCGTCGTCGCGTCCGTCACCGATCCGGACCGTCCGGTGCTGGCCCTGCTGGAACCTTCGCTGGCGCTGTTCACCGACAGCACCGAGCACGGCCTGCGCATCATCCAGGGGCGACTGGACCACCCCGACCCGTGGGCGCGCGGGGTGCTGCGCATGATCAGGGCCGCCATCCTGGAGAACGACGGCGACATGGCGGCCTCCCGCGCCGACCTGGTCATCGCCGTCGAGCAGCTCACCCAGGTGGGCGAGCGCTGGGCGCTCAGCATGGCGCTGACCTCACTGGCCGAGACGCACTCGGCGTTCGGCGACTTCGACGGCGCGATCGGCGCGCTGCGCCGGGCGATCGTGCTGATCCAGGAGCTGAACCCCGGCGACGACGCGGGGCACCAGCGCGTCGGCCTGGCCACGTGCTACCTGTGCAAGGGCGACGTACGGCAGGCGCGGGCCGAGCTGATGCGGATGGTCGAGGCGGGCGAGCACGAGATGGCCGCCCGTAACGTCTCCTTCGCCCGGCTCGGGCTCGGCGACCTGGCCCGCCTGGAAGGCGACCTGGACGAGGCGGCCCGCCAGTACGCGCACGCCCACGAGCTGATGGGTGACGCCTCGTTCATCGCGCCGCAGTTCCGCGCTCTGATGCTGGTCGCCAGGGCGCACCTCGCAGTCGCGCTCGCCGACCCCGCCACCGCCGCGGCCCAGGTCGCGCGCGCGGTGGCGCTGGCGCTGAAGGCCATGGACATGCCGGTCGTCGGCCGGATCGGGGTGGCCAGCGCGGCCGTGGCCGCCGCCGACGGCGACCCGCGCCGTGCGGCCGTCCTGCTGGGCATGGCCCACGGGCTGCGCGGCGCCCCCGACATGCTCAACCCCGACATCGCGCGCCTGGCCGAGCGGCTGCGGGCCACGCTGGGGCCCGACGAGTACGGCAAGGCCTACGACGAAGGCCGCGACGCCGATCGGGAGCAGGCCCTGGCCCTGGTACGCCACCCGCGTCGCTGACGGCCTGCCCGGCCCGCGTGCCGGGCAGGCCGTCAGGTGCGTCGCCGGTAGGCGCGCACCGCCAGGGGCGCGAAGACGGCCAGGAACACCAGGCCGGAGGCCAGCGTCCAGATCACCGAGCTGCCGACCGGGCCGCCGAGCATGAGCGCGCGCGAGGCGTCCATGGCGTGGTTGACCGGGTTGACGTCCAGCCACGCCTGCAGCCAGCCCGGCAGCGTGCCCTTAGGCGTGATCATGCTGGTGCCGAAGGTGAGCGGGAAGAGCACCAGGAAGGCCGTCCCCTGCACCCCGCCCGGCTCCCGCATCAGCACTCCGAGCAGCACGAACGCCCAGCTGACGCAGAACGCAAAGTACACGGTCAGCAGGCAGGCGCCCAGCGCCGACAGCGGGTCGGTGCCGATGCGGAACCCCAGCGCGTAACCGAAGCCCAGCAGCACCACGATCGCCACCAGGTAGCGGATCAGGTCGCCCAGCACCGAGCCGATCAGCGGCGCTGAGCGGGCGATGGGCAGGCTGCGGAAACGATCGAAGACGCCTTTCTTGATGTCGGTGTTGAGGTTGACGCCGGTGGCCATGCCGCCGAACATCACCGTCTGCACCAGGATCGCGGGCAGCAGGAACTGCAGGTAGTCGTGGGTGTTGCCGGAGACGGCACCGCCCAGCAGGAACACGTAGATGACGACGAAGATGACCGGCTGCAGCGTCACGTCCAGGAGCTGCTCGGGGGTGCGCAGGGTCTTGACGACGCTGCGTCCGGCCAGCGCGAGACTGTGCCTGACCAGGCCGAACGGGCGCTTGTGCAGGCGGGCGGGAGTGGAGGTGCGTTCCGTGGTCAGCGTCATGCCGCCGCCTCCTGTTCCGCGTGGTGGCCGGTCAGGGTGAAGAAGACCTCGTCCAGGCTGGGCAGGCGCAACGACAGCTCGGTGACCGTGATGCCGGCCGCGTCGAGCCTGCGCACGATCTCGGTGAAGGCGGCGTCGCCCTCGACCGGGACCGTGGTCACGCCGCGTCCCGGCGACTCGGCCGGACGTCCGGCCACGGCGGCGATGACGGCGGCCGCCTCCTCCAGGCGGGACGCGTCCGCCGGGCGCACCAGCACGGTCTGGCCGCCGACGACCCGCTTCAGCTCGGCGGGAGTGCCGTGGGCGATGACCCTGCCGTGGTCGATCACGGAGATCTCGTCGGCCAGCGCGTCGGCCTCCTCCAGGTACTGGGTGGTCAGCAGGACGGTGACGCCGTCGGCGACCAGGCCGCGGATGATGTTCCACACGTCCTCGCGCTTGGCCGGGTCCAGGCCGGTGGTCGGCTCGTCCAGGAAGATCACCTCGGGGCGGCCGACCAGGCTGGCGGCCAGGTCCAGGCGGCGGCGCATGCCTCCGGAGTAGGTGCTCGCCCGACGGTCGGCGGCCTCGGCCAGGCCGAAGTCCGTCAGCAGCCGCGCCGCCCTGGCCCTGGCGTCACGGCCGTGCAGGTCCAGGAGCCGTCCGATGAGGACGAGGTTCTCGGTGCCTGTCAGGTCCTCGTCCACCGAGGCGTACTGGCCGGTCAGGCCGATGAGGCGGCGCACCTGCGACGGGTGGCGGGCCACGTCCAGGCCGCCCACGCTGGCACGGCCCTCGTCGGCGCGCAGCAGCGTGGCCAGGATGCGCACCGCCGTCGTCTTGCCCGCGCCGTTGGGGCCGAGCACCCCGAGGACCGTGCCCTGCGCGGCCGACAGGTCGATGCCGTCCAGGGCGGTCGTCGTGCCGAAGCGTTTGACCAGCCCTTCTGCTTCGAATGCGTTCATGGGCCCATCGTCGGGCGGGCCGCTGTCAGTTCCCGCACAGATCGCTGTCAGCGTGCCAGCCCCGCCGCCAGCCCCGCCGCCAGCCCCGCCGCCAGCCCCGCCGCCAGCCCCGCCGCCAGCCCCGCCGCCAGCCCCGCGGCC
>NZ_JBEPDC010000037.1:0-108317 GCF_040300065.1 Nonomuraea sp. NPDC000554 | reverse complement strand
GGGGCGGGGGTGTGGCCCCGGTCCCTGGCCCCCCACAGGCGGGGCGCTTTCGGGGGCGTCAGCTGAGCGCTTTGAGGTAGCGGCGCACCCGCCGCTTCGCCCGGTAGCCGGCCCGCAGGACCGTGGGCGGCACCTCGACGCGCAGCCTGGCCCGGCGGCGGGCGGCGGCGTGCGCCGGGCCGTCGAGCAGCGAGCGAGCCGGGGTGCGCGGGCCGACGACCAGCGCGGTCAGCAGGCCCGCCCAGTCGTCGCGTTCCCGGGGGTGGAAGTAGTTGGCGGCGCACCACGCCGGGGAGGCCGCCCGGAAGTCGCCCTGGGTCAGCTCGTCGAGCGTCCCGAGGACGTCGCTGCCCTCGAACACCACGTTGATCATCTCGGCGCTCACGCCGAAGTCGCTCAGAACCAGCAGCGGCACGTCCTGGGCGATGGCCTCCAGCGCCGCCGTGGAGCTGACCGTGACGAAACCGGCAGCCTGTTCGAGCTGTTCGGCCATCGAGCCCGCCGCGAACGACAGCCTGCCCGGCTCGCCGAGCTCCCGCCAGAGCCGCTGGTAGTGGTGGCGCTCGCGGTGCGTCTGCTGCTCGTCCTCCAGGGCGCGCATCTTGACCACCACGTCCAGGTCGGGGCGGCGCGCGGCCAGCTCGGCGAGCGACAGCAGGACGCGCTCCCGCTGCTCGCGCTCCCTCGGCACCTTGGCCTGGGTGGCGAACACCACCCGGTTGCCGCCGGCGGCGCGTGTCCCGCCGGCGCGCTGCGGACGCAGGAACGGCAGCCGGGCCAGCCCGACCGCCCCTCCCCCGCCCAGCCGCGCGGCGATGGCGGAGAACTCGGCCACCTCGCGCTCGCTGTGCACCACGAACAGGTCGCAGCCACTGCGGAACTCCCACGCCTTCTCGGTGGCGGGCACCGAGATGCCGGGCAGCCCCGTCGCGAACACCGGGCGCGGGCGCAGGCCGTGCAGCACCTCCGACACCAGCACGTCCACGACCGGGCCCGTGCAGGCGACGAGGATCACGTCGGGCCGCTCGCGCTCCGCCATCCGGCGCAGGGCCCGGGCCGACAGCACGGGCGGCGTGGCGCGCCCGCCCACGGCGGCGGCGATCTGCTCCGGCGACGGCGCGATCGGCGTGCGCACCACCACCAGGTCCGTCACGCAGCCGGACGGCAGGTCGTCCAGCAGGCAGGCCGCCCACTTCAGGTACGAGTCGGAGTCGGCCACTGCCAGCACCCTCACCCGGTCACTCCTGTCAAATGAGAGCGCAGCGCGGGAGCCGCCCTGCTGGTCCACCAGTCATCGGGAACGTCCACGGGTTCGACGGCGACGCCGCGCGGGCTGAGCAGCACCCGCAGCGAGGTGATCGCGGTCGAGGGCAGGCTGAGCACCCGCTGGCCGGGGTCGAGCCCGCGCAGGGTCAGCTCGGCGGGCGCGCCGGCGTCGTGCACGGTGATGCCGGGACGCTCGCGGATCACCGCGACGTCCTGCGGATCCTCGCGGCGGTGCGGGTAGTAGGCGAGCGGCTCCTGCTCGGCGAGCGCGGTCAGCCAGCGCAGGTAGTGGTCGCGGTGGACCAGCCCGTTCCTGACCAGCGCGGTGCCGAGCACGACCGTCCGCTCGACGGGCCCGTGCTTGCTGGGCGGCTGGTCGCGCAGCCAGTCGAAGCCGTGGCGGACCAGCTCGACGCCCGCCCTCCGGACGCCCGCCTCCAGCTCCACGTCCACGGGCAGCGCGGTGAAGACGGACACGCGGCTCGCGCGCAGCCTGAGCGCGGCGGCCAGCCCGAGCGCCGTACGCAGCAGGCCCGGCTCGGCACGCGCCCGAAGCAGCGGCCGGAACGGCCCCGCGGCCAGCAGCTCGAGCAGGCGGAGCGTGGCCAGCCCGTCGTCCACGATGACGATGTGGCCCGGGTTGGAGGTCAGCCAGCGCAGCTGCACCTTGCCGGAGAAGGCGTCTCCGACGGCCTGCATGCTGCGCGGCATCTGCTCGCGCGGCTCCGTCAGTTCCAGCCCGTCGGGCAGGTCGAGCCGGTTCAGCTCCTTGCGGGTGGCCCTGAGCGCCCGCAGGCCCGCCCGCGGCACGACCGCGGTCTCGGGGCCGAGCAGCCCGGCATGGTGGGCCTCGACGGCGCACAGCATCTGCAGGGGAGATTCCACCCAGGCCGACGCCTGCTTGCCCACTCTGTCTCCCAGTCTGTTCTCCCAGCCGGGTGATGGCCCGTTCACGACCGCTTCAAGCTAGCCCCGCCGACTTAAGCCGCGAAAAACGCCACGTGAACAGTGACTCCTCCGCTCTTTGACGGGAGGGAGCACATCCACCACGCTTCAGGATCTTGTAGGGTCCGTTCATGATCCGCGATGCCTCGGCGAGCGATGCGCCCGCCATCGGCCGTCTCAAGGTCCGCGCCTGGCGTTCGGCGTACGCCGGCTTCATGCCGGAAGCGTTCCTCGACGCCCTGGACCCGGCCGAGGACGCGGCGGACTGGGCAGAGTACCTGGCGGCCATGCCTCAAGAACATCGGCTGTGGGTGGCCGAGCACGACGGAACCGTCGCCGGTTTCTGCCGCACCGGACCGGCGGACGGCGACGCCGACCTCGGGGCCGGCGCCGCAGAGGTGTACGGCCTGTACATCGAACCGGACCTCATCGGCACGGGCCTCGGCCGCGCTCTGTTCGCCTATGCCCTCACCGACCTCGAAACCCGGGGCCACGACCCGATCTGCGTCTACGCCTACACCCCCAACGCCACCGCCCTGAGGTTCTACGAGAAGGCCGGATTCACCAAGGACGGCGTCACCCGCCTCGACGAAGAGGACGGCACGGGAGTACCGGAAGCACGCCTGATCAGACGCGCGGGAACGCGAACCGGCAGCGCGCCCCTCACCTAGACGGGCCCGGGACCGCCGCAGCCTCACCACCTCCGGGCAAGCAACTTTCTTTTTGCGTTCCAAATGACGGGGGTTGGCGATGCGCTGCCCGGTGGACAGGACCGCGAAGTTTTTGACGCCCAGATCCACACCCACCGCCGAGCCGGTGGCCGGGACCTGCCCACCTTCGCCGTCGGTCGTGTCAGACGGCGAGGGAGGCGTGCCAGCGGCCGTCGGGGTCGCGGGAGATGGTCACCGTCGTCGGGTTCAGCGTGGCAGGGTCTACCTCGGGCCAGGACCACACGAACGCGACCGGCGCGTCCATCTTGGCCAGGAACAGCCGCCCGTGCTTCCAGCGGAACGCCGAGCGTGTGTAGGTCACCGACTGCTTACCGTGCCGGGACTTGAACCGGGGCGGCGAAGAAGTTCGCGAACGCCGTGTACTGGTGCCGCAACGTCTGCTGCAACGGCACGCAGGAGAACATCGAACAGGAACCCGAACTCGGGGTCGCGTTTCAACTCGGTCAGGTACCGGTCGCTCTGCGCGTAGGACGTCGTGGCCCCGTCGGCGCGGTAACGGTGCTGCCGCCACGCCAGCGTCCTGTTCCACACCAGGCGCCCGCAGCCGAACGTGCGGTTCAGCACCGCAGCTTGGTCGGGGGTGGGGTAGACCCGCGCACCTTGTACGCCGTACACATGTTCGCATTTTGCCGCAGCACAGAAAGATCCATAAGCGAAAAGGGAGAAGGTGAGGTTATGTGCGCTTTGTGCCCTGGGTTGTCCCGGCCCCGCCGGGCCACCCCTTGCCGGGCCCGGATACCTCCCGGCCCCAAAGGACCGGGCTTCCCCCGGAGGTCATGGTGAACGCACGTGTCACCCATTGCGCCACACACACAAGTCACTACGCTCAGTAACGCGTCGCGCACGTGTTCGACAGGAAGCAGGCGACACCATGCCGCGCTCCTCTCCCGCCCGAAGGCGGGGCGGGAGTCACCATACTCAAGGAGTTTCGATGAACTCGCTCATGCTCAACATGGACGGCGTGCAGATCCCGCAGCTCGGCTTCGGGGTCTGGCAGGTCCCCGACGACGAGGCCGAACAGGCCGTGCAGACCGCGTTCCAGGCCGGCTACCGCCATGTCGACACCGCGCAGGCCTACGGCAACGAGGCGGGCGTCGGGAGGGCGGTCCGCGACTCGGGCGTCCCGCGCAGGAAGCTGTTCATCACCACGAAGCTGTGGAACGCCGACCACGACCAGGCCGAGCGCGCCTTCGAGGGGAGCCTGTCCCGGCTCGGGCTCGACTACGTGGACCTGTACCTCATCCACTGGCCGGTGCCCGAACAGGACAAGTACGTCGAAGCCTGGCGGGCGCTGGAGAGGATCTACCGTGACGGCCGGGCCAAGGCGATCGGCGTGTCCAACTTCACCGTCCAGCACCTCACGCGGCTGCTGGACGAGACGGACATCGCTCCCTCTCTCAACCAGATCGAGCTGCATCCGTACTTCCAGCAGCGGCAGCTGCGCGACTTCCACGAGGCCAACGGCATCCTGACCGAGGCGTGGAGCCCGCTCGGGCAGGGCAGGGAACTGCTGGACGACCCGGCGCTGGCCGTGCTGGCCGGCAAGCACGGCAAGACCCCCGCCCAGATCGTGCTCCGCTGGCACGTGCAGCTCGGCCATGTGGCGATCCCCAAGTCGGTCACACCGTCGCGGATCAAGGAGAACGTCCAGGTGTTCGACTTCACCCTGGACGTCGAGGACATGGCCGCCATCGGCGCGATGAACCGCCGTCTCCGGATCGGGCCGGATCCGGACACCTTCAACTTTCTCGGTTGACCTCCTCTCCGGCCTGAAGTGAAGGCCGGAGCGCTGGCCCGCAACTTGGTAGATCCTTTACGCTCTCTCTCCATGAGAGATCTCGCCTGGGGTATCGCCGCCACCGGTGGCATCGCGCGGACCGTGGGCGCGGTCATCGCGGCGGAGCCGGGGATGCGGGTGGCGGCCGTCGGCTCGCGTGACCTCGACAGGGCGGCGGCGCTGGCGTCCACGCTGGGCGCCGAGTCGGCCTACGGGTCGTACGCGGAGCTGTGCGCCGACCCGGCCGTCGACGCCGTGTACGTGGCCACGCCGCACGCCCAGCACCTGGAGGTGGCCGAGGCCGCGATCGCGGCGGGCAAGGCGGTGCTGTGCGAGAAGCCGCTCGCGGCCACCGTCGCCGACGCCGAGCGGATGGTGCGGCTGGCCCGGGAGGCCGGGGTCTTCCTGATGGAAGCGATGTGGATGCGGTTCAACCCGCTCATCCAGCGGATCGCCGGCGACCCCCGGTTCGGCGAGATCCGGTCGGTGCAGGCGTCGTTCGGGTTCGTCTTGCCCTACGACCGGGCGCACCGGCTGTGGGCGCCCGAGCTGGGCGGGGGTGCGCTGCTCGACCTGGGGATCTACCCGTTCGGGCTGGCCCAGCTGCTGCTGGGGATGCCGTCGGAGCTGCAGGTGACGGGCTCGCTGGCGCCTTCGGGCGTCGACGCGGAGGTCGGCGGGGTGCTGTTGTATCCGGGCGGCAGGCGGGCGCTGGTGGAGGCGTCGTTACTGGGGTCGTATCCGAACGCGGCCTACGTCGTGGGCACCGGGATGCGGGCGCAGATCGACGCGCCGTTCTGGGCGCCGCGCCGGGTGGTGCTGTCGGGGCCGTCGATGGAGGACGAGGTCCACGTCCTGGAGCCGGGCGAGAGCGGCTACGTCGGTGAGCTGCGCGAGGTGCGGGCGGCGCTAGCAGAGGGACGCACTGAGAGCCAAGTCATAACCCTTGACGATTCCCTTGCCATGATGGGGCTTCTGGCGGACGCTAGGCGGCAACTCTCCTAGCTGGGCATTTATGCACTTGTAATCTGCTTGCCCCATGTATTACCTTCTAGGGCATTCGAGGCGTAACGTCCGGTTTGTCCGGTTCGTCGCCTGCCCATCGCAAGACACATCACAGGACCCCCTGTGACCGCTGAATCCGCCTCGCGCGGAACCGGGGACCCACGTTCCTTGGGGTGAATCGGCACGTCAGTGCCGTAGGACAGCTTCCACGTCCGAACCCGTCAGCTAACCCGGTAAGCGGCATGGAAGCAAGGAGTATCCCCGAACGATGGCCATGCACCGACTTGCTCGTGCCCCGAAGTTCAGCTACGCCCGCGCCGCTCTCGGCGCGACCGTCATCGCCGCCGCGATCGCCGCACCCACGGCCGCCAACGCCCAGACCACCCCCTCCGCCGCGCTGACCCACCAGCACTCGCAGGTGCGCCCGGCCGACCACGAGCGGAGCGGCAAGGTCAAGGTCACGGCCGCGCAGGTGCTCTCCCTCGCCAAGGCGCAGATCGGCACCTCCGAGAACGCCATGGGCGGCGGCACCAAGTTCCAGAAGTGGTACGCCGCCTCGGCGCGCGCCGCCGAGACCATCCAGCGCGACGGCGGCACCAGGGCCGACTACATCAACGCCGCCTGGTGCTCGATGTTCGTCTCCTGGATCGGCGACAAGACGGGCCTCGGCGCCTCCATCGGCTCCGACGCCTACACCGTCGAGCACGCCAAGTGGTTCAAGCACAACGACCACTGGGGCACCGCGCCCAAGCCCGGCGCCGTCGTCTTCTTCGCCTGGAGCGGCAGCAAGAGCCTGGACGACATCAACCACGTCGGCTTCGTCGTCAAGGCCAACGGTGACGGCACGATCTCCACCATCGAGGGCAACACCGGCAACGGCGTCGTCGAGCAGCGGGTCCGTCCCACGTCTCAGGTCGTCGGCTACGGCTACCCCGACTACGCGGCCTGAGCCCCCTCCCCCACCATCCCCCCACTCTCCCCATCCCCCTGCCCGCGAAGCGCGCGCCCACTCCCCTCGGGCGCGCGCTTCGCGGGCTCTCACGGTTGCCCGGACCGAAAGGTCTCGGCAAGACTTCGACTCCGCTGTCGATGCGCGCCACGCGCGTTCGACGCTGCTACGAGGCCGCACCCTCGACCGAAGGAGACGCGAAGTGAAGTTCATGATCGTGGGCAAGGCGAACGAGCAGACCGAGGCCGGGGTGCTGCCCAGCCAGGAGTACGTCGACAAGATGATCGAGTACAACGAGGCCCTGGCCAAGGCGGGAGTCCTGCTGGCCGCCGAGGGCCTCTACCCGAGCTCGCACGGCGCGCAGATCTCCTACAGCGACGGCAAGGCCACCGTGATCGACGGCCCGTTCGCCGAGGCCAAGGAGCTCATCGCCGGCTTCTGGCTGATCCAGGTGAAGTCGCGCGAGGAGGCCCTGGAGTGGGCGCTGCGGCTGCCCGTCCCGCCCGGCGGCAACGGCATCGGGCTGGACGTCTGGCAGGTGTTCGACCCGTCCGACCTGCCGGAGGAGTCGATGACCCCCGAGGCCGCCCAGCGGGAGGCGGACCTGCGCGAACTCCTGAGGGACAAGCGCGAGTTCTGACCTCCGGCCGTTGCGGCGCTCGGTCGCGGACTGCTCTGATATGCGGGTGACGGGTTCTGACACACACCGCGCGATCGAGGCGGTCTGGCGGATCGAGGCCGCCCGGCTGATAGCCGGGCTGGCCCGGATGATGCGCGACGTCGGAGTCGCCGAGGAACTCGCCCAGGACGCGCTGGTCGCGGCGCTGGAGCAGTGGCCCGCGTCGGGCGTGCCGCGCAACCCCGGCGCGTGGCTGATGACCGTCGCCAAGCGCCGGGCCGTCGACATGGTGCGGCGGAACGAGCGGTTCGAGCGCAAGCTCGTCGAGCTCGGGCGGGAACTGGAGGACGAGGAGCCGCCGCCCGACCCCGACGAGATCGAGGACGACCTGCTGCGGCTGGTGTTCACGGCCTGCCATCCGGTGCTGTCGACCGAGGCCCGGGTGGCGATGACGCTCCGGGTGCTCGGAGGGCTGACCACCGACGAGATCGCCCGGGCGTTCCTCGTCGCCGAGCCGACGGTGGCCCAGCGGATCGTCCGGGCCAAGCGGACCCTGGCCGACAAGCGGGTCCCGTTCGAGGTGCCACAGGGAGAGGAACTGGCGGGGCGGCTGTCGTCCGTCCTGGAGGTCATCTACCTGATCTTCAATGAGGGGTACTCGGCCACGGCGGGCGACGACTGGATGCGTCCCGGCCTGTGCGAGGACGCCCTCCGGCTGGGGCGGGTGCTGGCCGGGCTGATGCCCAAGGAGCCCGAGGTGCACGGCCTCGTCGCGCTGATGGAGATCCAGGCCTCGCGGGCCGGCGCGCGGGTCGGGCCGTCCGGCGAGCCGATCCTGCTGCTGGAGCAGAACAGGGCGCGCTGGGACAGACTGCTCATCGGCCGCGGCCTGGCCGCGCTGGAACGGGCCGAAGAGCTCGGCGGCACGCTCGGCCCGTACGCCCTGCAGGCCGCCATCGCCGCCTGCCACGCCAGGGCCCTCACCCCCGAGGAGACCGACTGGAGGCGCATCGCCACGCTCTACGAGGCGCTGGCCAGGCTCTCCCGGTCGCCCGTCGTCGAGCTGAACCGGGCGGTCGCGCTCGCGATGGCGTACGGCCCGGCCGTGGGGCTCGAACTGGCGGACCAGCTCGTCTCCGAGCCCGCGCTCAAGGGGTACCACCTGCTGCCGAGCGTCCGCGGCGACCTGCTGGCCAAGCTGGGCAGGACGGCCGAGGCCCGCGCGGAGTTCGAGCGCGCGGCGGCGCTGACGCGCAACGAGCGTGAGCGCGCGCTTCTCCTGGAGCGCGCCGCCGCCTGCTGAGCGCGCTCTCTCCACCACCTGGCAGGCGTCACGAACAATGGGAGCGCTCCCATATGGCCGTTTGGGGCGTCTGCGGCGCGAAATCCGATTCAACCGCGACGGTTCGCACGATCGGTAACGGTTGCGTTGCGGCGGATTGACGAGGTCGTGCGGCACGGGCACCCTTTGTGGGAGCGCTCCCAAAACATCCCCTCGCGGCCGGCAGCACCGGGCCGCCCCGCACCTCCCACATCCACCCGAGAGGGGTCCCCCCATGATGATCAGCAAGCGGCGCGGCGGCCTGACCGCGGCCTCCGCGCTGGCCGCGACGGCGCTGGCCGTCACCTCCTGCGGCTCCAGCGGAAGCCCTCCCGCCCCCTCCGCGGCGGCGCAACCGGTCACGATCAGGGTGCAGACCTTCGGCGGCGGCACGAACTTCGGCTACAAGAACGCGATCGCCAAGTGGAACGCCGAGCACAAGGACGTCCAGATCAGGGAAGAGCACCTCACCGACCAGTTCGAGCAGCAGTACTGGCCGCAGATGATCCAGTGGCTGCAGGCGGGCAACGGCGCGGGCGACGTGGTCGGCATCGACGAGGGCGGCATGGGCCTGGCCAAGGCGCACCCCGAGTGGTGGGCCGACCTGAAGGAGTACGGCCTGGACTCCCGCAAGGCCGACTTCCCCGCCTGGAAGTGGGAGAACGGCGTCACGCCCGACGGCAAGGTGTTCGGCCTGGGCACCGACATCGGCGGCATGAGCCTGTGCTACCGCACGGACCTGTTCAAGAAGGCCGGCCTGCCCACGGAACGGGACAAGGTCAGCGCCCTGTGGACCGGCTGGGACGACTTCATCAAGGTCGGCCAGCAGTTCCAGGCCAAGGTCAAGGACACCAGGTTCGCCGACGGAACCAACACCCTCTACCAGGTCGTCCTGTACCAGGAGGCGGCCAAGAACGGCAACGTCTCCTACTTCGACAAGGACAACAACCTCATCGTCGACAAGAACCCGGCAGTGAAGACGGCCTTCGACTTCGCCACGAAGATGAGCCGGCTCGGCCTGACCGCCAAGCTGCGCAACTTCACCGACGAGTGGGCGGCGGGCACCCAGAAGGGCGCGTTCGCCACGGTCGGCTGCCCGTCCTGGATGCTCGGCGTGGTCAGCGGCAACGCCGGCGACGGCGGCAAGGGCAAGTGGGACGTGGCCGCGGTGCCCGGCGGGGGCGGCAACTGGGGCGGCTCCTGGCTCGCGGTGCCCAAGCAGAGCAAGCACCCGAAGGAGGCCGCGGCGGTCGCCGACTACCTGACCCAGGCGCAGACCGAGGCGAGCATCTTCACCGACTTCGGCAACATGCCGAGCAACACCAAGGCGCAGCAGGACTCCGCCGTGCAGAGCGCCAAGAACGCGTTCTTCAACGAGGCGCCCATCGGTGAGATCTTCGCCAAGTCGGCGGCGACCCTCCAGCCCGTCTTCCTCGGCGTCAAGCACGCCCAGGTCAAGAACGCCATCGAGTCGGTGATCCAGGGCATGGACGACGGCTCCGTCGCCTACGCCAAGGCCTGGCAGCAACTGGTGGACGACGCGGTCAAGGCCGCGGGCTGATCTCCGCGCCCGGCCCGCCACGGGGGCGGGCCGGGCCCACTGCCGGCGAAAGGTCTGTTATGAGCCTCGACACCCTCCCGCGGACGCAGCGGCGCGATCGCCGCCTCCGTCCCGGCCGTCCCTGGCGATCCACCTTGGACGTCAAGGCGATGCCGTACGCCCTGGTGTCGCCGTATTTCCTGCTGTTCACCGCCTTCGGGCTGTTCCCGCTGGCCTTCACGCTCTGGTACTCGCTCTACGACTACGACCTGGCCGGCACCGTCGAGTGGACCGGCCTGGGCAACTACGCCAAGCTGCTGACCGACGAGAACTTCTGGAACGCCGTCGCCAACACGGTCGGCATCTTCCTGCTGGCCACCATCCCGCAGCTGCTGCTGGCCCTGCTGCTGGCCAACGCGCTCAACAAGCGGTTCAAGCTGCGCCTGGCGATCCGGATGAGCGTGCTGTTACCGCTGGTCACCTCGGTGGTCGCGGTAGCGGTGGTGTTCACCCAGCTCTACGCCCGCGACTGGGGGCTGGTCAACTGGGTCCTCGGCTGGTTCGGCGTCGACCACGTCAACTGGCGGGCCGAGCGGTTCCCGTCCTGGATCGCCATCGCCACGATGGTCGACTGGCGCTGGACCGGCTACAACGCGATCATCTTCCTGGCCGGGATGCAGACGATCCCGCGCGACCTGTACGAGGCGGCGGCGATCGACGGCGCGTCGCGGCGGCGCCAGTTCTGGCAGATCACCCTGCCGATGCTCCGCCCGACCATGGTCTTCGTCGTGCTCAACTCCACGATCGGCGGGCTCACGCTGTTCTCCGAGCCGACGACCTTCTCCAACGGCAACGTCGACGGCGGGTCGCAGGGCCAGTTCCAGACGGTCGCGATGTTCATCGTCAAGCAGGGCTTCCGGGAGTTCGACTACGGCTACGCCGCGGCGGCCGCCTGGCTGCTGTTCCTGCTCATCCTCATAGGCGCGCTGATCAACTTCCTGCTCGTGCGCCGGATCGGGGGCACGACGTGACCTCATGGTCGCCGACCCTCATCACCAGGGTCATGCTGGGAGTGGCCGTCCTGCTGTCGGCCTTCCCCCTCTACTGGATGCTCGTCATCGCCTCGCGCACCAACGCCGACGCGGTGGCGGTGCCGCCGCCGTTCCTGCCCGGCGGGAACCTGGGCGAGAACATCCTCGGCGTCCTGCGCAACGAGGACGCGCACTTCCTGCTCGGCCTGACCAACTCCGTCATCGTGGCGACCGTCGTGACGGTCTCCGTGGTGGTCATCTCCACGCTCGCCGGGTTCTCCTTCGCCAGCCTGTCGTTCAGGGGCAGGAACGTGCTGCTGCTGGCCGTGCTGCTGACGATGGCGGTGCCGCTGCAGCAGATGGGCGTGGTGCCGCTCTACCGGCTGATGGTGACGCTGGGCTGGACGGGCACCCTCAAGGCGGTCATCCTGCCGTTCCTGCTCAACGGGTTCGGCGTGTTCCTGATGACCCAGTACACCCGGCAGGCCGTCCCGCACGAGCTGGTGGAGGCGGCCAGGGTCGACGGCGCCGCCACGCTGCGCATCTGGTGGAACGTGGTGCTGCCGGCGGTGCGCCCGGGCATGGCGGTGCTCGGCATCAACACGTTCATGCTGCTGTGGAACGACTTCATGTGGCCGCTGATCGTGCTGACCCCGGACAACCCCACCGTGCAGATCGCGATCACCTCGCTCAACGCCCGGTACTCGACCAACTACACGTTGATCTTCGCGGGGACGGCGCTGTCCATCATTCCGCTCATTGCTGTCTTCGTGGCGTTCGGCCGCCAGATCGTCGGCGGCCTCATGGAAGGTGCGGTCAAGGCGTGACGACACAGGAGGAGCAGACCCGCTCCGAGCTGCGCTTCCCTGCCGGTTTCTCGTTCGGCGCGGCGACCTCCGCCTACCAGATCGAGGGCGCGGTGGCCGAGGACGGGCGCGGGGCGTCCATCTGGGACACCTTCACCAGGACGCCGGGCCGCGTGCTCGGCGGCCACCACGCGGACGTGGCGATCGACCACTACCACCGGTACCGCGACGACGTCGCGATCATGGCGGACCTCGGCCTGACCGCCTATCGGTTCTCGGTGTCGTGGCCGCGCGTCCAGCCGGACGGGGCCGGGGCCATCAACCAGAAGGGCCTGGACTTCTACCGGCGGCTCGCCGACGAGTTGCGCGGCCACGGCGTCGACCCGTGGCTGACCCTCTACCACTGGGACCTCCCCCAGCCCCTTGAGGACCGGGGCGGCTGGCCGAACCGCGACACGGCGTACCGGTTCGCCGACTACGCCGCCGCCGTGCACGAGGCGCTGAAGGACCACGTCCACACGTTCAGCACGGTCAACGAGCCGTGGTGCGCGGCGTTCCTCGGCTACGCCTCCGGCGAGCACGCGCCGGGGCGGCGCGAGCCGGCGAACGCGGTCAGGGCGGCGCACCACCTGAACCTGGCGCACGGGCTGGCCGTCCAGGCGATGAACGCCAGGCGGGTCGGCGGCTGCGTGAACCTGTACGCGGTCACGCCCGCCACGTCCGCCGAGGCCGACCTGGACGCGGCGCGCCGCATCGACGGCCTGCAGAACCGCTTCTTCCTCGACGCGCTGCTGACGGGCCGCTACCCCGAGGACGTCCTGGAGGACCTGGGGGCGGGCACCGCGTTCATCCAGCCGGGCGACATGAAGACCATCAGCGCCCCGATCGACGTGCTGCTGGTCAACTACTACAGCCGCTTCACCGTCTCGGGCGCGCCCGGCGGCAGGGCGTCCGCCGCCGCCGCGCCGACGGACACGGCCTCGCCGTGGGTGGGCAGCCGGCACGTGTCGTTCGTCAGCGGCGGCCACCCGGTCACCGCGATGGGCTGGGAGATCGACGAGAGCGGCCTGGTGGAGATCCTCACCAGGGTGGCGCGCGACTACCCGCCGATCGCGATGGTCGTCTCGGAGAACGGCTCAGCGTTCGACGACGTGCTGGAGGACGGCCGGGTGCACGACGCCGACCGGCTCGGCTACCTGGAGGCGCACCTGCGCGCCTGCGGCCAGGCGATCGAGGCGGGCGTGCCGCTCCAGGGCTACTTCGCCTGGTCGCTGATGGACAACTTCGAGTGGGCCTGGGGGTACGGCAAGCGGTTCGGTCTGGTGCACGTGGACTTCGACACCCAGCAGCGCGTGCTCAAGGACAGCGCGCTCGGGTATGCCCAGATCATCCGGCAGAATAGGCGTCATGAACCGACCGACTCTTGAGGCAGTCGCGGCCCGAGCCGGGGTAGGCCGGGGCACGGTGTCCAGAGTCATCAACGGCTCGCCGAACGTGAGCGAGAAAGCGCGCGAGGCCGTCCAGCAGGCGATCCAGGAGCTGGGCTACGTGCCCAACCGGGCGGCGCGGGCGCTGGTCACGCGGCGCACCGACACCGTGGCGCTGGTCGTGTCGGAGTCGGAGCTGCGCGTGTTCGACGAGCCGTACTTCGCGGGCACCATCCGCGGCATCGGCTCGGCGCTGTCCGAGACGGGCCTCCAGCTCATCCTGGCGATGGCGCAGTCGCGGGAGGAGCACGAGCGGCTGGAGACCTACCTGACGGGGCAGCACGTCGACGGCGTGCTGCTGCTGTCGCTGCACGGCGCCGACCCGCTGCCGGGCCGGCTGGAGGCGATGGGCGTGCCGACCGTGCTGGGCGGCAGGCCGGTCGGCCCCGCCCCGCACAGCTACGTGGACATGGACAACCGGGCAGGGGCCCGTCAGGCGGTCAAGCACCTGCTGGGCCTCGGCCGCGCCGAGATCGCCACCATCGCCGGCCCCCAGGACATGGGCGTGGGCGTCGACCGCCTGGCGGGCTACCGCGACGCGCTGCTCCCGCGCGGGCTGCGCGAGCTGGTGGCCTACGGCGACTTCTCCGAGGAGAGCGGCGCGTCGGCGATGCGCGAGCTGCTGGCGGAGCATCCGCGGCTCGACGCGGTGTTCGCCGCCTCCGACCTGATGGCGGTGGGCGCGATGCGGGTGCTCAAGGCCGAGGGCAGGGCCATCCCCGCGGACGTCGCGGTCGTCGGCTTCGAGGATTCCAAGGCGGCCATGCACACCGATCCGCCGCTGACCACCGTCCACCAGCCGACGGAGGTGATGGGCCGTCAGATGGCGCACCTGCTGGTGGCCCGCATCAACGGCGAGGAGCTGCACCAGCCCGTGGTCGTCCTCGACACCCATCTGGTGCGGCGAGAGTCGGCTTGACCAGGAGATATCCTGCTCTTGACGATGACGAAAGGATACCCCCCGTGCCCCAGCTCGCCGGTGGCGGTTACACCGCGCAGGTCAGTCCGCGCGGCGCCGCGCTCAGAACGCTCAGGCACGGCGGGCGCGACCTGATCACCTCCTGGCCCGCCGACGGGCCCGTGCCGTACTTCGCGGGCACGATCCTGGCCCCCTGGCCGAACCGGGTGGGCGGCGCCCGCTACGCCTTCGGCGGCGAGAGCCACGAGCTGCCGGTGACCGAGCCGGAGCGCGGCCACGCCCTGCACGGGCTGGTGGCCGACGTCGACTGGCAGGTCGTGGAGCTGCTGTCGGTCGAGGACGAGCACGCGTTCGTCCGGCTGGCGCACACGATCACGCCCACGCCCGGTTACCCGTTCACGCTGCGCCTCCAGGTCGTCCACCGCCTCGACTCCCACGGCCTGACCACCACGGTCACCGCGCGCAACGCGGGCGAGCGGCCGGCCCCCTACGGCTGCGGCCCGCACCCCTGGCTGGTCGGCGGCGACGAGCTGCACCTGCCCGCGTCCAAGGTGCTGCTCACCGGCCCGGCCCTGCTGCCCGAGAGCCTGGCCGACGTGGCGGCCACGCCGTACGACTTCCGCGAGGCCCGCCCGCTCGACGGCACGGTCCTCGACCACGCCTTCACCGGCCTGTCGGCGGGCGAGGCGCGGGTCGGCGGCGTCCGCGTCACCTGGGATCCCGCCGTGCTGCCGTGGGTGCAGGTGTGCACCGGCCGCCAGCTCGACTACGAAGGGGTGGCGGTCGAGCCGATGACCTGCCCGCCCGACGCGTTCAACTCCGGCACTGACCTGGTGGTGCTCAAGCCGGGCGACGAGCACGAGGCGAGCTGGACGATCAGCGCCGTCTGACTCCACAATCAGGTCCCGTGGACAGCAGGACGAAACGCCGCTTATCCCCCGGCGATCTCGACTCCCTGGCCCGGCGCGCGCTCGGCCTCGGCGTCACACGGGTCACCGAACTGACCGACGGCTTCGCCAACGCCGTGTGGCGGCTCACCCTCGACGACGGGCGCGAGGTGGTGCTCAAGCTGGCCCCGCCGCCCGAGCTCGACCAGCTCAGCTACGAACGCAACCTGCTGCGCATGGAGGCCGCGGTCTGCGAACTGGCCGCCGAGGCGGGCGTGCCGGTGGCGGCCCTGCTGCGCGCGGGCTTCGACGACCCGGTGCTGGGCGGCGACTACCTGCTGCTCGGCGCGCTCGACGGCGTCCCGTGGAACCGGGCGCGCCCAGACGGCGAGGACGACCTCCGCCGCGAGCTGGGCCGCCACCTGGCCGCGCTGAACGGGATCACCGGCGAGGTGTTCGGCTACCCGCACGCCGGGATCACCGGCTCGACCTGGCGGGAGGCGTACCTGGCGATGGTGGGGGCGCTGCTCGGCGACACCGAGCGCTACCCGACCCCGCTCCCGCTGCCGGCGGCGGAGATCATGGCGGTCGTCACCACCGCGTCGCCCGTCCTGGACGAGGTGACCACGCCGCATCTGGTCCACTTCGACGTCTGGCAGGGCAACGTCTTCCTCGACCTGACGGGGCCGCCGCGCATCCAGGCCATCATCGACCACGAGCGGGCCTTCTGGGGCGACCCGCTGGCCGAGTTCGCCACGCCGACCATCTTCGGCGAGCTGCGCGAGGAGGATCCGCTGCTGGCCGGGTACCGGGAGGTCACCCCGCTCGACCTCACCGCCGCCGCGCGCACGCGCCTGGACCTGTACCGGGCCTACCTGTACCTGATCCTGCTGGTCGAGAACGGGCCGCGGCAGTACCCGGAGTCGGAGTACGCCCGCTACCGCACCCTCGCCACCGCGGGCCTGTCAGAGGCGCTCGACCGGCTGCGCTAGGGCGCGTATCGGCGGGTTCGGCCCGTACCCATCTCTTGATCACAACCGAATACGCGCCTGGTCGTTTCCGTGCGTGCGCGGATGCGCGCTCAGTGTTGATGTGGGCCGCCGAGGTGCTCACACTCCGTTGAGTTCGGGTGCGGGCATGGTGGGTGTGGCGGCGCGACGGATTCCGCACAACAGCAGGACGGCGGCGGCCACCAGCAGCGGCGCCGGGGTCGGCTCGGCGATGACGGCGCACACGACGGCCCAGGCCAGCACCGTCCAGGCAAGGAAGGCGGGCGGGGTTAGGCCGCGTCGGTCCATCCATAGCACGAGCAGGCCGACGAGTAGCAACGGCAGGCCGAAACCGGCCGGGTTGCCCCAGAAGTCATGGACCGCCGGTGTGTCGTCCCGCCAGTGGCCCCACAGCCGCAACGACAGCCAGTCCCCAAAGGAGGCCCGGCTGAACCACAACCCGAGGGTGAGGTGTCCGCCGCCGATGACGGCGAGGATGCGGCCAGCCCATTTGATCATGTGGATCACGCTCCTATCGTGGGAATGCCAGTGGTGGGGTTGCCGCCCTGCGACTGCCAGCCGCGGCCGATCTTCCGGGTCAGTGCCGGGGACACCACCAGCCTGCGAACCGGCGTGATCCCGGCCAGGTAGGCCTTGCCGAGCAGGCCGTTGGGCTTGACCAGCGTGGCCATCTGGCCTCGATAGCCGCCGGCCTGATCAGGCACCCAGCCCAGGTGCATCAGCGCGTGCACGGTCCGGTTGGCGGACTCGGCGACGAACTCTGTGTCCGTCAGATACACCGCGGTGAACGGCACCCCGCGAAAGTCCGGGCCGCGCGGCCCGTCGCGCAGGTCCGCCGGCAGCCGATTGCGTAGCGACCGCACCCGCTCGCCGACGCCTTGGTCACTCTCGTCCCAGCCCAGCAGGCCGCCCAGCTTCCAGCGGACCTCGAACAGCAGGTCATACAGCCGGGAGGAGTGCTCGTCGTTGCTGCCAGAGGCCATCTGTTGCACCAGTCTCTGCAGGTCGTCGGGGCCGCCGGGTGTCGGCAGTTCCCAGACGTCCTCGAGCGTGAAATCGGGGGCGATCTCGTGGATCCGCCAGGGACGGGCGGTGTACGCGGCGTTTGGGAGTCGCATCGTGCTCTCCTTCAACTATCCATACAGTGGTGTACTGTATGGATAGAGGCTAGAGGTCACGAGACGGCGAAGACAAGATGCCGTGTCGCAGATCACACCGACAGGAGAAATCGATGGCGGCCACAGCCCGCACCCCACGCGACACCTGGATCGAGGAGGGGCTGCGCGCCCTTGCCGCAGGTGGCCCGGACGCCGTCCGGGTCGACGTGCTGGCCAAGACGCTCGGAGCCACCCGAGGCAGCTTCTACTGGCACTTCAAGAACCGGGAAGCGCTCCTGGAGGCGCTGCTGGACACCTGGGAGCAGAAAGGCGCCGACCAGATCATCGCGCGCATCGAGGCCGAAGGCACAGACGCCCGGGACAAAGTACGACTGCTGGGCACCGTGGTCCCCCTCTCTCCGCTGATGCCCGTCGACCTGGCAATCCGCGACTGGGCCCGCCGGGACCCAGCGGTCGCCGAACGCCTCCGCCGCGTCGACAACCGGCGCATGGGCTACCTCCGCACGCTGTTCAGCTCCTTCTGCCCCGACCCAGGCGATGCCGAGGCTCGCAGCATGCTCGTCTTCTCCCTCGCCATCGCCAACCAGTCACTGGCCGCCGACCACAGCACACACAGCCGCGCCGAGGTCCTCGCCCTGGCCACCGAGCACCTCCTGACCTGAACCGCCAAGCTCAACCCACGCGCACCAGTTCCGCCGTGCGCCCGAACGGGCCCGCGCACCATGCCCCGTGTACTTTCCTCCGTCCGGTTTCCCGAAGGTCAGGCGAAGGGGAGCCGGACTCGGGCCGGATCAGGCAGAGGCCGGATCAGGCAGAGGCCGGATCAGGCTGAGGGCAGGTCGGCGAGCAGGACCGGCGCGGTCGTCGGGTGTCCGGAGCCGCCCGACGGCTCGACCGTGAGGCCGATGCGCTCGTCGCCGCTCTCCGTGCGGGCGAGCACCGGGCTCGGCCGTCCGGCGCCGTCCAGCAGCCCGGCGGGGCGGACGCCGTCGCGGCCCATCAGCCACAGCTCGTAGACCTTCGCGCGGGGCAGCGGGGGCAGCCCTGACGGGGTGAAGACCAGGCGTCCGCGGGCCCGCGACAGCACCACCGTGGCGGTGCCGCCCGAGGTGACCGGGCGCCGCACCGTCCGGGCGTCGGGAGCGGACAGCACGGCCATCACCTCCCCGTCGCGCGCCCGCAGCTCGCGGAGATCGCGTCGGGCGTCCCAGGCGACGACCCCGAAGGCGACCGCGGCGGCCACCGACGCCGCCGCCACGCCCGCCATCACCCTGGCCCGCCACCGCGCCGTCGTCCCGCCTCTCTCGCCGTTCTCGGACGCCGACGCCACAACCTCGCCGTCCCTCCACCGCGACGCCCGCGCCACAACCTCGCCGTCCCTCCACCGCGACGCCCGCGCCACAATCCCACCGGTCTCCCCCCGCGACGCCGACGGCACAGCCTCACCGGCCTTCCCCGGTGACGCAGGCCCGGCCTCGCGCGTGACTTCCGCGCCGGGAGTCCCGGGTGCGGCCCTCGTCCCCGTCGTCCCGGTGGATGCCTGCGCGGACCGCCCGGCCGGGTTGTCGAGGGGCGGAGGCCCGATCGCGGCCGCGGTGAGGACGCGGGCGCGCAGGGCGGCGGGCGGCGGGACCGCCGCGACCCCGGCGAGCCTGGCCGCGGCTTCGCGAAGGGCGCGCACCTCCGACACGCAGGACGCGCACCACGCCAGGTGCCTCTCGAACAGCGCCCTCTCGGCCGCCGGGAGCGCGTGCACGGCGTAGGCGCCCGAGAGGGTGTGGGGTCGGTCGTCGTCCATCGCTCCACTCCCGTGCCGTCACGCCCGTATGTCGCCCATGTCTGTACTTCGCCTCCTTGGGCATGTCGGATGGCAGGGAGAGTCGCTCTTTTCCCGAACGTGAGCCGATCTCAACGGAGGACGCGGCCATGAGTTGTGTGATCGCGGGCGGCGGCCCGGCAGGCGCGGTCCTCGCCCTGTTGCTGGCCAGGGCCGGCGTCGAGGTGACGCTGCTGGAGAAGCACGCCGACTTCCTGCGCGACTTCAGGGGCGACACGATCCACCCGTCCACCCTGCAGGTGCTGGACGAGATCGGCCTGGTCGGCGAGTTCCTGAAGCTGCCCCACCACAAGGCGCACGGGTTCGGCATCGTGACCGACGACGGCGAGGTCAGGGTGACGGACCTGCGCGGCCTGCCGGGCGACTACGACTACATCGCCTTCGTCCCGCAGTGGGACTTCCTCACGCTCATCACCTCGACCGCGCAGCGCCACCCGAACTTCCGGCTGCTGATGAGCGCCGAGGCGACCGGCCTGATCCGCGAAGGCGACACGGTGCGCGGCGTCCGCTACCGCGACGGATCGGGAGAGCACGAGCTGCGGGCGGAGCTGACCGTCGGCGCCGACGGCCGCGACTCGACGCTGCGCGCCGCCGCGCGGCTGGTCCCACGCGAGTTCGGCGCGCCGATGGACGTCCTGTGGTTCCGCCTGCCCCGCCAGGAGGGCGACCCGGAGCAGCCGTTCCTGCGGCTGTCGAGCGGGCACCTCATGGTGGCGATCAACCGGGAGACCTACTGGCAGCTCGCCTTCGTCATCCCCAAGGGCGGGTTCGACCGCCTGGCGGGCCAGGGCATCGAGGCGCTCCGCGAGCCGGTCGCCCGGCTGCTGCCGTTCCTGCGGGACCGGGCCGGGCTGATCGAGAGCTACGACGACGTCAGCATGCTGACGGTCGTGCTCAACCGGCTGCGCCGCTGGCACCGGCCCGGCTTCCTGGCCATCGGGGACGCCTCGCACGCCATGTCGCCGGTGTTCGGCGTGGGGATCAACCTGGCCGTGCAGGACGCGGTCGCCGCGGCGAACCTGCTGGCGGGTCCGCTCCAGGCGGGCATGCACGTCTCCGAGCAGGTGCTGCACCGGATCCAGCGGCGGCGGATGCCGCCCACCGTGGTGACGCAGGCGGCGCAGCGATTCGTCCAGAACCGGCTGATCGGGCCCGCCCTCGACAGCAGGCAGGGCACGCCGCGGCTGCCGCGCGACCTGGCGCGGGTGCCGCTGATCAACCGGGTGACGCGCCGCTTCATCGGGCTGGGCGTCCGTCCGGAACACGTCACGGCGCCGGCGCGCGAGCCGACCTGAGGTGTCCTGGCAACTTTGTGGCCAGGAGTGGGTAAAGTCCGGCCCGGCAAGAGGGTGGTCCGGTGGGCGAATGTCCGTTCTCGCAATAGCGGGCCCCCGTGCGAGGAAAGTCCGTTCTCACTACGTGGACATCAGGGTCAGCCGTGCCGGGCCAGTGGAATACCCTCATATGTCGTGAGCGCACAGAGCAATCCTGCGGAACTCGATTCCTGGCGAGCCCTCCCCGCGGCCCAGCAGCCTGACTGGCCCGACCGCGGCGAGCTCGACAAGGTCGTCGCCGAGCTCGGCGGCCTGCCCCCTCTCGTCTTCGCCGGCGAATGCGACCAGCTCAAGGAGCAGCTGGCCGCCGTCGTCAGGGGTGAGGCCTTCGTCCTGCAGGGCGGCGACTGCGCCGAGACCTTCGCGGGGGCCACCGCCGACAACGTCCGCAACAAGCTCAAGACGCTGCTGCAGATGGCGATCGTGCTCACCTACGCGGCCAAGGTGCCGGTGGTGAAGATCGGCCGGGTGGCGGGGCAGTTCGCCAAGCCGCGCTCCAAGGGCACCGAGACCCGCGACGGCGTCGAGCTGCCGGCCTACCGGGGCGACATGGTCAACGGCTTCGACTTCACCCCCGAGGCCCGCACGCCCGACCCGTGGCGGCTGCTCAAGGCGTACCACTCCTCGGCCGTGACGCTGAACCTCGCGCGGGCGTTCGCCAAGGGCGGCTACGCCGACCTGCGCCAGGTGCACGCCTGGAACCAGGACTTCGTGGGCGAGTCGCCGGCGGGCCGCCGCTACGAGCAGCTTGCCCGCGAGATCGACCAGGCGCTCGCGTTCATGCACGCCTGCGGGGCCGACCCCGAGGAGTTCCACACGGTCGAGTTCTACTCCTCGCACGAGGCGCTGATCCTCGACTACGACCGGGCGCTGACCCGCATCGACTCGCGTACCGGGCAGCCGTACGACGTGTCGGCGCACATGGTCTGGATCGGCGAGCGGACCCGCCAGCTCGACGGCGCGCACGTCGACTTCTTCTCCCGCATCCGCAACCCGATCGGCGTCAAGCTCGGGCCCACCACCAGCCCCGAGACGGCCCTGTCGCTGATCGAGCGGCTCAACCCCGACAACGAGCCCGGCCGGCTGACGTTCATCACCCGGATGGGCGCGTCCAAGGTCCGCGAGCTGCTGCCGACGCTGGTCAAGGAGGTCACGGCCACGGGCGCGCAGGTCGCCTGGGTGTGCGACCCGATGCACGGCAACACCTTCGAGGCGCCGAGCGGCCACAAGACGCGGCGGCTCGACGCCGTGCTCGACGAAGTGGCGGGCTTCTTCGAGGTGCACCGCGCGCTCGGCACCCACCCGGGCGGCATCCACATCGAGTTCACCGGCGACGACGTGACCGAGTGCGTCGGCGGCGGACACGAGATCGCCGAGGGCGACCTGGCGACCCGCTACGAGACGGCCTGCGACCCGCGCCTGAACCGCGGCCAGTCCCTTGACCTGGCCTTCCGCGTGGCGGAGCTGTACCGGGGCTGATCCCGATCACGTCCTGCGAACGCGGGCGCGGCATACCGCCGTGCCCGCGTTCGCCGTTTGGGGCGGGTACGCGGTCCCGGTTCTCCTATGATCAGGCCCACATAGGCCGAAATTTCGGGAGATGTCGTGGAAAGTAGCCCGGAGGGCGTCGACCCCAGCGTGCCGAACGTCGCCAGGATGTACGACTACTACCTGGGCGGCAGGGACAACTTCGCGGCCGACCGGGAGGCGGCCCAGCGGATCCTCCGGCTGTTCCCCGACACCCGCGACTCCGCCCTGGAGAACCGCGCCTTCCTGCGCCGGGCCGTGCGCCACCTGGTCGACGCGGGGGTGCGCCAGATCGTGGACCTGGGCGCTGGGCTGCCCACCCAGGGCAACACGCACGAGATCGCCCCCGAGGCGAGGGTCGTGTACGTGGACTACGACCCGGTCGTGTGCGCCCACGGGCGGGCGCTGCTGGCCACGGGGTCGAACGTGGACATCCTCCAGGCTGACGTCCGCGACGCCGGGGCCCTGCTCGACGGCCTCGCCGAGCTGGTCGACTTCGAGCGTCCGGTGGCCTTCCTGCTGCTGGCCGTCCTGCACTTCCTCCCGGACGAGCAGGCGTACGAGTCGGTCACCCGGCTGCGCGACGCCGGAGCGCCGGGCAGCCATCTGGTCATCAGCCACGCCATCGACGCCAAGCCGGAGCTGACGCCGCAGGCGCTGGAGGTCTACAACCAGGCCACGGCGGGGCTCAGCCTCAGGACGCACGCGCAGATCAGCCGCTTCTTCGACGGCTACGAGCTGGTCGAGCCCGGCCTGACCTTCCCGAAGGACTGGCGTCCGGACTCGTGGCCGCGGCCGGAGGGCGGCAAGCCCTCCGTCGGCTACGCCGGAGTCGGCAGGAAGGGCTGAACAGGCGTCAGGCCCGCCGATCAGGGCGGGCCTGGGCGGTCACTGCTGCTCGGAGCTGTTCATCTCGGCGTTCTTCAGCTCTTCGCTGAGCTCGGCCCTGATCGCGTCCATGTCGAGCGCGCGGACCTGCTTGATGAGGTCCTCGAGGGTCGGCTCGGGGATGGCTCCGGGCTGGGCGAACACCACGATGCCGTCGCGGATGGCCATCAGCGTGGGAATGGACGTGATCTCGAAGCCCTGGGCGAGGTTCTGCTGGGCATCCGTGTCGATCTTGCCGAAGGTGATGTCGCCGTGCTTGTCGGACGCCTTCTCGAAGATCGGCCCGAACATCCGGCACGGCGGGCACCAGGTCGCCCAGAAATCAAGCAGGACGATCCCCTTGTCGGCGATGTCGTTGAAGTTCTGCTCGGTTACTTCGATGGTCGCCACAAGTGGCTCCTCAAATGGTCGCTGAAGTTTCACCCCAGTCAACCAGGTACCCGTCTCCCGCATTCCATGCCCCCGAGCTTGATCCATCTCGGGGGACCCCCGCGCGCGCACCTCACGAGCAGTGCCCGTATGATCACGATTTCTCGCCCTCGCCGGGCCACAAACCTCGGCGGGGACGGTGACGTACGACGAAAGGATTTGCATGCACACCCGCAGCAAGCTCGCGGTCCTGGCCAGTGCGGTGATGGTCTCCGGTTGGCTGGTGGCCTCCGCCGCCCCGGCGGGCGCGACCTCTACCGCTATGGCCGGCCCGTGCGGAAGCGGTTACAACCGGGTCGGTGTCTACGCCATCCCCAAGTCCGGCCCCAGGACGGGCACCCTGGAGGTGTACTACAACTCCGGGACCGGGAAGAACTGCGCCCTCGCCTACGGCTACGGCTCCACCGCCGGCAAGAAGACCTACAAGTCGGTGACCATCGGAGTGTCGAGCGGCACCCAGGCCGACCATGACTACGGCCAGTTCGCGCAGTACGCGGGCCCGGTGTACACCTCGGCCCGCAACAAGTGCATCAACGTGTCGGGGTGGATCGGCAAGACCCACCGCGACCTGACGAAGGTGCACTGCGGCTGACCGTTCCCACGGATGAGAGCCGTTCGCGCCGCCCGTGAGGGGGCGCGAACGGCCCCGACGCCGGTCGCCTGCGCGGGGACGAGAGGTGTGACAGCGCTGCAAAAGACGCCCCGGGCAAAGCACGCATGCCGGACACTTACCGGTCCTTTAGGATCCATATTTATAGATAAATATGGATAGAGCATTAAATTATCGAACCTTGACATGGGCCGACGCGGGTATGAGCAGGGTATGGACTGGCTCACCTGCTCGCATTCCCCTGCCTGCACGGGAATCGCTCGGCCTCCGTACGGGCTCTGCTTAGCGCACCTGTCCCCGGAGGACCTCGCGTCCGAGCTGGCCGCGATGGTTCCCGGACGCCTGCTCGACCTGCGCGGGACCACCGTGACCGGCGATCTCCTCGGCCTGGTGGTCGAGGCGGTCCTCGGCAGGCCGGGCCGGGCCAGGCTGGACGCAGCCAGGTTCACCGGAGACGTCCGGTTAGCCGGAGTGACGTTCGCGGGCGACGTGTCGCTCGACGGCGCCAGGTTCGACCGGCTCGCGTCCTTCTTCGGCGCCCGGTTCGAGGGCAACGTGTCGATGGCCGGAGCCAGGTTCGCCCGCGAGCTGTCGTTCCACGGCGTCAGGGTGCGCGGCCACCTCTCGCTCGACAGGGCGGTGATGTCCCGCGACGCGCTGTTCAGCCAGACCGCGTTCGGGAACGGGCTGTCGTGCGAGCGGGCCAGGTTCGACGGGTACGCCACCTTCGACGGCGCCAGGCTCGGCGAAGGCGCGAGCTTCCGCGGCGCCAGGTTCGGCCGGACGCTGTCGTTCCGCAAGGTCACGGGCGGCGCCGGGTTCGACGCCGCGCACTTCGCCGCCGACGCCTACCTGTCGGCCAGCGGCAGGTTCTCCGCCTCCCGCGCCCGCGCCGACGGAGCGCTGGACGTGGCGGTCACGGGCTGCCGCGTGGACCTGCGGCGGGTGGAGGTCGCCGGTACCACCGTGCTCAGGCTGACCGACTCGCACGCCGATCTGGAGGGCGCGGTCCTGCGCAGACCCGCCGCCGTCAGAGGCCGGGGCAGGGCCTCGCTGACCTCGCTGCGCCAGGTGGACGCGGCCGACCTGGCCCTGTCCGGCCTCGACCTGTCGTCGTGCAGGTTCGCCGGGCTGGTCCATCCGGGGGGCGTCCGGTTACAGGACTGCACGTTCGCGCTGACGCCGCGCGGCGTGCGGGTGAGCCTGCGCTGGCCGATGCTGCGCTGGATCTCCCGCCGGCGGGCGCTGGCCGACGAGCACACGCTGCGCGGCTGGGCCGCCGCCGCCGACGGCACGACCACCGCCGACCGGCTCGCGACGCTGTACGCCGGGTTACAGAGCCAGGTGGACGACCACGGCACCTCCGCCGACTTCGCCTTCGCCGCCATGGAGATGCGCCGCCAGGCGTCGCACCGCTGGTGGCTGTCGGCGTACTGGCTGCTGTGCGGGTACGGCATGCGGATGGGCCGGGCGGCGGCCTGGTTCGCGCTCCTGGCCGCCCTCATGGCCGGGGCGGTGTTCTGGACGTCCACCTCGGACGCGGAACGCCGAGCCTCCATCCCGAATCCCGCCGTCCACCATCACTAGCCCCGGATTCCGCACCTGGGTGATCTTCAGCGGTGGTCTCGTGGACAGGAAGATGAAGCTGGAGATCGGCGGGTTGCGGGATGGTCGGCGGTGACTGGCCGGTGCCCGGAATCAGCCGGACGCCGGCGGCTGCTCATCGAGCTGAACGTCGACCATCCCGCACGGCCGTTGCAGTCGTGGTCTCCTGCCGGGCTCAAAATGAGTTGATCTTCAGGTGGGCGTCAGAGAGGCTGTCTGCCGGAGCGTCGCGGCCGGGCAGCAGGCCGTGCGGGCGCGGGGCGGAGGTCGGAGCCGTGTGGTACCCGAAAATCCCGCAGCGGTTCGATGACGGACCGTTACCCGGCGGGAACTGGGTGGCCGAGGAGAAGGTGCACGGTGCGCATCTCGCGCTGGTCAGCGATGGCCGTACGGCGCGGGCCGCCGGGCGGCGCGGGCTGTTGGACGAGGATCGGCTTGAGACATTCTTCGGAGTGACGCGGCTGTGGCCGGTACTGGCGACAGCGGCGGCGGCAGCGGCTCGGGCGGCCGGACAGGACGTGGTCTTGTACGGGGAACTGGCCGGCGGAGGCTACCCGCACCCCCAGGTACCGCCGGTCGAGGATATCGGCCCGGTGCAGACCGGCGTATGGTACAGCCCTGATCTGGTATGGCTGGCGTTCGACGGCGCCGTCGCCGCACCGTCGGGACCACGCTGGATGAGCCGCGCCGAGCTGTCGGAACTGATGGACGGTGTGGGCTTGCAGTGCGTGCCACTCGTGGGCCAAGGCCGTCGGCAGAGGCTGGGCGAGCTTACAGTCGACTTCCCGACGATGGTGCCCGGCATGCTGGGCCTTCCAGAACTACCCGACAACCGCGCCGAAGGCTACGTCCTCAAGCCCGCCGGATCCTGGGAGACAACGGAACGGGGACCGCGGCCGGTACTGAAGGTCAAGCATCCCGACTTCGCCGAGGATGCCCGCTACAACGGCGCCCGGCCGTTCGTGCCGCCGCCCGGCGGAGTGACGGGAGTGCCGGCCTGGCTGTTGGCTGCCGCAGTAGAGCGGCTCACCCCGCCGCGAGTGGACGCCGCACGCAGCAAGCTCGGCCCAGCCGCTGACACCGCCGAACTGGCCGCCGAGGTGGTGACCGACCTGCTCTCCGACCTCGATGACGACCTGGGCGGCCTGTCCGAGCCCGACCGCCAACGCCTGGCCGCCGTACTCATGCCCGCAGCCCGCACGCTGGCCGCTCTTCAAGACCGATGAACCAGCAGCACCCGGCCGACGCTCTGTTGCGCAGAGCGAGGGCCGAGCGGGAGGCGGCGGTGGTGGCGCCTCCCGCTCGGCCGTCAGAGTTCCGCGGCGACGCGTTCGATCGCCCGGAAGTGGGAGGTGCGCCAGCCGCTGCCCATGATCTTGCGGGAGAGCTGCTGTCTCGGGTCGTCGGGGTCGAAGCCCTCGTGGTCGAGGAAGAGCCTGGTGCCCCGGCCCTCGGGTTCGAGGCGCCAGGTGACGGTCCAGTCGGCGTCCGTGCCGTCGGTCCAGCTGATCCTCAGCAGCTTCTCCGTCTCGAACTCCAGCACCTCGCAGGAGACGATCCCGTCGAAGCCGACCGCCTTCCTGGGTTCGGTGGTGAAGGTGAAGCGGTGGCCGACCTCCAGCCTGAAGTCGTTGGGCATGAGCCAGCGGGCCATCAGCTCCGGCTCGGTGATCGCCCGCCACACCTTCGCGGGCGGGTGCGCGAGGTACTGGTCGACCCTGATCGCGCGGGTGTCTTCAGTCATCGTCTTCCATCTCGTCGAGCAGCGTGCTGAGGTCGGCGAGCTTCGCTCTCCAGAAGCGCTCGTACGGTGTGAGCCAGTCGCGGATCTCCATCAGCGGCTCGGCCTCCAACCGGTAGTGCCGCTCCCTGCCTCTGCGGCTCTCGGCGACCAGCCCGGCGTCCTTGAGCACCTTGAGGTGTTCGGAGACGCTCGGCCTGCTCATGTCGAAGCGCTCGGCCAGCCGCCCGGCGGGCTGCGCGCCCTCCTCGCGCAGCAGGCGCAGCAGCTCGCGGCGGGCGGGGCTGGCCAGCGCGGCGAACACGTGGTCGGCCGTCATGCCTGGATGACCGCGTACCCGTTGCCGAAGGGGTCGTTGAACAGGAGCTGGCGGCCCCACGGCTCGTCGCTCGGCCCCTCGACGGCCACGCCGTGCGCGCCCAGGGTGGCGGCGAGCTCGTCGAGATCGCGCGAGATGAGCACCATGCCACCGATCGGCGCCATGTCGGGGAACCAGGACGCGAGCAGCAGCGTGCTCTCGGCGCCCTTCGGGGCGACGGTCAGCCAGCGGCCCATCGGGAACGGGTTGTCGGTGCGGAGCTCGAAGCCCAGCGCGCCGGTGTAGAAGGCGAGGGCCCGTTCCTGGTCGGAGACGGGCACGGTCACGGTGGCGATAGTGGAGATGTTCATGCCGGCCACTATATGTAGGAAAAATCCTACACATCAACCCCGGCGAGGAATTCAGGGAAATCCCCGGCTTACCCCTGCGGGCCGCCGTTCGTAAAATGGGGGTCATGTTGATCGACGACTTCGTGTCCGACCTGGGACGGGCCCTGGCCGGGCCATCGGGCCCCAAGCGCGACCTGGTCGTCGAGGCCCGCGACAGCCTGTCCGACACCGCCGACGCCCTGGAGGCCGAGGGGCTCGACCGGGCCGAGGCCGAGCGGCGGGCCGTGGCGGAGTTCGGGGAGATCTCCGAGATCGCACCCGGCTACCAGGCGGAGCTGACCGCGGTGGCGGGCAGGCGGCTCGGCCGGCTGCTGTTCATCAGCGTCCCGATGACCGTGCTCATGTGGTCGGTGATCTGGCGTTTCTACCCGGTCGACGCGAACGCGTGGGCGCACAAGCCTGGCTGGTTCCTGTTCGTCTCCCGCCTGCTCGACGCCCTGCAACTCGCCACCGGCCTGCTCGGCGGGCTGGCGCTGTTCGCGCTCGGCCGGGGCACCCGCTGGATCCGCAGGCCGCGCCTGGTGACGAGGGCGCTGGGGGTCCTGGTGTGGGCGATGCTGCCGGCGACGGGCGTCCTGAGCCTGCTGCTGTCGTACGACTCGGGGGTGCCCGACAGCGTCCCCGTCTACCTGCCCTCGGTCCTGGCCAACGCGGTGACCTCGGCCCTGTGGGGGGTGCAGCTCTACGGCGCGGCACGCTGCCTGAGGGTCACCCGGACGATCTGACGTCCGTCTGCATCACACTGCCGATCACGCTGGCGAACTCCCGCCAGGCCGACCGCTCGCCTTCGAGCTGCTTCCTGCCCGAGTCGGTCAGCCGGTAGGTGCGCCGCTTGCGGCCTCCGACCGTGGCCCACTCGCTGACCAGGTGGCCGATGCGCTCCAGCCTGCGCAGGGCCGGATAGACGGTGCCCGTCGGCACGCTGAGCGCGCCCCCGCTCCGCTCCTGCAGCGCCTCGATGATGGCGTAGCCGTGCAGCGGCTCGCGCTCCAGCACGGAGAGCAGCAGGGCGTCCATGTGACCGCGGAGCGCGTCGGGATTCATGCCACAGATCCTAGGTCTCCGTTCGCGATGTAGCCAGTCTACATGTAGGCTCTCTACATGTAGACAGACATAGTAACGGAGTTGACGCGATGGACGTACTCGACCTGGCCCGCCTGCAGTTCGCGGTGACAGGAAGCCTGCACTTCCTGTTCGTCGTGCTCACGCTGGGCCTCGCACCGCTGGTGGCGATCATGCACACCCAGTGGGCGCTGTCCGGCAAGCCGCTGCGCGAGGGGATGACCCGGTTCTGGGGGCAGATCTACGTCATCAACTACGCGCTGGGCATCGTCACCGGGCTGGTGATGGAGTTCCAGTTCGGGCTCTCATGGAGCGGGCTGTCGCACTACGCGGGGGACGTCTTCGGCGCGCCGCTCGCCATGGAGACCCTGGTCGCCTTCTTCCTGGAGTCCACGTTCCTGGGGCTGTGGATCTTCGGCTGGGGGCGGCTGCCGAAGGCGCTGCACGTGGCGTGCATCTGGATCGTCACGCTGACGGCCTACGCCAGCGCGTTCTTCATCATGGCGGCCAACTCGTTCCTGCAGAACCCGGCGGGCGCCGTCGCCAGGGGCGACCATCTGGAACTGGTCGACGCCGGAGCGCTGTTCACGAACAAGACCCTGGTCTTCGCCTTCCCGCACGTGGTCGGAGCCGGCCTGTTCACCGGCGCGATGGTGCTGGTCGGGGCGAGCGCCTACAACCTGCGCCGCCGTACCGGCCAGGTGCAGTTCTTCACCAAGTCGCTGCGCACGGGCGTGCTGTTCGCCACCCTCGGCATCTTCCTGACGGTCGGCTTCGGCTACGCCCAGTTCGGCGGCCTCCAGGACGGCAAGTTCAAGGACGCCTCCGCCGCCGCCGCGGGCGCGCCGCTCGCCTCCATGATGCTGATAGGCGACCTGCTCATGTTCGTCGTGCTCTTCCTGATGCTCCCGCTCATCTACTTCCTACCGCGCTGGCGGTGGACGCACCCCCTCCTCGTCGCGATGACGCCGGTGCCGTTCGTGGTGGCGATCCTCGGCTGGCTGGCCAGGGAGATCGGCCGCCAGCCGTGGATGATCTGGGAGAAGCTGACCGTCGCCGACGCCATGACGCCCGGCCTGACCCCGGGCATGATCACGTTCTCGCTGGTGGGCTTCGCGGGCGTGCTGGGGCTGCTGGCCCTCGTCGACTACGTCCTGATCGCCAGGGTGGTCCGCCGCGGCCCGCCCGATCCGGCCCTGCGCGCCGCCGGCGAGCAGCGCTCCCCCGCGCTGAGCTACTAGGAGTCGCTGAGATGGAACTGATCTGGTTCGCGCTGTTCGCCGTGCTGCTGGCCGGCTACTTCGCCTTCGAGGGCTTCGACCTGGGAGTCGGCCTGCTGCTGCCGGTGCTCGGCAAGGGGCAGCAGGGCCGTGACCACATGGTCGCCGCCATGGCGCCGTTCGTGCTGGCCAACGAGGTGTGGCTGGTGGCCGTAGCCGGGGCGCTGTTCGGCGTCTACCCGGCGCTCGAAGGCGAGGTGCTGTTCGGGCTGTACCCGCTGGTCGTGGTCATGCTGCTGGCGTGGGTCGTGCGGGACGCCGGGCTGTGGTTCCGGCGCAGGATCGACGGCCCCGCCTGGCGGCGCTTCTGGGACCTGATGGTCGCGGCCGGCTCGCTGGGGCTCTCGTTCGGCTGGGGAGTCGCGCTGTACGCCGCCGCCACCGGGTTCGGCTCGTCACTGCTGCATCCGCTCGGGCTGATGCTGGGCGTGGTGACGACCCTGCTGTTCGCCTACCACGGGTGGACCTTCCTCGGCTGGCGGGCACCGGGGTTCGCGGGGGCGTCCCGGTCGGGCAGGGCGGTGCTCGTGTCGGGGCTCGTCGCCGCGCTACCGGCCGTCGGGGTGACCGTGGGGAGCATGCGATACCTTCTGGACAGCAGTGCGCCACCGGCCACGCTGAGTGTGCTCAGTCTCATGGTGCTGCCGTTCGCACCCATCGTGGTGGTGGCGCAAGTATGGGTGTGGCGCACCTTCCGGCCGGGCAGGGACGCCGTCCGGATCCTGTCGTTCTTCTGAGGACACGTGCATAAAGATCTCCTGCGGCTCATGCGGGCCGAGCAGTCGGTGCGCCGTCACCTGGCCGTCACGCTGGTCGCGGCGGTGCTGGCCGGGTTGCTCGTGCTCGCGCAGGCGGAACTGCTCGCCGGAGTGCTGTCAGGGCGGTTCACCGCCGCGGCGCTCGCGGCGCTGGCCGGGGTGGTGGCGCTGCGCGCGCTGCTCGCCTGGACTCAGGGGGTCTTCGCCGGCCGCACCGCCACCGGGGTCAAGTCGGCTCTGCGGAGCCGCCTGCTGTCCCGGCTGCAGGAGCTCGGGCCCGCCAGGCTGGCGGGCCACCGTTCCGGCGAGCTCGTCACGCTCACCGGACGCGGCCTCGACGGCCTCGACGCCTACCTGACCGGCTACCTGCCGTCGATCGCGGTGGCCGGGGTGGTGCCGCTGGCGGTGCTGATCCGGCTGTTCGCCGCCGACCTGGGCAGCGCCGTCATCGTGCTGGTGACGCTGCCGCTGATCCCGGTGTTCGGGGCGCTGGTCGGCATGACCACCAAGGCGGTCACCGAGCGGCAGTTCCACGCGCTGTCGCGGCTCGGGGGCCACTTCCTGGACGTCGTGCGCGGCCTGCCCACCCTGCGTGCCTTCGGCCGCGCCCGCTACCAGGCGACCGTCATCCAGCAGGTGGCCGACGCCCACCGCGCCGCCACCATGCGGACGCTGCGGGTGGCGTTCCTGTCGTCGCTGGTGCTCGAGCTGTGCGCGTCGCTGTCGCTGGCGCTGGTGGCGGTGCCGATCGGCCTGCGGCTGCTGGGCGGCTCGCTCGACCTGACGACGGCGCTGCTGGTGCTGCTGCTGGCGCCGGAGGCGTACCTGCCGCTGCGCATGATGGGCACCCGGTTCCACGCCTCCATGGAGGGCGTGGCGGCGGCCGACGCCGCCTTCGCCGTCCTCGACGACCCCGCGCCTTCCGGAGACCGGCCCTCGCCTGACCGAGCGTCGCGGCGATCCCGCGAACGGCCTCCGGCTGACGCCGTGGAGCTGCCGGTCGACGGCGCGGACGTCGCCCCGAGCCCGTTGAGCGGCGCGCCGGAGATCCGGTTGGAGGATGTCACCGTCCACTACCCCGGCCGTGCCGACCCGGCCCTCACCGGCGTCTCCCTCACCATCAGGCCCGGCGAGCGGGTCGCGCTGGTGGGCGAGAGCGGCGGCGGCAAGAGCACCCTGCTCAACCTGATCCTCGGCTTCGTCGACCCGTCCGAGGGCGCGGTCCTCGTCGACGGCACCGACCTGCGCGAGCTGGACCTCGACAGCTGGCGCGCCCGCCTCGCCTTCGTCCCCCAGCGCCCGCACCTGTTCGCGACGTCGGTGGCCGACAACATCCGCCTCGGCGCGCCCGGATCGTCCCTGGACGAGGTGCGCCAGGCGGCCACGGCCGCCCAGGCGGACGAGTTCGTGCACGCCCTCCCGCACGGCTACGACACGGTCGTGGGCGAGCGCGGCACGAACCTGTCGGCGGGGCAGCGCCAGCGCATCGCCCTCGCCCGCGCCTTCCGCCGCCCCCAAGCCGCGGTGCTGCTGCTGGACGAGCCCACCGCCCGCCTCGACGGCCGCAGCGAGGCCGCCGTGGTCGCGGCGACGGCGGCCCTCGCGCGAAACCGCACGGCGATCATCGTCGCCCACCGTCCGGCCATGATCGACCTCGCCGACCGCGTCATCCGCATCCACGAGGGCCGGGTGCTCTCCGACACCCGTCCCTCCAACGGCGACGCGCCGGGAATCCATCGGGCCGGCATCCCGGACGCCGTCGATACGCCGGGGCGCCACGAAGCGGACCGCGGCGCGACGGACCCCCCGCCTGTCCAGCCGGATGGCGCCGCTCGGAGGAGCGCTGCCACACGCGACGCGGAGCGTGACGGGGCCGTCAGGCGGGGTGGAGTCGATGGCGGGTCCGGGCTGAGGAGGGACGCGTGACACGGCGGATGGGGATGCGGCTCGCGTGGGCGGTGCTCGCGGGAGCCGCCGCCGACCTGGCAGGGCTGGGGCTGATCGCCGCCGCCGCCTGGCTGATCACGCGGGCCGCCGAGCAGCCGCCGCTGGCCGCGCTGAGCGTGGCGATCGTGGCCACGCGGGCGTTCGCCACCGGCAAGGGCGTCTTCCGGTACGCGGAGCGGCTCACCGGCCACGACGTCGCCCTGCGCGCCCAGGCGGGCACCCGGGAACGCCTCTACCAGGCGCTCATCCCCCCGCGGCAGCCCAGGCACGGCGGCGCGGACCTGCTCAGCCGGATGGTCGACGACACCGACGCCGTCCAGGACCTGCTGGTCCGCTGTCTGCTCCCCGCCGCGGCCGCCGCGGCGGCCGGTCTGGCGGCCGTGGTGATCGGCCTCGTCGTGCTGCCGGTCGCGGCGCTGGTGCTGCTGGCCGGCCTGGTGGTGGCCGGCGTCCTGCTCCCGGCCGGCACGGCCGCCGCCGCCCGCCGCTGGTCGGCCAGGATCGCCCCGGCGCGGGCGGCCCTGGCGGGACGCGTCGCCGACCTGGTGCACGGCTCGGCCGACCTGTCCGCGTACGGCGCGGGCGAGCAGGCCCTGGCCCAGGCCAGGGAGGCGGACGCCGCCCTGGCCGCGCTGGAGGTCCACCAGGCCAGGGTGCACGCCGCCGCCCTGGCAGGCGGCACCCTGGTGCAGGGCCTGACGGTGGCGGCCGTCGTCCTGCTCGCCCAGTCGGCCGGCGCCGGCACGGTCGCCACCGCGGTGCTGGCCCTGACCTCCCTGGTCGCCTTCGAGCCGGTCCTTCCGCTGGCGGCGGCGGGCGAACGCCTCGCCGGCATCACCGCGGCACTCCGGCGCCTCAGGGACGTCCGCACCGCGCCCGCCGCGATCACCGAACCCGCGCCCCCCGCCCCGCTCCCCTCAGGGCCCTTCACCGTCGAGGTCGAGGACCTGGTGGTCCGGCACTCCGCCGACCAGGCGGCGCCGGCCGTCGACCGCGTCTCGCTGACGCTGACGCCCGGGAAACGGGTGGCCCTGGTGGGCCCGAGCGGAGCGGGCAAGAGCAGCCTGCTCGCCGCGCTGATGCGGCTGGTCGAGCCGGAGTCGGGCACGGTCAGGGTCAACGGCGTGGACATCACCCGGCTGGACTCCGACGCGGTCCGGACGGTGATGACCGGCCTCACCCAGGACCCCTACGTCTTCCAGACCACGCTGCGCGACAACCTGCGCCTCGCCGGGCCGGAGGCCGACGACGCGCGGCTGCTGCGGGCCGTCCGCGACGCGCGGCTCGACCAGTGGGTCGAGCGGGTCAGCTGGGACGCCCACCTGGGCGAGGACGGCCGGACCGTCTCGGGCGGCCAGCTGCAACGCCTGGCCCTGGCCCGCGCGCTGCTCTACGACCCGCCCGTGCTCCTGCTCGACGAGCCGGCGGAGGCGCTCGACGAGGAGACCGCCGACTCGCTGATGGCCGACCTGCTCGACGTCACGCACGAGCGCACCACGCTGCTCGTCACGCACCGCCTCAAGGGCCTGGAGCAGGTGGACGAGATCATCGTGCTGGAGGGCGGGCAGGTCGTCCAGCGGGGGCACCATGACGAGCTCGTCCGGGCCGACGGCTACTACCGCGACCTGTGGGAGTCGGAGGTGCTGGCGGGCGGTCAGGCGTTGGCGAGCCGCAGCCGGGGTTCCGCCTCGCGCTCCAGCTGACGGAGGACCCGCGCGCCTTCCGGCGACGGTCCAACCGGCCGCCGGCACCCCCTCGTCCCCACCGGCCGACGTCGGACCGAGCGGCACGGGCTCGGTCAGCGGGGCCGGGCAGGGGAAGCCCGCACCCGCCAGGTGCCGCCGCACCTGGACGCACCCGCGCAGACGAGACACGGCGACCGCCTCCCTACCCGGACGGAATCAGGGCTTCCAGTTGGCGGCGCAATATGGTTTATAATACAAACCAGTTTGATGGTGAGAGAGGTTGCGATGACAGACGACGAGCAGGCCCCCAGCCCCGAGGAGACGCTGCGGCTCATCGAGGAACAGCACGCCGCCACCGTGAGGCGACTGAAGGGCGACCCGCTGACCCAGTACCTGCCGTGGGGGGTCGCCTGGCTGCTCGGGTTCACCGCGCTCTTCCTGCACTACGGGCCCGACGGCCGGCCGCTCGCGCCGATCACGCAGATGCAGGCGGTGGGCGTGCTGATGTTGGCGCAGGTGGTCGCGGGAGCCGTGGTCGCGTACGGGATCACCAAGGCCAGCGCCCTGGTCCGCGGCCAGAGCACGGCCCGGGGAGCGATGTACGGATACGCGTGGTTCGCCGGGATGGCGCTGATGATCCTCATCGCGATCCGGCTCTCCCCGCTCCTGCCTCCCGACGAGTCCGGGCTGCTCTGGGCCTCGGTGTCCCTGCTGGTGGTGGGCGTCCTCTACATGGCCGGAGGGGCGATCTGGCTCGACTGGCCGACATTCTTCGTCGGCACCTGGGTCGTGGCCGTCGACGGGCTCGGGGTGCTGCTGGGGCCCGCGTGGCACGCGCTGCTCGTCGCCGTGCTGCTGGGCGGTGGCTTCATCGCGGTGAGCCTGTGGCTCAGGTGGCGCGGGTGACGGCCGAGCTGCCGGAGCTCGACCCGGTGATCCACGCACAGGCCAGGCTGCGGGTGGTGGCCTCGCTCAACACCCTGGCCGAGGGCAACGAGATGTCCTTCCCCGCGTTGAAGGACCTGCTCGGCATGACCGCGGGCAACCTCTCCGTCCACCTCAGCAAGCTTGAGGAGGCGGGATACGTCCACATCACCAAGACGCACAAGGGCCGCACCCCCGTCACCTACGTCGCGCTCACCAGGCGCGGACGGCTGGCCTTCGACGACTACACCAGGGCGATCCGCGCCCTGCTCGACACCGCAGGAGGCACGCCATGACCGCGTCCGCCGATCCCTCGACCGTGCTCGCCAGGGCCGTCGAGGTCACCCGCCGCTACGGCGACGTCCTCGCGCTCGACCGCCTCTCCCTGGACATCCGCGCGGGCGAGCTGGTGGGCCTGCTCGGCCCCAACGGCGCGGGCAAGTCCACGCTGATCAACCTGTTCGTCGGCCTGCGCAGGGCGTCGAGCGGGACGGTCGAGCTGCTCGGCGGCTCTCCCCAGGACCCCGCGATACGGCGCGGCATCGGCGTGACGCCGCAGGAGACGGGCCTGCCCGAGGCGCTCAGGGTCGGAGAGATCGTCGACTTCGTCTCCGCGCACTTCCCGAAGAAGACCGACAAGGGGGAGCTGCTGGACCGCTTCGGGCTGGCCGACCTGGTCCGACGCCAGATCGGCGGGCTGTCCGGCGGGCAGAAGCGGCGGCTGGCCGTGGCGCTGGCGTTCGCGGGCGAGCCGCGGCTGGTCTTCCTGGACGAGCCCACCACCGGGCTGGACGTCGAGGCCAGGCGGGCGCTGTGGGACGGCATCACCTCCTTCCACGACGGCGGCGGCACCGTCCTGCTCACCAGCCACTACCTGGAGGAGATCGAGGCGCTCGCGCAGCGGGTCGTCGTGGTCGGCCACGGCCGGGTGCTCGCCGACGACACCGTGCGGGCCGTCCGCGACATGGTAGGCGTGCGGCGCGTCTCGCTGGCCGCCGGCGACCTGCCGGAGCTGCCGGGCGTGCTCAGCAGCGAACGCGAGGACGGCCGGATCCACCTCGTCACCACCGACCCCGACCGGCTCGTCGTCGAGCTGGTGCGCAGCGGCACGCCGTTCTCCGGCCTGGAGATCAGGCCCACGTCCCTGGAGGAAGCCTTCCTCGCCATCACCTCGAAGGAGACCGCGCATGCCTAGCCTGGTCCTCGCGCACACCCGCTACCAGCTCCTGGAACAGATCCGGGTGCCGATCGGCCTGATCGCGAGTTCGTTCTTCCCCGCCGCCTCGATGCTGGCGTTCGTGGTGCCGTTCGCCTCCGACGACCCCGTCGCGGCCACCCGCTCGACAGGGTCGATGATGCTGGTCGGCGCGATGTCGGCCGCGCTGATCGGGCTCAGCATCCAGGTCGCCCAGGACCGCGAGCAGCCGTGGAACCCGTACCTGCGCACGCTGCCCGCGGGGCCGCTCCCCCGCTTCGCGGGGCGGATCCTGTCGACCATGGCGGTGATGCTGGTCTCGGTCGTGCCGGTGCTGGTGATCGCGGGCCTGTTCACCGAGGCGGCCATCACCCCGCCGAAGCTGGCCCTGGGGTTGCTCGCGCTGTTCGCCGGGTCGGTCCCGTTCATGCTGATCGGGCTGTTCCTGGGCTTCCTGCTGCCCTCGAAGGCGGCCATCGGGGTGTCACAGGTGCTGTTCTTCCCGCTGGCGATCCTCGGCGGGCTGATGCTGCCCGCGCAGTTCATGCCCGGCTTCGTGCAGACGCTGTCGCCGTACGTGCCGAGCAGGGGCGCAGGGGAGCTGGTCTGGGCGGCGACGACGGGCGAGGCGCCGAGCCCGGTGGCGCTGGTGATGCTGGCGGCGTGGACCGTCGTCGCGGCGCTCGCCTCCGGCTGGGCCTACCGGCGAGACGAGGGGCGCAGGTTCGCCTGACGATACGGGCGTGTCGCCGGGGCCGTGACGATGGGCGCATGTCGCCGGGGCCGTGACAATGGGGGGTGTGTCGCCGAGTCCGCAGCGATCTCGACGACACACCCGTCCATGAGGGGGTCCTGGGTTATTTCTTCTCTTGGAGGGTGACGGTGACGTCGTGGGTCTTGCCGTCCCTCACGTATGTGAGCTTGACCTGTTGGCCCGGTTTGAAACCTCTGACCTGCCCAAGTACAGTATCTCCCCCGTCAACCGCAACGTTACCGAGCTTGGTGATCAGGTCTCCCTGCTGGAGTCCGGCCTTCTGCGCGGGGCTGCCGTCGGTGACCTGGCGCACCAGCGCTCCGGGGACGTCGCCGGTGGCGTCGGTGACGCTGACGCCGAGGAAGGCGTGGCTGACCTTGCCGCTGCTGATGAGCTGCTCGGAGACCTGCTTGGCGGTGTTGACCGGAATCGCGAAGCCGACGCCGATGTTGCCCGTGCCGCCGCCCGTGGCGATCGCGGTGTTGATGCCGACCAGCTGACCGGCGGCGTTCACCAGCGCGCCACCCGAGTTGCCGGGGTTGATCGCGGCGTCGGTCTGGATGGCGCCGCCGATCGTGGTGGTGGAGCTCTCCTGCTGTTGCTGCTGCTGCCCCCAACCGGGCGGGACCTGCTGCTGCTGCTCGCCGCCGGCGCTGACCGTGCGGTCGAGCGCGCTGACGATGCCGGCGGTGACGGACCCCTCGAGGCCGAGCGGGCTGCCGATGGCCAGGACGGCGTCGCCGACCTTGAGCTGGTCGCTGTCACCGAGCGCGATCTTGGTCAGCCCCGAGACGCCGTCGGCCCTGATGACCGCGAGGTCGGTGGCCGGGTCGGTGCCGACGACCGTCGCCTTGGCGGTCTTGCCGTCGCTGAACTTGACCGTCATCTGGCCGCCGCCCTGGCCCGCGCCGACGACCACGTGGTTGTTGGTGAGGATGAGACCGTCGTCGGAGAGGACCACCCCCGACCCCTCGCCGCTGTTGCCCTGGATCATCACGACCGAGGGCTGCACCTTCGCGGCGACCTCGGCGACCGTGAGCTGGTTCGACGCCTGCTTGAAGACCGGGCTCGGCGCGCTGACGACGCGCTCGGGCTGGAAGGAGGTGGCGACGACGGCCCCCACGACGCCGCCGCCGACCGCCATGGCCGCGAGCGCGAGCCCGGCTACGGCCTTCTTCCCGACCGAGAGGTTCGGCTTCTTGGTGCTGGTGGGCGGGGGCGGCGGCTGCTCCATGACCACGGTGTCCCGCCGGGGGAAGCCCCCGGCGGAGGGCGGCGTGGCGCCGAACTGGCTCCAGCCGCCGGTACCCTGCTCGCGAGGCTCGTTCGCGTTCATCTCTTCTCCTCAAGTCCCGATGACTCAAGGGTGCCAAGAGCGGTGTAAACGCTGGTTAAGCCATTGATCCACGTGTCGTGAGACGTCTGACACGATTCTTATCACCGCAGGTCCACGGCCGGTTTCCCGAGTGATCTCGACCCGAAAATTTTTTCTTCGGACGGCAACCACGCAGGTCAAGGACGGTTTAATCGGCTCCCCATCGCTTAAGTGGAGTCGGCTCCGATCCCGCACCGGGAGGCCCAGCCATGTCCGAAAACAACGTCGTCGCGTTCACCCCCCGCGCGCGCCGCCAAGCCCGCCGGCGCAAAACGGTCGTTCCCCGCGGCACTCTCCTGGCCGCGCTCATCAGCTCGTGGGAGCTCGCATTAGCCAACAAGGCTCCTACCACGCGCACGCTGTACCTGCGGGTGGCCCGACGGTTCGTCGACTTCCTCCAGGCCGAGGGGCCTCCGGACGACGCCGAGACCGTCACGGCCGAGGAGGTTCGCATGTTCCTGGATCACGAGCGGAAGCGCGCTGGCGACGTGTGGTTCGCCTGGATCATCCCCGACGGCGAGCGCACGACCTTCTCCCGGTTCGAATCCGGCCGAGAGCTCAGCTGCATGACCATCATGGCTTGAGCACGTTGATGATCCGATAGTCTTTCGTCTGCAACGCGGGGTGGAGCAGTTCGGTAGCTCGCTGGGCTCATAACCCAGAGGTCGTGGGTTCAAATCCCGCCCCCGCTACAAAGATGGCGCCCACTCTCCTTCGGGAGAGTGGGCGCTTCTTCGCGTTGTACGGCCTCAGGCGCGTCGCCACCGCCAGTGAGATCCAGGGCAGCCATCGGTCAACTCCCGGAAGGTAGCAGGGCCTCGCGCGCCGCGCGGCTGAGGATGGCCTGCGTGGTTGCGGAGAGGCCGAGACGATTCCAGTGGAGGATCACCACGTGTGTCAGGACGTGACGGATGCCGCGGCTGAGTTGCCCACCGTCCGAGTGCCTGGGCGGCGGGACCGTAGCAGTCGCCATCGTGCAGGCGCAGCCGGAGCCGCAGGTGCGGTGTAGGGGTGTCGTAGCGGATGAACCACCAGTCGTCGCGCCCGCCGTGCTCCCAGTCGGCGAGCAGGTCCGGCAGATAGGTCGTAAGCAGGTCGGATTGTCGTGCTGGGTGGCTGAATAGTTTCGCGTACAGCCAGGGTGAGTTTCCGGGCAGGTGGCCGGGACCATGGTAGGTCCGCTCGCGCCGCACGGGCCGCGCCAGAGGGCGGGGCGGGGTGGTGGAGGCGAGAGGATGACGATCTCATGGGGACGGCCGGCGATCCAGGCGTCGTCGCTTGTGTCTTCGATCAGCCGGGCCGTGCCGGCGCGGTCCAGATGGCGGCGCAACAGCGCCAGGTGAGCGCTCTGGGTGAGGTCCAGCCGGATCAGGACATCATCGTCGCCAAACCGCACCACGTCCGGGATATGGCGGGCCTGCCGGTGCTCATGGAACCCCTCGATCCATTTCCTGGTGGCGACGGCCGCCGCGGGCAGCTCGGTGGCGGTGAGGCTCCACCGCGCGGGGCTGAGGATGGTCCGGCCGTAGCGGACGCGCGGAACGAACGCGAACTGGTCGGCCACGCGACCCCACACGAAGGTGTTACAGGATGCCGAGGCTGCGGTGGACACTTCGCATAGGAACCGCACCAGGGGGTGGACGTGCCGCAGGTTGATCGCGTTCAGCATCCGCGGCTCCACCGCGCACCCGCGCGTGAGGGACACCAGGACCAGGCGGCGGGCGTCGGCGGTGACCGCCAGGTCGTCGAGGGCGACAGCTGAGTCTTCCGTGTGCCGGTGTTCCCTAGCGACAGGACCGGCAGGACCTCCGGGGTTCGGGCCAGGCCGTCCGTGCGGGCGGTCAGTGGAGGCGCTGACAGCTGTACGGCCAGTGCGCCGGCCGTGCTGGTTGGGAGGCGGCGATAGGCGTCGGTGATCCGGTCCCGGTCTTGGGCGTGGAGGAGATGCAGGAACCGGCCCACTGAGGTGCCGGCGTGCCGCGACGCGGCTACCACGGTGAGGGTGAAGTTTCCGGCGTCCAAGTCGGCCGGCGTGCGGGCGTTGAGGCTGGCTCGCACCTCGGTGTGCGGGGCGATCGGCGCTGCGCCCCCGCCGGTCTCCAGCTCGGTCACGAGGTCGTCGGTGAGGGCCAGCTCGACAGACCCGTCCACGGTGGCGTTGTAGGCCAGAGCCGCTAACGTGACGTCTCTGCGTGTCGGCGCGGGATCTTCGGTGAAGAGCGAGCCTCGGAACCCGGCGGGGTATCCGAGACCTCGGTCGGGGTCCAGGAGCTCCCGGACGGGCACGACAGCTCCCGGACCGTACCGGTCGACGAAGGCGCTGTGATAGGCCCGCCATGTGAGCCGCTCGGGGCGAGCCGGACCAGGATCGCGGCGGCTGTCTCGACCTCGGCGATCACGCGGGGAGGGAGACTGATGGAGCAGTCCAGCCGCAGACCGACCGCCAGCCGCGGGCCCGGGGCGAGGGCGGTGGAGGCCGCGGGGCCCTGCAGCTGGGCGGCGATGTGGGCGAGGGGGGGCGGTGACGGTCATCGGAGCCGCCCACACTCCGCGGTTCGCGGGTCGCATCGTGCCCCGCACCTTCGCGAAGAAGGCCACCGCGTTCCTCGCCCGGGACGGCATCGTGCTCTATGACAACCCCGACGCGTTCCTGATCTGCGCGTTCAAGCGGGATAACGCACTCTGCGAGCCCGAGCCGGATGCGACGGCACCGAGGCAGCACGACTGCCGGCCCGGCTGCGGCAACGCGGTCCGCACCGACACCCATGCCCGTCAGGCGGGAGCGGGCTGACGAGATCGACAAGCTGGCCGCCCGCACACCAGGGCCGCTCAGCAGGCGCCTGAGAGCCAACGCTGACCGGCTCCGCAAGATCGCCGACACCCACAACGCCACCGCCCAGACCGCCGAGGCCCTGACATGACCCAGCAGCACCAGGACGAGCGCGCTCGCATCCACCAGGCCATGGACCGGCTCCTGGCGGGAAAGGCCACCGTCTCAAACGGCAGCCTCACCGTCGCCGCTCTCGCCGTCGAGGCCGGCGTTCACCGCATGGCTCTCCTCAAACGGCACGCTGATGAAGAACGAATTCTACGAACGGGTCCGCACCGAAACGAAGCAAATCCCGGAAACCGAGAAACAGCTCCGCGAAACCGTCACCACTCAAACAGACGATCGCGAACCAGAGAGCCGAGAGCGAAGAACTCCGCCAGCTGGTCACACACCTCACGCTCGCCAGCGCCGTCCTCACCCTAGAGCAGGGGCCGGCAACAAAGCCCACCCCTCCGCCCTCTGACAACGTCGTCCCGTTCCACCCGCCCACCACGTGAGAGTTCACAGGCGCCAAGGTCATTGGCCGTCTCATGGGGATCCTCGGCATATGGTCTCTAGGCGAAGGGGATGCCGTCGAAGGTGCCGGACAGGGACGGGCGAGTTCCAAACGCCGTCCAGGTCAGCGTCACCTCGTAGGTGCGCCCGCCGGTCTCGGCACGGAGCGTGGCGGTGGCGCGGCCGCCTGGGATGAGCTTGATGGGGCCGCTGACCCGCAGGTCGCGTACGAACCGCACGCTGTCGAGCGTGATGTCCTGGCCGAAGGTAACCTGGCCGCCGCGCAGCCCCGGCTCGTTCGGCCGCCCGAAGTAGTAGAAGGCGTGCGGATTGCGGCGGGCGGTGGCGTCGGCGGCGGTGGCGAAGGTGGCCGCGAGGATCCGCCGCTGGCCGGGGCTGAGCTTGCCGGCCGGGTGCGGCGCCATGTCCCTGAGTTCTTGCGGGAATGCGCCGACGGCGCTGTAGTTCTCGCCGGTGCATTTCTGGTCGACCACCCGCTTGGTGGTCAGGAAGGTGCGCAGCATGCCGCGTACGCAGTCACCCATCGGCGATGGGAGAAAGGACTGCGCGTGAATCCCGAACGGAATCCGGATGACGGTAGCGTTCGGGAAGACCCGAAGCGAACGCGCCACCTCTGCGGGGCGGTTGACGTCGAAGTCCCCTGCCACGACCAGGATGGGTACGTTGGGCAGCGCCTGTCCGGGCGGGCGCGGCGGGCTGTGTCGCGGGGTCGGCCAGTTGATACACCACTCCTGGCTGGCGACCGCCTCGGTGGGGAAGATATCGGTGGGCTGATAGGGCGCCATCGGGCGTTCCCGCTCGTAGTACCGCTCGGCCTGCGCTTGACGCTCGGCCGCCGATGCCAGCCGGTCGAAGGGGAAGGAGCCGTCGCCACAACGAAAGGCCACATGCCCCGCAAGCCACGGAGGGTTGAACGGCGGGATGGTTTTGGGGGTCAGCCGGGCCAGCCGGCGTAGTGGAGCCGGGTCGCCGTTGAGGTGCGACCACGCTCGGGAAGCATCGCGAGGCACTCCAACTCGCCGCCGCCGCTGCGGAGGCCGCGGCTCAGACTCCCGCCTCCGTCCAGGCGCTGATCGCCGCCCGCAGTGCTCTGGCGCACGCTGGCGCGGGCGATCTCGCAGGCGTCGAGCGTGCCCGTGACCGCGCCGCTGAGCTGATCAGCAATGCCGATGGACGGCCGACGTGGGCCAGCTACGTGACGGCGACGGAGTTGGACGCCATCGCCGGGCGGGCTCTTGTCATGCTCACGCGCGACGTCCCTGGACACCGGCGGAACCTCCTGATACATGAGGCGGAAACGCTGCTGCGTGAGCGCGCCCTGTGCCAGGCCGAGGATCACCGCCGGTCGGCGCTACGCCACGGCGTCTATCTCAGCCTTGCCTATGTCCGAGCTGGCGACCTCGACCAGGCCGTGCAGATCGGTCATCTTGCGCTGGAACGGCTGCCCATGGTGACCTCAGCCCGCTGCCTATCACTGATGGCCGATCTCCGCGCCGACCTCACTGCCCACGCTCAGCGATCCCACAAGGTGCAAAACCTGGTCAACTCGCTAGATGCACACGTGCCCCGACCGCCCAGGACTACCCTCGCAACATGACCGACCTCTACTATCAGCGCCTGCTCGACGACGCATTTTGGCGGTTTAATTATTCGGCATACAGGTTCGGGCGGTCCTGCGTGGACTCGGGGTCCACAGGTGACTGGTCTGTAAACGCTGGTTAAGCCATTGATCCACGTGTCGTGAGACGTCTGACACGATTCTTATCACCGCAGGTCCACGGGTTTCCTGGGTGATTTCGGCCCGAAATTTTTTTCTTCGGACGGCAACTACGCAGGTCAAGGACGGTTTAATCAGCCAGATGCTGCGCTGCCGTTTCGTCGCGGCAGGGCTGCCCCCGGGGCGCGGTACCCCTGCCGCCGGGTCCCGCACCTGGGCAGGGACAGGCCCGCCTACCTCGGCCACTCGTGCATCTGGGCCGACGTGGCCTCCGGGATTCAGGAGGGATGCGCGACTCGGCCGACGCCGCCGAACAGGGAGTTGGTTCGGGGCGAGTCGTCATCGTCCGGGTGCCAGTCGTAGGGGCGCACCAGGCCGGGTTCGACGAGGTCATAGCCATCGAAAAGGCGGCGGATTTCCTTTTCGCTCCTGAGCGCGAGAGGCACAGTCGCACCGGCGAACCCGGCATACCATCCCTCCTGCTCCTTCTCCGACATCCCATCGGTGGTCAGGTGGGAGATCGCCACGTACGAACCCGGGGACTGCCGTTCGCGGAAGGCCGCCACGATCCTGGCGGGGTCCTCGGCCGGGGTGACGAAGTGGAACACCGCGACGAACAGCACCGCGATCGGCTGGCTGAAGTCGAGGAACTCGTTGACCTCGGCGTCGTCCAGGATGGTCTCGGGCCGGCGCATGTCCGCGGTGACGATCCGGGTGGAGTCGTCGGCCAGCAACGCCCTGCCGTGCACGGCGACGATCGGATCGATGTCGACGTAGACGACCCGGGAACCGGGGTCGGCCTCCTTGGCGATCTGGTGGGTGTTACGGGCGGTCGGCAGCCCGGAGCCGACATCGAGGAACTGGCGGATGCCGCACTCCCTCGACAGGTATCGCACCGCGCGCCCGAGGAACCGGCGATTCTCCATGGCGGTGGAGCGCACCCGGTCTTCGCCGATCACCTCGTACAGCTTCGCGTTGGCCGCCCTGTCGACCTCGAAGTGATCCTTGCCGCCCAGCGCTTCGTCGTACATGCGCGCGGCGGTGGGTGCACCGAGCGGGATGTTCGGAGTGCTTTCCGTCATCATGCGATCTCCTCGGCGCATCGGCACAGAACGAAGATCACCCTAGCAAACCGGGCAGTGCCCCTGTCTGGGTGTTCTTCCCGCATAACCGCCCAGTTCGTCGGTCTCAGGAGCAGGTCAAGGTGGGTGACGAGGTTCTCACCCGTGCCGCAGGTACTCGTCCCTGAGGAGGCGTTTGTACAGTTTGCCGGTGGGGTGGCGGGGCAGTTCCTCGCGGAAGTCCACGGACCTGGGGCACTTGTAGTGCGCCAGGTGGGCGCGGCAGTACGCGATGAGCTCGGCCTCCAGCGCCGGGCCCGCCTCGTCCATCGACGCGGGTTGCACCACGGCCTTGACCTGCTCGCCCATCTCCTCGTCCGGGATGCCGAAGACCGCCACGTCCGCGACCTTGGGGTGGATCGACAGGACGTTCTCGGCCTCCTGCGGGTAGATGTTGACCCCGCCAGAGATGATCATGTACGAGCGGCGGTCCGTCAGGTAGAGGAAGCCGTCGGCGTCGAGGTAGCCGATGTCGCCCAGCGTCGTCCACCCCCTGCCCTGGGGGTCCTGGACGGAGCGGGTCTTGTCGGGGTCGCCGTGGTACTCGAAGCGGGCGCGGCTGTCGAAGAAGACCGTGCCGCGCTCCCCCACCGGCAGCTCGGCGCCGTCGTCGTCGCAGATGCGGACGGTGCCGAGCAGCGAGCGGCCGACGGTGCCGCGGTGCTGGAGCCAGTCCTGCGGGCTCGCGTAGAGGAAGCCGTTGCCCTCGGTGCCCGCGTAGTACTCGTGGACGATCGGCCCCCACCAGTCGATCATCTGCTCCTTGACCGGGACGGGGCAGGGGGCGGCGGCGTGGACGGCGCACTGCAGAGAGGACAGATCATACTTTTTCCGGGTTTCTTCGGGCAGCTTGAGCAGCTTGATGAACATCGTCGGCACGAGTTGCGTGTGCGTCACGCCGTACCTCTCGACCAGCTCCAGGTACCGTTCCGGGTCGAAGCGCTCCATCACCACGACCGTCGCGCCCAGCCGCTGGAAGGTCAGGCAGTAGCGCAGCGGGGCGGCGTGGTAGAGCGGCGCCGGCGACAGGTACACGCTGTCGGACGTCGGTGCGAATAGGCCCTGTACCAGCCTGAGCAGCGTGCCGGGCGCGTCGAGCGGGGCCTCCGGCAGGGCGGGCTTGACACCCTTGGGCCTGCCGGTGGTGCCGGAGGAGTAGAGCATGTCCGCGCCCTGGACCTCGTCCTCGATCGGCGTGACCGGGTGGGCGGCCACCGCCTCCTCGTAGGAGGAGAAGCCCTCGGCGGTGCCGTCCAGCATGAGCCGCAGCTCGACGCCGGGAGTCTCGGCGGCGATGGACGTGGCCACCTCGGCCAGGTCGGCGCTGGAGATGAAGACCCGGGCGCCGCAGTTGTCCACGATGTAGGCGAGCTCGTCCGTCTGCAGGCGGGAGCTGATCGCCGTGTAGTACAGCCCCGACCGGTGCGCGGCCCAGGCGATGGCCAGGAAGAGCGGGTGGTTGGCGAGCATGAACGCGACGTGGTCGCCGGGGCGCAGGCCGGCGGCGCGGAAGAGGTGGGCGAGCCTGTTCGACTCCTCGTCGAGCCGGCGGTAGGTGATGATCTGTCCGGAGCCCGCCATGATCACAGCGGGCTTGTCAGGGGTGACGGCTGCGATGGCTCCCGGATACATGACCGAACAGTATTCGGCTGGACGCGCGTCGCGCCAGCATCCTCCCGGGCACGGCGCAGCCGCGGCCCCTCGACGGGACCGCGGCGAACCGGGTCAGGCGGCGGAACCCGCCGTCACTGCGCGGGGATGACCGAGCCCTGGTACTTCTGCTGGATGAAGTCCTTGACCTTCTGGTCCTGCAGGAGCTTGCCGAGAGTGACGATGTTGGCGTCCTTCTCGTGCCCCGCGCGCACCACGAGGCCGTTGACGTACGGGTTGCCCTCGGTCTTCTCCAGCGCCAGAGCCTGCGACGCGGGCTTGAGCCCGGCCTGGATGGCGTAGTTGCCGTTGATCACCGCGGCGTCGACGTCGTCCAGGGTACGCGGCAGCTGCGCGGCCTCCACCGGCTTGAAGACCAGCTTCTTCGGGTTGTCGGTCACGTCCCGCTCGGTGGCGGTGGTGCCGACGCCGTCCTTGAGCTTGACCAGGCCGTTGTCGGCGAGCAGCTTGAGCGCCCGGCCCAGGTTGGTGGCGTCGTTCGGGACGGCCACGGCGGCCCCGCCGGGCAGCGCGGCCAGGCTGGTCAGCTTCTTGGAGTACAGGCCGAGCGGCTCCAGGTGCACCGGCGTGACGAAGCTCAGCTTGGTGCCCTTGGAGGCGTTGAAGTCGTCCAGGTACGGCTTGTGCTGGAAGAAGTTGGCGGCGAGCTGGCCCTCGTCGAGCTGCACGTTCGGCTGCACGTAGTCGGTGAACTCGACGACCTCCAGCTTCAGCCCGGCGGCGGGCGCCAGGTTCTGCTTGACGAAGTTCAGGATCTCCGCGTGCGGCACGGGGCTGGCGCCCACCTTCAGCACGCTGTCGGCCGACTCGGCCTTCTCCGTCGTAGCGGACTGCGACGTTCCACATGCGGCGAGCAACAACGACAGGGCGACAGCACCCACAATGCGGCGAACTTTCATGATTTTTCCTCTACTTATGCGATAGACGCCGAGCGACCACGTCGCCCAGGCTCTGGATCAGCTGCACGATCACGACGAGCAGCACGACGGTCACGATCATGAGCAGGGTCTCGAACCGCTGGTAGCCGTACCTGACGGCCAGGTCGCCCAGCCCTCCCCCGCCGATGGTCCCCGCCATGGCCGAGTACCCGATGAGCGCGACGACGGTCACCGTCAGCCCTGCGACCAGCCCCGGCAGCGCCTCAGGCAGGAGCACCTTGCGCACGATGGCCATGCGACCGGCCCCCATGGCCTGGGCGGCCTGGATCACGTCCCGGCTGACCTCGCGCAGCGCCGTCTCGACGAGCCGCGCGAAGAACGGCACCGCGCCCACGGTGAGCGGCACGACCACGGCGGCCGTCCCGATGGAGACGCCGACGAGCAGGCGGGTGAACGGGATGATGGCGATCATCAGCACGATGAACGGCAGCGACCGCCCGACGTTGACGACGAAGCCCAGCACGGACCTGACCGCCGGAAGGGGCCGCAACCCGCCCCGGTCGAACACGACCAGCGCCACTCCCAGGGGCAGCCCGAACAGCACGGTGAAAAGGGTCGACCAGCCGACCATCTGCGCGGTCTCCCCGGTGGCCGCCCACAGCAGCGGCGCCATCTCGTCCCAGGTCATGAGCCCTCCACACCCTTCGTTCCGGACGAACGCCTCACGAGGCCTCCTCCACGAGCAGCCCGCGCGAGCGCAGGTGGTCCAGCGCGGGGGCGGTGTCACCGGTCAGGGAGACACGCAGGCGTCCGACGGACCCGCCCGCGAGGTCCTCGATCGAGCCGCCCAGGATGCTGACGTCCACGTTGAATGTGCGCACCACCTCGGACACGACCGGCTGCTGCGGGTCGCCCGTGAAGGTGAGCGTGACCGAGCCCGCCGGCGCGGGCTCGGGAAGGGGGAAGATCTCCCTGGTCAGGCGGGAGCCCGGGGTCCTGATGAGGTCGGCGATGGTGCCGGACTCCTCGACGCGGCCGTCCGCCATGATGGCGACCGAGTCGCAGACGCGCTTGACGACGTGCATCTCGTGCGTGATCAGCAGGATCGTCAGGCCCAGCTCGGCGTTGAGCCGCTTCAGCAGGGCGAGGATCGACTCGGTGGTGGCGGGGTCGAGCGCCGAGGTGGCCTCGTCCGAGAGCAGCACGGCGGGGTTGCCCGCGAGCGCCCTGGCGATGCCGACGCGCTGCTTCTGCCCGCCGGACAGGCGGGCCGGATGGTCCTTGCCGCGTCCGGCGAGCCCGACGAGGTCGAGCAGCTCGGCCACCCGCCGCTCCCGTTCGGCCCTGGGCACGCCCATGACCTCCAGCGGGAACGCCACGTTGCCCGCGACCGTGCGCGAGGAGAGCAGCGCGAAGTGCTGGTGGATCATGCCGATGCGCTGCCTGGCGCGGTTGAGCTCCTTGCCGGGCAGGGCGGTCAGGTCCTGGCCGGCGACGGTGACCGTGCCCGCCGTGGGCCGTTCGAGCAGGTTGACGCAGCGCAGGAGCGTGCTCTTGCCGGCGCCGCTCTGGCCGAGCACGCCGTAGATCTCGCCCTCGCGCACGTGCAGGTCCACGCCGTCGAGGGCGACGGTGTTGCCGTACAGCTTGCGCAGGCCTGAAGCCTGAATCACGAAAAATCCCCACGAGTGAGAGCGGCCACCTGGAGGGCCGCGGAGACGAGCACCAACGGACGGGTGCGGATCAGCGCGTGCCAGGAGGGAACGGCAGGTGGCTCAGCCTGCGCAGCACGAAACTGGGTGCGATCATCGGTGAACTTCCGAGGGAGTGCGGACGGGTCTCGACTAGCGGGCGTTACACGCCATGACGCACATTCGCCCCTGACGCCTGCCGAAACGACGCATGCGGAAACACGGGGCGCCTGCGGGGGCGCTCAGCTCGTTCGCGTATGCCTCGTCCACGCCCGTGCTAACAGTCCCTTTACTTCCCGATATTCCCGACATCCTTGGTGATATACGTCACTCGTCCTTCTCGACCAGGATCTTCCACGCGTGCGGCCCGACGACCGCGAGGTCCTGCGCACCGCCTTCGGGCGCGGCGAGCCTGACGCGCGAGGTGTCGATCGGGAACCGGTACGCCCGGTCGTCGAGGTTGAGCAGGGTGAGGACGCCTTCGCCGTCGGCGCTCGACCTGATCGCGGCCGCCCTGTTCGTCAGGTGCTCGACGGTCGTACGCGCCCGCACCAGCCAGGGATGGCGCCTGCGCAGCCCGATGAGGTCCTGGTGCAGCCGGTAGACCGGCCGGCCGTGCGGGGCGAGCTCGCCGGGGGCCGCGGGGAAGGCGGGCCTGATCGCGTCGTCGCCGCCCTCCCGCTCCTCCTTCAGCCCCCGGAACGCCTGCTCGTCGCCGTAGTACAGGCTCGGCACCCCGCCGACGGTGAGCAGCACCGCGAGGGCGTGGCCGAGGTGCCGCTCGTCCCGCAGCCGGGTGGCGAGCCTGGTGACGTCGTGGTTGCCGACGAAGGTGAGGGGGACGAAGGTGTCGAGCAGGCTGTTGTGCCGGTCGAGGGCCCAGGCCAGCTCGAAGAGGTTGCGGTCGTTGAGCGAGCTCCAGACGGCCTTCCACAGCTCGTACTGGGTGACCGAGTCGAGCCCGGACCGCGTGACGTATCCGGCGTAGTCGCCGTGGATCATCTCGCCGGCGAACCACGCCCGCGGGTGCCGCGCGCGCACGCCCGGCAGGACGTCCCGCCAGAAATCGGCCGGGACGGCGTAGGCGGCGTCGAGCCGCCAGCCCGCGGCGCCGCGTCCGAGCCAGTGGTCGAGCACGGCGGCGACGTGCTCGCGCACGGCCGGTTCCGCGTGGTCCAGCGCCACCAGCCGGTCGTGGCCTTCGAAGGTGTCGTAGCCGGTCGAGCCCGGACGTTTCCTGAACCACCGCGAGTCCGCCGCGAAGGACCTGCCGACGTGGTTGAACACGCCGTCGAGCACGATGCGCAGCCCGCGCTCGCCCGCCCGGGCCACGAGGGAGTCGAAGTCGCCGTCGTCGCCGAGCCGCGGGTCGATGCGGAAGTGGTCGACGGTGTCGTAGCCGTGCGTCTCGGACGCGAAGATCGGGCCGAGCAGGAGGCCGGAGCAGCCCAGCTCGACGGCGTAGTCCAGCCACCCCTCCAACTGCCGCAGCCGGTGCCGGACCGACACGCCCGGCGGCGGGGCGACGGCCGGTGCCCCGGTGAAGCCCAGCGGGTAGACCTGCCACAGGATCGCGTGGTCACTCCACGACGGCACGGGCGCTCCTCACGTTGTCTCCGCGGCTGCGCGCCGCCCAGGGCAGGTAGCCGAGGCCGAGCGCCAGCGCGCAGCCCACGGCCGTGTCGGCGAGCCGGTAGCCGATCGTCGCGGCCGACACACCGTCCATGAGCAGCAGGACGAGAGGCGTCATCACGGCGGCGTACAGGGTGCCGTTGCGGTCCTTGAGCATCGGGCGCAGCGCGGCCAGCACGCCCACGACCAGCACGAACAGCCACGACGGCGGCACCCACAGCAGCACGGCCGCCCCCGCCAGCACTCCGGCTGCGGTTCCCGCGGCCCGCTCGACGGCCCGCCGCGGGGCCCCGTCGAACCGCCGCCTGACGACGATCACCACGGTGACGGAGATCCACGACGCCGTCGGCTGCGTCCAGACCAGGCCGATGACCTGGGCCGCGGCCAGGCAGGCGGTCAGCCGGGCGGGGTACCGCCACCCGCGGGCGGTGCGTAACGTCCGCCACCAGCGCCGCACGAGCGCTCCCGGCGACGGCGCGCGGACGGACTTCTCCGGATGGACCACCACCGCCCGAGCAGGCTCCTTCGCATGAGCCGCGACCTCCTGAGCTGGGTCGTCCGCGTGGGCCGCGACCGCCCGGGCGGGGTCGTCCGCGCCAGAGCCGCCTTCGGGGCTCGTCACCCGGCTCAGGAGTGCGGCGAGGAGGAGGCCCCAGGCGGCGCCCTCAGCGAGCAGGACGGCCACGGCGATCGGGTCGGCGCCCTTGGCCGCGCCGGTCATGATGACCATGAAGGTGATGAACCGGGTGGTGAGCTCGGCCACGGGGCGGCTCAGCCCGCCCACCACCGCCGCCGCCCCCGCCAGGAGGACGACGGCCAGAGCCGTGACCCAGCCGCGCCCGGCGACGGCGGCGCCCGCGAACCCGGCGGCGGCCACCACCGCCGTGGTGCAGGCGCTTCGGGTCAGGGTGGCGCGCAGGCCGGGCGGCGGGGAGACGCCGGCCGCGGCCAGCGCGCCGACCGCGGCCAGCATCCCGAGCGCCGGACGCCCCGTGACGACCCCCAGCGCGACCGGCCCGCCGAGCCCGAGCGCGGCGGCCGCCATCCGCGACAGCTCCCTCGACACCCCCATCGGCACCTCCCGATGCCCCGCACCGCTGGACGTCTGGAGCCTACTCCAATCATTACGCTATGCGTACCAGATTTAGGGCATAGTCCCGATGTTCACCGTTGACTTAGTAAGTGCTAGCGTAATAATCGTGAACGACGAGGAGCTACACGAAACGGCCGCCTCGCTGCGGCGCGCCGCCGTGGGGCTGGCCAGGCGGCTGCGGGACGAGCGCCCGGCGGAGGGCCTGGGAAGGCTCGCGCTCTCGCTCCTGGGGCACCTGCGCAGGAACGGCGCGATGACCGCCGGCGACCTGGCGGCGGCCGAGCACCTCCAGCCGCAGTCGGTCACCCGCGTGCTCGCCACGCTGGAGGAGCGGGGCCTGATCCGCCGCTCCCGCGACCCGGACGACCGCCGGCGCCATCACATCGTCCTGACCGACCAGGGCGCCGCCGCGCTCACCGAGCAGGTCAGCGACTCCGACACGCGACTGGCCGAGACGATGTCCCGCACGCTCACCCCGGCCGAGTGCCGCATCCTCAGCGTGGCGGCCGGCCTGATCGACCAGCTCCTCGAAGATCCGCCCGCTCCAGGTAGGGGTCGCGCAGAGGCGTGACGCGCTCGGCGTGAGCGGTCTTGATCTCGACCATGCGGGGGCCCGGCGCGTAGAAGCGTCCCTTCGTCTCTCCGTACGGCTGGAGCCAGCCCTTGGCGGCCAGGTCGCGCAGGTCGCGGGCCGCCTGCCCCTGGCTGAGCCCCTCGTCGGCCTGGTAGCGGCTCCTGCGCAGCCGCCGGTTGACGAAGACCTCGTAGAGGGCGGACACCGACCGGATGTTGAGCCCCTCGTCGTCGACCTGCTTCTCCAGCAGCATCCAGATCTCCCCGGCCTCGGCCAGGCGACGCCCCACCCGCTGGGCCTGCATGTGATGGGCGCGCAGGCAGAACCGGACCCACGCGAGCGTGTCGCCGTGCGGGCTCCACTGTCTCCGGCCCACCTCGCCGAGCACGTCGTAGTAGTCGACGGTGGTGCGCTGCTGGCCGAGCCACTCCTCGATCGAGGAGAACTCGGGGGTCGTGATCTGATCCCTGCCCAGGACGAGCGTCTGCAGCGCGCGGGACATGCGGCCGTTGCCATCGCACCAGGGATGGATCTTGACGAGGTTCAGGTGCGCCATGGCAGCCCGGACATAGCTCGGCGCCTCCCGGTCGCCCGCGTTGAGCCACACGATCAGCTCGTCGAGAAGATCGGGCACGAGTTCGGCGTCAGGCCCCTCGTAGACCACCTGCCCGGACTCGGAATCGCGGATGTAGACGAGGCCGGGCCGCAGCGCTCCTGGTGTCTTGTGGCGGTGGTGGCCGATCATCATGAAGTTGAGCCCGTTGAGGAGCCCCACGTCGTAACGGAAACCGGAAGCCCGCGACAGCACCTGGATGTAGGTCAGCGCCTGCTGGTAACCGGCGATCTCGCGCGCCACGGAAGCAGAGGTCTCCAGCGGCTCCTCGCCCGACATGATGGACTCGATGTCCTCGACGCTGGCCCGGTAGCCCTCGATCGAGTTGGAGCCCTGGATCGCGCGCGCCTGGAGTTGCCTGCGGAGCTGGCCATCCCAGCGGTGGGTCTCGGCCAGGCGGTACTTGAGGTCGCGGCGCATGTCCTCGATCTCTTCCAACACCGCTTTGTCGGCGGGTTCGAGCACGGGCGTCTCGTACAGCATGCCCTCATGCAAGCATGAACAAATCATCTCGTCAAACACTGGGATGATTTATCCATCTATCACCCAGAGTCGTCAGTGAGACAGGATGCGGGCCGCGCGGGAAGCGACAGCGGCTGCGCTTCCCGCGGGGGCTTCCCGCAGGGCCGGCATGCCGCCGCCCGCCGCCCTCTCCTGGAGGACGGCGGGCGGCGGGTGGGTCAGGCCGCGACCGAGGAGGCGACCTGGGCCGGGGTCAGGGCGATGTCGAGGACCTCGCGCACGTCGCTGACCGCGTGGATGGTCAGCTCGTTGCGGACCTCCTCGGGGACGTCGTCCAGGTCGGGCTCGTTGCGCGCCGGGATGAGCACCGTGCTGATGCCCGCCCGGTGGGCCGCCAGCAGCTTCTGCTTGACGCCGCCGATCGGCAGGACCCGCCCGGTGAGCGAGATCTCGCCGGTCATCGCCACGTCGCCGCGGACCTGGCGTCCCGACAGGAGCGAGGCCAGCGCGGTGGTCAGCGTCACGCCCGCCGAGGGACCGTCCTTGGGCACGGCGCCCGCCGGGAAGTGGACGTGCACCGAGCGGTCCTTCAGCGCGGTGACCGGCAGCTCCAGCTCCGCGCCGTGCGAGCGCAGGTAGGACAGCGCGATCCGGGCCGACTCCTTCATCACGTCGCCGAGCTGGCCGGTCAGGGTCAGGCCCGTCTCGCCGGTCTCGGGGTCGGCCAGCGACGCCTCCACGTAGAGGACGTCGCCCCCGGCTCCGGTGACCGCCAGGCCGGTGGCCACGCCCGGCACCGAGGTGCGCTGGGTGGACTCGGGCAGCGACGACTCCGGCACGAACCTGGGACGTCCGATGTAGCCGACCAGGTCGTCCTCGCCGACCGTGACGGGCAGTTCGTCCTTGGCCGCCACCTTGCGCAGGATCCGTCCGACCGAGCGCTCCAGCGACCGGACTCCCGCCTCACGGGTGTACTCGGCGGCCAGCTTGCGCAGGGCCGCGTCCGCGACGGTCACCTCGTCGGCGGTCAGGCCGGCGAGTTCGAGCTGGCGCGGCAGCAGGTGGTCGCGGGCGATCGAGACCTTCTCGTCCTCGGTGTAGCCGTCGAGCGTGACGACCTCCATCCGGTCGAGCAGCGGCCCGGGGATGGCTTCGAGCACGTTGGCCGTGGCCAGGAAGAGCACGTCGCTCAGGTCCAGTTCGACCTCGAGGTAGTGGTCGCGGAACGTGTGGTTCTGCGCCGGGTCGAGCACTTCGAGCAGGGCCGCGGTGGGGTCGCCGCGGTAGTCGGAGCCGACCTTGTCGATCTCGTCCAGCAGGACGACGGGGTTCATCGAGCCCGCCTCGCGGATGGCGCGGACGACGCGGCCGGGCAGCGCGCCGACGTAGGTGCGCCGGTGGCCGCGGATCTCCGCCTCGTCGCGGACGCCGCCGAGGGCGACGCGGACGAACTTGCGTCCCATCGCACGCGCCACGGACTCGCCGAGCGACGTCTTGCCGACTCCGGGAGGGCCGGCGAGGGCGAGCACGGCGCCGCTGCGGCGCCCGCCGACGACTCCGAGGCCCTTGTCCTGGCGGCGCTTGCGCACGGCCAGATGCTCGATGATGCGGTCCTTGACGTCGTCGAGCCCCGTGTGGTCGGCGTCGAGGACGGCCCGCGCGCCGGTGATGTCGTAGTTGTCCTCGGTCCGCTCGTTCCATGGGACGTCGAGGACGGTGTCGAGCCAGGTGCGGATCCAGCCGGTCTCGGGAGACTGGTCGGACGTCCGCTCCAGCTTGTCGACCTCCTTGAGCGCGGCCTCGCGCACCTTCTCGGGCAGGTCGGCGGCCTCCACGCGGGCCCGATAGTCCTCTTCCTCGGTCTCGGCCGAGTCGCCGTTGAGCTCCTTGAGCTCCTTGCGGACCGCGGCGAGCTGCTGGCGCAGCAGGAACTCGCGCTGCTGCTTCTCCATGCCCTCCTGGACGTCCTTGCGGATCGTCTCGGCCACGTCCAGTTCGGCGAGGTGCTCGCGGGACCACTCGACCAGCTTGGCCAGCCGCTCGGCCGGGTCGGCGGCCTCCAGCAGCTCGACCTTCTGGGCGGTGGTCAGCCACGGGGTGTAGCCGGAGCTGTCGGCCAGCACGGACGGGTCGTCGATCTGGTTGACCTGGTCGACCACCTGCCAGGCGCCGCGCTTCTGCAGGATGGTGGTGGCCAGGGACTTGTACTCCTTGGCCAGCTCGTGGGCGCGCTCGCCCGCCGCGACGGTGTCGACCGTGATGGCCTCCACCCAGAGGGCGGCGCCGGGGCCGGTCGTGCCGGTGCCCACGCGCACCCGGTCGACGCCCCGCACGACCGCCGCGGGCTCGCCGCCGGGGAGCCTCCCGACCTGCTCGACCACGGCCTGTACGCCGACGGCGCCGTAACGGCCGTCGATGCGGGGAACGAGGAGGACCCGCGGCTTGTTGCCACCAGATGCCTGGGCCGCGTCTATGGCCGCCCGCACCTCGGAGTCGGACAGGTTCAGCGGGACCACCATGCCCGGCAGGACGACCTCGTCGTCCAGCGGCAGGACCGGGAGGATCAGGCTCTCACTCATGCGAACTCCAAAGGGTTGAGTTATACCGACTCAATTCATTGGAGCCCTGGATTGTTCCCTTCGTTGCCGATGTTCGCTCACGGCGATCGTAAGCATGTAATCGATACTTGGGAGTGACCTGAGGATCAGACCTGGGGGTGACGCCTGCCGCCGTCGCCGTTCGTAAGCTGGGCGCGTGTTCTCAGCAGCGGCAGCCGTGCGGCCCTTCGCGCTCGCGCTCTTCCGGGGCGCGGCCGAGCCGCCGCCCGGGTCGCGGCGCCTGACGCTCGGCCTGCCGCGCCGACTGGCCGCGCTGCTGCCGGTCCGCCGCATCGTCCTCGTGCAGGCCGCCGATGTCATGACGGCCTGGGTCCTGTTGGGCACCACCTTCAGCCAGATGGCCGACCTGAACAACGGCGCCCTCCCGCGCGTCTGGGATGGGTGGATCTTGCTGAGCGCGGTCGCGGTCTCGGCGCCGATGGCGCTGCGCGACCGCTGGCCACTGGCCGCCTGGCGGGTCGCCCTGGTGCTGCTCCCCGTCCCGGTCTACGTGACCGCCGCGTTAGCCGGTTCCGACGCGCCGTACACGCCGGGCATGGTCGTGACGTACCTGCTCGTGATCTACTCGGTCGCCGTCCGCTGCGACCGGCGGATCGCGCTGGCGGTGTGGCTCATCACGGTCCTGGGTCTGTGGATCGCCGACCGCGGCTCCGCGCCCCTCGGTGCGGTCATCACCGGCGTCGCGGTGCTGTTCGGCTACAACGTGCGGGTGCGGCGCAACGCCACGGCCAGGCTCCTGCTGGAGGAGCGCCGATCCCGGCAGGCGGAGAGCGCGCAGGCCGTGCTGGAGGAGCGGGCCCGCATCGCGCGCGAGCTGCACGACGTGGTCGCCCACCACATGTCGGTGATCGCGATCCAGGCGGAGGCGGTGCCGCTCAAGGCGGCGGGCGATCCGGCGCAGCTGGAGGCGGGGCTGACCGAGATCCGGAGCCTGTCGCTGGAGGCGATCGCCGAGCTGCGCCAGGTGCTGGGCGTGCTGCGCGACCAGGACGGCCGCACCGACACCGCGCCGCAACCCGGCCTCGACCGGGTCGGCGAGCTGGTCGCCAACGCGCGGGCCGCCGGGCTGTCCGTGCTGGTCGAGCAGCCGGAGCCGGTCGCCGGGGTGCCCCCCGCGGTGAGCCTGTCGGCCTACCGGATCGTGCAGGAGTCGCTGAGCAACGCGATGCGCCACGCGCCCGGCGCCACGGTCTCGGTCGGCATCTCCCGCGAGTCCGGCGCGGTGCGGCTCCGGGTGGTGAACGGCCCCGGGTCGTCGCCCGGCGGGCCCCCGGGAGCCGGCCAGGGGCTGGTGGGCATGCGGGAGCGGGCGGCGCTGCTGGGCGGCGAGCTGGAGGCGGCCGGAGTCGAAGGGGGAGGTTTCCAGGTGACGGCGAGGCTGCCGGTCGAGGAGACGGCGTGATCCGGGTCCTGATCGCCGACGACCAGGGGATGGTGCGCACCGGGTTCACCGTGTTCCTGAGCGCCCAGCCCGACATCGAGGTGGTCGGCGAGGCGGCCGACGGGCTGGAGGCGGTCCAGCGGGCCGCGGCGCTGAAGCCCGACGTGGTGCTGATGGACGTCCGGATGCCGGTCATGAACGGGCTGGAGGCGACCAGGCGGCTGCTGTCGTCCGACGCGGCCTCGGCACCGAAGGTGCTCATCCTCACCACCTTCGACCTCGACGACTACGTCTACGAGGCGCTGCGGGCGGGGGCCAGCGGGTTCCTGCTGAAGGACGCCTCCGCCGCGCAGCTCGCAGACGCCGTGCGGGTGGTGGCCGCCGGCGAGGCGCTGATCGCTCCGGCGATCACCAAACGGCTGATCCACGAGTTCGCCCGGCTGGGCGGCCCCCGTGGCCCCGCGCCCAAACGTCCGGCGGAGCTGACCGAGCGTGAGGCCGAGGTGCTCACGCTGGTCGCCCAGGCCCTGTCGAACCAGGAGATCGCCCAGAAGCTGGTGGTGGCCGAGCAGACGGTCAAGACGCATGTGGGGCGCGTCCTGATGAAGCTCGGCCTGCGCGACAGGGCCCAGGCGATCGTGTTCGCCTACGAGACCGGCTTGGTGCGGCCGGGCGACTGAGCGCGTCTCCCCTTCGCCGCGCGCACCCTGACCTGGCCGGTGGCGATGCGCACGATGTCGGGGCTGTTGATGGCGCCCAGCTCGATGGCGTGGCTGCCGAGCCTGGCCCGCAGCAGCCGGTCATAGGCCTCGGCGACGGCCTTCGGGTCGTCGTGCAGGTCCTTGCAGAGCTGCTGGGCCTGCTTGGCCTCCGACCACGCCGTCACCACCTTGGGCAGGTAGATCCAGCCCGCGACGAGGGCGGCGAACACGTACCCGCCGACGGTGACCCAGGCGGCGTAGTGCACCGCCGCCTCCGACGGCGCGCCCAGCCAGACCCTGGCGAGCACTCCCGAACCGGTGCCCAGCGCGGGCGAGATCAGGAGCCCCGGGATCCAGGGTGAGCGGGCGGCGCTCCTGACCCGCGGAAAGGCCATCTCCGGCGGCCTACTCGGCCGGATCGTCGCCGTCAGTGACCTCGTCACCCTCAGGAGGGGGCGTTCTGACCACGCTCGGGTGACCGAGCAGATACTCTGGGTAGCCGGTGACGATTGCCGAATCAGGTAGCTCATTCGGGGTGACGAACATGGGCCAATGGTGTTGAGTCATGTCGAAGCCTCGTTTGCTTGCGTGATGGGGCGTCGACGGGGCGAGGGGGAGACTCCTGCTGCAACAGGATGTCGCCAACCCCCTCGCCCCACCAACGAGCGAGTTTTCCTGTAATGCACAACGGGCCTCTCGATTCCCGTTTCAGGAACGCGAGAGACCCATGAAAACCGGATCATAGGTCGGTTTTCCCCGGATGGCGCCGAACGTGAAAACGAATCAGATTCGCGTTCACGCTGAAGGCCAGGTGAGGCCGCCGGCGCTTGGTCGAAGCGTACATAACATCAAGCCCCGGCACCTCACGTACTCGTGAATCAAGGCCAGATCAATTCGGCCACAGCGGCCCCACCCGTCCCACCGGATGCGCTACCCGAGGCCGCGCACGGCTGGCCGGCCGGCCTCACGCACGGCTCTTCCGCAGGTGGCGGGCGTGGAGATCCAACGGGGAGCGGCTCCGGCCTGGAGACGCGGCCAGACTCCCGCAAGTCGCGATTTTTGGGGCCTTCACGGGATAAATGCAATTGACAAGGGACGCGGCCGCGCGCCGTTGTCGTTCATCCGAACTGTGCCATGGCGGCGAGATCGATGGCACCCTTTCGGGATTGTCCGGTTCGGCCGATATTTCAGATATCTGACCATATTCGGCAGCGGGGCGGCTCGGCACGCGCCCCGAATTCCACCTCGCGACGGCAGGGATCGCACCGAGTCATCCTCCGGTACTACCGCCACATTCAAACCCTGCGCTGACGCGGACCACGAGGTCGTGTCCGTACGGTCGTGGCCATGTTCAGACGTCTCGGCGGACAGGCTCGCACCCCCGCACAGGCCCCTGATTCAGCTCAGGGGCCTGTCCCCCATCTGGATGAGCCGATCTTCATCCGTGCGGACGGTGCCGCCTCGCGACCCGGCTGGGAGTGTGTTGACCATGTACAAGCGAGCGATGTGCGCGGGACTGGCCGGTATGTTAGCGATCTCACTACTGTCGAGCCCGGCGGCGGCGACCGGTGCCCACTCAGGGTTACGGCAAGCCCTCCAGCGCCTGACCGAAGACAACGACGTACCAGGAGCGTTGGCGCGGATTCACGACGCACACGGCGACACCGTGATCACCAGCGGCGTCGCCGACGTGGAGACCAAGCGTCCCGTGCAGACAAACAGCAGGTTCAGAATCGGCAGCAAGACCAAGACGTTCGTCGCCACGGTCGCACTCCAGCTCGTCGGTGAGGGCAGGATCGAGCTGGACGCGCCCGTAGAACGCTACCTGCCCGGGCTGGTGGGGCCGGACATCACTGTGCGCCATCTCCTCCAGCACACCAGCGGCCTGCCCGACTACCTGCCCCTGCTCGATCCCGCCGACATCCTGGCCCACCGCTACGATCACTGGAACGCGGCAGACCTGGTCGAACTGGCCCTGCAACGGCTGGCGGAGTTCCCGCCCGGCACGGACTGGAGCTACTCCAACACCAACTACCTGATCGTCGGAATGATCATCGAGAAGACGACCGGCAACACCTTCGGTACGGAGATCCGAAGGCGCATCCTGCCCCCCCTGCGACTGAACGCCACCTCCGTCCCCGACGACGCGCTCGACATCCCCGGCCCGCACCCGAGCGGCTACCTCAAGACCGGCGACGGCCTGCTCGACATCACCCGTCACAACCCCTCGGTGGCCGGCGCGTCAGGCGGGATGATCTCCAGCGCGTCGGACCTGAACCGCTTCTACGATGCTCTCCTGCACGGCCGCCTGCTCCGTCCGGCCGAGCTGAAAGAGATGATGACCACCCGTCCACTGGACGGCCCCGGCGGCGCGGCGTACGGCCTGGGGCTGATGAGCACGCCGCTGCCCTGCGGCGGCCTGCTGTGGGGCCACGCGGGTGACACGCTCGGCTTCAGAACCAGCGGCGGGGCCACCCTCGACGGCAGGCAGGTCACCGTCATGACGAACCTGTACCGCATCGACGGCGTCCGCAACGCGGACCTCGATGCGGTGGTCACCACCGCACTGTGCGAGAACCGCTGAAGACCGGGTGCGGTGGATGTGGATTGTCACGATCACGGAGATCGGCCGGTGGCGTGGGCACTCGCTGCCATGCCTGTCCTGCGCGGAGTGATCGAACCGGCGCGCCGTGGACGGTCCGCCTTTCCGAGCGCCAGCTCCAGCAGCGTCCGTCGTCGGGGGCCGCGCGGCGCGTCACCGGTACCGGCGGGTGATCGCGAGGTAGGCGAGGCAGAGCACGGCCAGCCCCGCGCAGGCCGCCAGCGCCACCGGGACGCCGACAGGCAACAGGACGCCACCGAGAGCAGTGCCCAGGGCGATGCCGAGGTAGAGCGCCGAGGCGTTGAGGCCGACGACCACGGCCGTCTCCCGCGGGGCCGCGGAGATCAGCCGCAGCTGCTGGGCCGGGGTCTGGAACCAGGTGCCGGCGCCCCAGGCCGCCATCAGCAGCCCGGCCAGCGGCAGCCAGCGGACGTTCGCACCTGCCGTCCAGGCGAACGCGGTCAGGGTCACGGCGAGCGCCGCGTACCCGACCGCAAGGACGCGGATGGGCCCGCGCCGGTCAGCCGCCGCGCCCGCCACCAGGTTGCCGGCCACCGCGCCCACGCCATACAGGAACAACAGCCACATCTCCGCCGCCGGTCCGGCACCGAGCGCGTGCACGATGGGGACGGCGTAGGCGTACAGCCCGTAGCTGGCGGCCAGGCCGAGGACGGTCAGCGGCAGCACCGCCACCACTCCCGGTCGACGCAGCGCGGCGAGACGATCACGCAGGGGGACGCGGGGATTGCCGGGCAGCACGGGCATGACGCCGCGCACGGCAGCCGCGCAGACCGCGCACAGCGCCGCAACCAGCCCGAGCGCGGCACGCCAGTCCAGGACCTTGTCGGCGAGGTTGCCCAGCGGCACCCCCAGCGCGGTCGCGACGGTCAGTCCGCCGACGACCACGGCCAGCGCGCGAGCCCGCTGCGCGGGTGCGACCAGAGAGGCGGCGACGGCGCCCGCGTTGGGAGTGAAGGCGGCGGCGCCGAACGCGGCCAGAACACGGGTGACCATCAACAGCGGATAGCTGGGAGCCAGCGCCGAGCCGAGGTTGGCCAGCGCGAGCACCACCAGCGCGCACACCAGCAGGGCGCGGCGCGGGACCCTGGCGGCGAGGGTGGCCAGGACGGGAGAGAGCACGGCGTAGGTGATGGCGAAGACGGCCGCGGACTGCCCGGCCGCGCCCTCGGACACGTCCAGGGAGCGGGCCATGTCCGGCAGGAACCCGGCCACCACGTACGCGTCGGTGCCGACGGCGAAGGTGCCGAGCGCCAGGACCAACGTCGCACCGAGCCCGCGCGGAGCGGGGGGCGCTGGCACGGCTGTTCTTCGTTCAATCGGGATATTCGCCATCCCGGTTCCTTTCGTAGTCGCTGCTGGGCGCCCGGATTCGGCGGCTCTCGGCGGCACCGGCTCGGGGCGTGTGCGCAGGCGGTGTGGCCCTCTACACGCGCGTCGTGTGCGGGCCGGCCGCCCGTACGAACGTCGTTCCGCACGGTTGGTTCGGGACCTGCCGCCCGTATGGACGTCGTTCCACGCGGGCGGGCGTTTCGGAGTGAGCCGCTCGTTCGAGCGCGGTTCCGCGTGGGTGGTGCGGGGTGAGCCTCGTAGGAACGCATCCCGCGTGGGCAGTTCCGGGTGAGAGGCCCGTACGAACGTGGTTCCGGGCGGGGCTGTCGAGGTGAGCAGGCTCTACGAACGTCGCTCCGTGCGGGTGGTTCGGGGTCAGCCGCCCATGCGGGCGTAGTTTCGGCGGGTGCGCTCGGCCCCCGCTGGGGCGTGAGCCATCAGGTCGGCTATGGTCTGGGCGGCCAGTTCGCGCCGCCAGGCCAGCTCGGCACGGCGCATCGCGGCGGCGATTCCGCAGGGGCGGCCGAACTCTCCTTCGGCGCCTACCGCCCCCGCGCCGCGCTGCCGGATCTCGGCGCAGCGGAACGCTTCGTCGGCCCCTTCCAGGGCGACGACGACGTCCATCAGGGTGATCCGCTCCGGCGGCCGCGCCAGAGCGAAGCCGCCACGGACACCTGGTGTCGAGGTCAGGATCCCGGCCTTGGCGAGCGCCTGTAGGCGCTTCTTCAGGTACTCCTGCGGCAGGTCGAACCAGGCGGCGAGTTTGCGAATCGACACCGGCCCCTCGTCCGTGAGCCAGGCGAGCGTCACGCAGCAGTGCAGACCCCACTCGACTCCCTCACCCATATTCACAACCGGGATACTACATATCCCTTTTAGGCAGGGCAATCCGGCAGGTACCCCCGCGCGAGGGCCGACGGTCCGCGCCCATCTCCCCGGAGCACGGCGAGAACGTCCACCTTTCAGCGCGATCACCGTGGGCGTGGAGGCCGGACCGGCCAAGATCTCCGCCGGTGCCCGGCAACCGCTGCGACCGGGGCCGCCGCGGCCGGAGGGCTCGGCCCGGGGGCTCGGCCCGGGGGCTCGGCCGCGGGCGCGGTCGGGGGGCGCTACGGTCGGCCGCCGCAGTTGGAGCCCGCCGTGGTCAAGTGACGCGGCCGAGGGACGCAGTCGAAAGGGTGTGCAATAGTCGCCAGGAGACTAGTAGCATGGCAACTATGAGTCGACCTTCAACGTTGGCACTGGCTGTGCTGTCCATGCTCGGAGAGGCCGAGCTGAAAGGGCAGGCGGCCATGCACCCGTACAAGATGCAGCAGCTCATCAAGGAGCGCGGCAAGGACGAAGTGGTCAACGTCGGGCAGCGCGCGAGCCTCTACCGCACCATCGACCGGCTCCACAAGGCCGGGCTGGTCAGGGTGCTGGAGAGCGAACGCCAAGACAACCGTCCCGAACGGACCTTGTTCGCGCTCACCGACGAAGGCCGCCGGACCTGGCGGACATGGATGCTCGACGCGCTGTCCACGCCGACCCGCCACTATCCGGAGTTCCCGGCCGCGATCGCGTTCATCCCGCTGCTCGAGCCCGCGGAGGTGCTCGAACAGCTGGAGAAGCGACGGGTGAAGCTCGTCAGCGAGCTCGAACGCGTCGAGACGGTCCTCGCCGAGTCGGCGCAGTGGGCGCGCCTGTTCACCCTCGAGATGGAGTACCTGCGGGCGACCACCGCCGCGGAGCTGGGGTGGGTCGAGTCACTCGTCGGCGACCTCCGGGCCGGAAGCGTCACGTGGAGCGCCGAGTGGCTGGCCGCGATGGCATCCCAGCAGCCACCCGGAGGAGCCGACGAGGAACACGGCCAGGACGCCGCGCACTAGCGAATGCCGAAATAGACCGAAAGGGCCAGCATGCCTACCTCCCCCTTCCACGTGCTCATCATCGGCGCCGGAACCGGCGGCCTGTGCCTGGCGCAGGGCCTCAAGCGGGCCGGTGTCAGCGTCGCGGTGTACGAACGCGACCGCACCTGGCGCGACGGCCTGCAGGGCTACCGGGTCGGCATCGACGCGGACGGCAAGCGCGCCCTCAAGGCGAACCTGTCGCCGGAGCTCTACGAGACCTTCGTCGCGACGTGCGCGCAGCGGCCCCGCTACGGCAACCAGATGACCAAGGACAAGAAGGTCCTCTTCTCCGCCGGGCCCGAGCTGCTCAGCGAGGAGGACCGGCCGTCCGAGGACGAGCTGGACGAGTCGGTCAGCCGGATGACCCTGCGCCAGGTGCTGCTGACCGGCGTCGAGGACGTCGTCACCTTCGACAAGACGTTCTCCCACTACGAGCAGCACGCCGACGGCACGGTGACCGCGTACTTCGCCGATGGCACGTCCGCCACCGGGGACCTGCTGATCGGCGCCGACGGCGCGAACTCCAGGGTGCGCGGGCAGTACCTGCCGCACGCCAGGCTCGTCGACACCGGGCTCGTCGGCATCACCGGCAAGACGCCGCTGACCGACGAGACCCGCGGGCTGCTGCCGCAGCGCATGATCGAAGGCGTCAGCATGGTGCACGGCGACAAGGGCTCCATGTGCATCTTCCACGTGATGCAGTTCAAGTGGGACACCAGGGGTGAGCTCAAGGACGGCATCGGCGGCACGGACGCCGACGCCATCCGCAACTGGCCGGGCCTGCTGTACGACAACAGCCGCGACTACATCATGTGGGGTTTCGCCGCCGCCGACACCTGGCTGCCGGAGTCGGTGCTCCGGATGCGCGGCCAGGAGGTCCAGCAGGTGGTGCTCGACCTGACCCGGAACTGGCATCCGGACCTGCGCAGGATCTTCGCGCTGGGCGATCCGTCCAGCAGCTTCCCGCTGGCGATCCGGACGTCCGAGCCGATCGACCCGTGGCCGACGACGAACGTCAGCCTCATCGGCGACGCCATCCACACGATGACCCCTGGCCGGGGCGTCGGCGCCAACACCGCGTTGCGTGACGCGCGGCTGCTGACCCGCCTGCTCGTCCAGGCGGCCAGGGGCGAGGCACCGCTGCTCGACGCGGTGCACCGGTATGAGACCACGATGACCGGATACGCCTGGGACGCGGTCATCAAGTCACGCGCGCAGATGGACGGGCACTCGATCATGCACAAGGGCGGCCTGGGCGGTTCGCTGGCCCGCGCCGGCATGCGGACCGCGATGCGCGTCATGGACCACCTGCCGCCGGTGAAGCGCAGGATCGCCGCCGCGGAGTCGAGCTTCCGGGGCGCGGGACGCGACGAGGAGGGCTGAACCTCCGGCAGCGGACCCATCAGGGGCGAGTGTGCGCAGGTCGAGCCGGGGGAAGGTTTAATGACATGGTGTCGCCATCAGCTTGACGCAGGAGCCCAAGGTTTGTGACACTGTGTCATGAAACAGCCTGCGTACGTTGGGAAGTACCGTGACGTCGTTCTCTGACACCTTGAAGTCCGCCACCTGGAGCGACCATCAGTCGGCGGAGGATGAGAGCTACCTCAAGGAGCTGATGGGCGGGCGGTTGACCGAGCTGGAGTACGGCGAGATGGTCGCCCAGCACTATTTCGCCTACGTCGCCCTCGACAGGGCCGCCAGGGCTCTGGAGAGCCATCCGGTCGCCGGGCGGTTCGTGTTTCCCGAACTCTACCGCGAGGACGCGCTCGAACGGGACCTGCGGACGATCTTCGGTGCGGGGTGGCGGGAGCGGATCGGGCCGTCCAAGGCCACGCGGACGCTGGTCGCGCGGATCGAGCAGGTGGCCGACTGGCCTGGCGGGTACATCGCGCACCACTACACCCGGTACATGGGCGACCTGTCGGGCGGCCAGTTCATCCGGATGGAGCTGCAGAAGATCTACGGCTACGCCAAGGGCGGCGGCGTCGACTTCTACGTGTTCGACCAGGTCGGCAGCCTGCCGAGGTTCAAGAACGAGTACCGCGCCCGGCTCGACGCGCTGAACCTGGATGACAGGGAACGGCAGCGGATCATCCGCGAGGTCAGGCTCGCCTACCAGCTCAACACCGAGGTGCTCGCCGAACTCCTGCACGTCGTCAAAGCCGCCGCCTGACACCCGGCCGGCGCCCTCGGCACTCCATGTGGAGCCGTGGTCGGCGTACACCGGCTGGGCCGCCGACGCGGCAAAGGGCGCGCCCTCAGCACGTACGGCGGGCGTCCAAGGCATTGTGTCGCCGGCTTCACCGACGAGCATGGCTTTCGCCCTACCATGGGCATATGCCCCGGATCTCCGCCGCCACCATCGGTGAGCACCGTGCACAGACGCGCGAGCGTATCCTCCAGGCGGTCTCCCGCCTGTCGAGGGTGCAGGGCATCGACGGGATCTCCATGACGGACGTGGCCAACGAGGCGGGCATCACCCGGACCGTCCTGTACAACTACTACCCGGACAAGGCGGCCCTCCTGCTCGCCTTCACCGAGCAGGTCACCCACTACTTCATCGAGAGCTACGAGCGGGAGCTGCCCGCCGGCGCCTCCCCCGCCGACCGCCTGCGCGCGTTCGTCCGGCTGCAGTTGAGCGGCCTGCTGGCGCACCCGCACCCGGGCGCGGCCGACCTGAGCGCCGCGCTGGGCCCCGACGCCTACCAGCAGCTGGCCGAGCACGTGGCGCCGATGCAGCGGATCCTGGTGGACATCCTCGACAGCGGCAGCGAGGCGGGCGACTTCCAGGTTCCCGACGTCGCCTCCACGGCACGGATGATCCTCGCGGTCATCGGCGCCGAGCGGGTCCCGCTGATCAGCGGCGCCGTGTCGGTGGAGGACGCGGGCGAGCTGGTCTCGGGGTTCGTGCTCAGAGCACTGGGTTCCGGCTGAGACCATGAGCCGTATGGACAACGGCCACATCGCGCTCAAATCCCCTCAGGGGCGGTGGATCCTGGCGGCGACCGTGCTCGGCTCGGGTCTGGCCATGCTCGACAGCACGGTAGTCAACGTCGCTCTCCCCTTTCTCGGCAGGGAGCTCAAGGCCGACATGGCCGGGCTCCAGTGGACGATCAACGCGTACACGCTCACGCTGGCCGGGCTGATCCTGCTGGGCGGCTCCCTCGGCGACCGCTACAGCCGCCGCAAGGTCTTCCTCATCGGGACGATCTGGTTCGCGCTCGCGTCCGCGCTGTGCGGCCTTGCGCCGAACATCGAGTTCCTCATCGCCGCCCGCGCGCTGCAGGGCGTCGGCGGCGCACTGCTCACGCCCGGCTCGCTGGCGATCATCCAGGCGTCGTTCGTCAGGGACGACCGGCCGCGCGCGGTGGGCGCCTGGTCGGGGCTGGGCGGTGTGGCGAGCGCGCTCGGCCCGCTGCTCGGCGGCTGGCTGGTGGAGACGGCGGGCTGGCGGTGGGCGTTCCTGCTCAACCTGCCGTTCGCCGCGATGGTCGTGCTCGTCACGATCAAGCACGTCCCGGAGAGCAGGGACGAGCAGGCGGTGGGCCGCTTCGACGTCCTCGGCTCGGTGCTGGCCGCGCTCGCGCTGGCCGGGATCACCTACGGCCTCATCGAGAAGGGCGTGGGCGTGCCGCTGATCGCCGGCGTGGTGCTGGCGGTGGCGTTCGTCTGGGTCGAGAGGCACCGCTCGCCGGACGCCCTCGTGCCGCTCGGCCTCTTCCGCGACCGGGTGTTCACGGCCGTGAACGTGGTCACGCTGATCATGTACGCGGCGATGGGCGTGGTGTTCTTCCTGCTGGTCGTGCAGCTCCAGGTGGTGTCGGGGTTCGGGCCCATCGCCGCCGGCCTGGCGCTGCTGCCGACGACGATCCTGATGCTGCTGCTGTCGGCGCGAGCGGGCGAGGTCTCCAAGCGGATCGGCCCGCGCTGGCCGATGACGATCGGCATCCTCGTGGCCGGGCTCGGCTTCCTGTTGATGAGCACGATCGGGCCGGGCGCGTCCTACGTGCTCCAGGTCCTCCCGGCGGTCACGGTGTTCGGGCTCGGCCTGTCGGCGGCGGTCGCGCCGCTGACGGCGACCGTGCTGGCCACCGCGGACGAGCGTTACGCCGGTACGGCGAGCGGTGTCAACAACGCGGTGGCCCGCACGGGCAGCCTGCTGGCGGTGGCCGCGGTGCCGCCGCTGGTCGGGCTGGTCGGCGACGCGTTCGAGAAGCCGCAGGTGTTCGACGCGGGCTTCACGCGCGCGATGCTGATCAGCGCGGTCATGATGGGCGTCTCGGCGCTGATCACCTTCTTCACGATCCGGACGAACGTCCTGGATCCGCAGCTCACGAAGGCCGGAACCAGCGAGACCTGACAGCCCTCAGAACGTGAACTGCTGACTGCGGACGCTGTTGTCGAAGTTCGACAGCAGCAGTTCGGGCTCCCCGAGCGAGCGGATGCCCGGCAGGCGGGTCAGCAGTTCGCGGAACATCGTCCGCATCTCCTGCCTGGCCAGGTTGGCGCCGAGGCAGAAGTGCGGGCCGGGGCCGCCGAAGCCGACGTGCGGCTTGGTGTCGCGGGTGATGTCGAAGCTGTCGGGGTCGGGGAAGACCGACTCGTCGCGGTTGGCCGAGCCGTAGAACAGGACGACCTTGTCGCCCTTCTTCAGGTCGAGGCCGCGCAGCGAGTAGTCGGCGGTGACGGTGCGGCGGAACTGCATGATGGGCGAGACGAACCGGACCATCTCCTCGATGGCGCCGTTGATGTGCGCGTCGAAGTCGCTCATCAGCAGCTCTCGCTGGGCCGGGTTGTCGGTGAGTAGCTTGATGCCGTGGGCCATGGTGTTGCGGGCGGTCTCGTTGCCCGCGACCAGCAGCAGCGCGAAGAACGAGCCCAGCTCGCGGTCGGTGAGCTTCTCGCCGTCGGGGTTGGCGTTGACCAGCAGCGACACCAGGTCACCCCGAGGTTCCGCTACGCGCTCGTGGCCGAGCTTGATGACCATGCGTTGCAGGGCGAGCAGGGCGAGCATGTTCTGCCCGGCCATCTGGACGCTGCGGGCCAGACTCGGACGGACGCCGGTGTAGGCGGTGGAGATGTCGACGTGTTCGTGGACCTTCGCCCGCAGTTCGTCGGGGATGCCCATCATGTCGCAGATGACGTGAATGGGGAGCCTGGCGGCCACCTGCGAGACGAAGTCGCGCGGGCCGTCGCCGACCACGTCGTCGACGATGCGCGCGCAGGCCGCCTCGATGTCGCTCTGCAGGCCCGCGAGCATGCGGGGGCTGAACGAGCGGGTGACGATCCGGCGCAGGCGGGCGTGGCGGGGGTCGTCCATGTTCACCATCGACTCGCCGAACACCTGCTTGACCCACCCGGGCGGCTCGGGGTTGGTGACGGCGGGCTCGCTGGAGAAGATCTTGGCGTTGCGGCTGGCCTCGACCACGTCCGCGTGCCGCACGAGGGCGTAGAAACCCTTGCCCGAGCGGAGGAGCGGCACCTTCTTCTCGGGGAAGAACACCGGATGCTCGACCTGCCTGAGCTGGGCGAATGCCTCGTAGCGTTCCTTGAGGGGTTTGCGCCAGAAATTCAGGTCCGCGAGGTCGATGTGCACCCGTCCATCCTGGCACGTTCCCATGGAGTTAAGGCCGGGTTCGGGGACAGCGGCGATACCTACAGGTATGAACGTACTGCTCGCCGCCTGCCTGGTCCTCCCCCTGGCTTCCGGTACGGCCCACAGCCCCGCCAGGACGTGTGGCGGCCTCCCCTCCGACTTCGACGGCGACGGCCGTCCCGACCTCGCCGTGGCCGCTCCGTACGACAACAAGCGGGCCGGCTCCGTGAGCATCGTCTACGGCGACGGACGGACGGTGAAGCTCACCCAGCGCGACGCCGAGCCCGGCGACTCGTTCGGGTCGGCGCTGGCCGTGGGCGACTTCGACGGCGACGGCTGCTCGGACCTGGCCGTGGGCGTGTCGGAGGAGTTCACCGGCGAGCGGGTGCCGGGCGGCGACGGGAACGGGGTCGTCGAGCTGTTCAACGGCTCGGCCGAGGGGCTGCGCCCCGGGAGGCGGCTCGCGCTGGACAAGCCGTCCAGCGACAGGTTCGGCGCCGCGCTGGCGGCGGGCGACCTCGACGGCGACGGGCGGGACGAGCTCGTCGTGGGCGCGCCAGGACGGGGCACGGGCGGCGGCGTCATCATCTACTGGATGAAGGGCCGCAAGCCTTACCAGATCACCCAGAAGACGTCGTGGGTGCGGCAGACGGCGAGCGTGACCGACCAGTGGGGGGCGGCGCTCGCGACCGGCGACTTCGACGGCGACGGCCGCGACGAGCTGGCCGTCGGCGCGCCCGCCGACAGCGTCACCCAGGACGGCCAGGGCTCCGTCACCGTCCTCGACCCGGTGCGCAGGCGCGCGCGGCTCCTCACGCAGAGCACCCCGGGCATCAAGGGCGCCTCGGAGAAGTGGGACGCGTTCGGCTCGTCCCTGGCGTCCGGTGACTTCAACGGCGACGGGCGCGCCGACCTGGCCATCGGCGTGCCCGGCGAGGGGCTGAGCGAGAACCAGCGGGCGATGGACTACGGCGACGGCACCGTGGACGTCCTGTACGGCACGCGCGGCGGGCTCGGCGCGTCCGGCAGCGAGGCGTGGTCGCAGCGGACGCTCAAGGGCGAGCCGCGCTACTACGACCGGTTCGGCGCGTCACTGGCCGCCGGCGACTTCAACGGCGACGGCGACGACGAGCTGGCCGTCGGCGTGCCCGGCGAGCGGGCCGTCCAGGTGCTGGCGGGGACCAGGGCGGGCGGGCTCACCCGGCACGGCGATCTGCTGATCAAGGGCAAGGGCCGTGACTTCGGCGCGTCCATGGCCGCGATCCCGGCGCTGGGCGGCCGCTACCGCGGGCTCTCCAAGCAGCCGCCGCTGTACGGGCTGGTCGTGGCCGCCCCGGACCAGGGCCTGGTGCAGTACGTGCCCGGATTGCGCAAGCCCGGCACCTCCCCCGGCCTGCGCCCGGACCGGATCCGCCGGCTCGGCAGCGGCCCCGGCCTGTACGGCTACACGTTCGGCTGACCCCGCCCCAAGAACGCGAGCCCCTTTCAGGCGGTGGCAAACGACTTCAGGTGGCGGACGTCTTCAGGCGTGGGGCGTCTAAAGGCGTGAGGCGTCTTCAGGTGGCGGGCCCGTTCAGGTGGGTGCGAGAGGGATAGTGACGCGGAAGATCGCGCCCTTGCCCGGTTCGCCGGTGGCGGAGATCGTCCCGCCATGCGCCTCCACCAGCGTGGCGGCGATCGACAGGCCCAGCCCGGACCCGCCGGGGCTGCGCGCGGGGTCGGCCCGGTAGAACCGCTCGAACACCCGCTCCGCCACCTCCGGCGAGAGCCCGGGTCCCTCGTCGGCGACCTCCAGGACGGCCCGCCCGCCGGTCACGCCGACCCCGAGGTGGAACGCCGTCCCGGACGGCGTGTGGGTGAGCGCGTTGCTCACCAGGTTGCCGACCACCTGCCCGAGCCGCGACTCGTCGCCTGTCACGACCACCGGCCCCTCGCCTCCGTGCAGCCGCACCAGCTCGATCCTCCGGTCGGGGGCGAGCGTCTGGGCGTCGATCACGGCGGTCGCCGCGAGGCTGAGCAGGTCCACGGGACGCAGGTCGAGGGCGCGACGCTGGTCCAGCCTGGCCAGCAGCAGCATGTCCTCGACGAGCAGCCCCATCCGCGCCGCCTGCCCCTCGATGCGGTGCAGCAGCCTGACGGCCTCGTCCAGGTCCCGCTCCTCCCCCAGCCGGTACAGCTCGGCGAAGCCCCTGATGGAGGTGAGCGGGGTGCGCAGCTCGTGCGAGGCGTCGGCCATGAACCGGCGCATCAGCTCCTCCGAGCGCCGTGCGGCGACGGCGGACTGGCGGGCCGACTCGGCCGCCGCCTCCCGCTCCCTGACGGCGACCTCGATGCGGCCGAGCATGCCGTTGAGCGCCCTGCCGAGCTTGCCGACCTCGGTGGTGCCCGCCCAGAGCGGCACGCGCCGTGACAGGTCGCCGTCGGCGATGTGGCGGGCGGTCTGGGCGATCTCGCCGAGGGGGCGCAGGCTGCGCCGAACCAGCCAGTAGCAGGCGCTGCCGAGGACGACCAGCGTGCCTCCGCCGGCGACCGCCACGATCAGCAGGAGCTGGGAGACGGTCGCGTCCACGTCCCCCAGATTGATCGCGATCACCCTGCTCCGGCCGTCGCGCCACGGCGCGGCGACCACCCGCCACGCGGGGCCGCCGGAGCCGCGCGAGTCCACGGTGAAGGGCCGCCCGCCGCGGGCGGCCACGTCGGCGGTGGTGAGCCGGGGCAGGTTCGGCGTGTGCTCCTCCGTCGACTCGGCGAACGTCCTGATCACCGTGCCGTCGGAGTCGACGAGGACCTGGTGGAACAGGCCGAGGAGGCGCTGCGGACGGCCGCTGGGCGGCGGGTCGGGCGGCGGCGGGCCCGGTCGCGGCACGCTGGCCGCGCGCAGCTGGTTGTCGACCCGCTCCACCAGGTAGCCGCGCAGCAGCCGGACCGCGAACAGCCCGGTCACCGTGATGGCCAGGGTGACCAGCAGCAGCGTCACCGAGACCAGCCGCAGCCAGAGCGGGGTGCGGGCGAGGTGCTTCCTCATTCGCGCGGCGGGCGCAGGATGTAGCCGACCCCGCGCAGCGTGTGCAGGTACCTGGACTCACCCGTGTCGACCTTGCGGCGCAGGTACGACACGTACGACTCGACCAGGCCGACGTCGGTGCGCCAGTCGCCGTTCCAGACGTGGTCGAGGATCTGCGTCTTCGACAGCACCCTGCCGGCGTTGAGCATGAAGTACTGCAGCAGCCTGAACTCGGTGGGCGACAGTCTCACCGGGACGCCGTCGCGCCACGCCTCGTGGGTCTCCTCGTCCAGTTCCAGGTCGGCCACCTGCAGCCGGTTCGGCGGCGGCACGCCCCGCCGGGTCCTGCGCAGCACCGCCCGGATCCTGGCGATGACCTCCTCCAGGCTGAACGGCTTGGTCACGTAGTCCTCGCCGAGCCCGAGGCCGGCGATCCGGTCCTCCGGGGTGTCCTTGGCGGTGACGAACAGCACCGGGACCCGGCGGCCGCGGGACCGCAGCCTGCCCGCGACCGCCAGGCCGTCCAGGTCGGGCAGCATCACGTCGAGCATCACCAGGTCAGGCGTGCTCTGCTCGGCCACCCTGAGTGCCTCCATGCCGTCGGCGGCGGTCAGCACCTCGAACCCGGCCATCCGCAGGCTGGCCGAGAACAGCTCCCTGATGTTGGGTTCGTCGTCGACCACCAGCAGCCTGGCCTCGGGCTCGGTCATCGGCCGACGCCTCCCTGGGTGATCGAGGCGGCCGAGACCGTGCCGTCGCCCGCCTGCTCGCCGCGCACCACGACGGTGCTGCCGCTGCGCAGGTCGGACACCTTGCCGGGCTTGGCGACCTGGACCGTGGTCTGGCCGGTCGTGGTGACGGTGACGGTGGCGCCGTCCATGGTCTTCAGGTAGACCTTGCCGTCCTCGACCTTCTCCACGGTGCCGACCGTACCGCCGCCCTGACGCTGGCCGAATCCGGGCTGGCCGCCGGGGCCGCCGTAGCCGGGCGGCTGCCCGCTGCCGCCCTGCCGTCCGTAGCCCCGCATCTGGCCGGGGCTCTGCTGCCTGTCTCCGGCCGCCGCGGCCGGCCCGGCGTCGCCGCCCAGCGACTTGTGCGCCTGGATGCCGATCAGGATGCCCGCCACCAGGACGACGCCCGCCGCCAGCGCGAGCGTCAGCCTGGAGGTCTGCCGCCGAGGCTGGACTGCCAGCTCGGCCTGCAGGTCGTCGGGGTACGGCGAGGCGTCAAGCTTGGCCATGTGTTGTCTCCTTTGGGTGCGTCACTCGTGGCGCAGGGCCTGGATGGGCCGGAGTTTCGCGGCCCGGTTGGCGGGATAGCCGCCGAAGAACAGGCCGATGCCCACCGAGACGCCGAGCGCCAGCACGACCGACGACGGCACGAGCACCGGCTGGATGCCGGCGACGGTGACCCGGGTGCCCGCGAACGCCACCAGCACCCCTGACAGCCCTCCCACCAGGCTCAGCAGCGTCGCCTCCAGCAGGAACTGGCCCAGGATGGCGCTCCGGGGCGCGCCGATGGCCTTGCGGATGCCGATCTCGCGGGTCCGCTCGGTGACGGTCACCAGCATGATGTTGGTGATGCCGATGCCGCCGACCAGCAGGGAGATGGCGGCGACGGCGCCGAGCAGCACGGTGAACGTGCCGGTCGCCTGGCTCACCGTCTCCTGGAGGGTGGCCTGGTTCAGCAGCCGGTAGTCGGGGTTGTCGCCCGTGATGCCGTGCCGCTGGTTGAGGATGGCCGTGACCTCGGACTGCGCCGCCTGGGTGGCCTCCGCCCCGGTCGCCTGGACGACGATCGAGTTGAGCGTCCCGAACCCGGTCAGGCTCTGCTGCACGGCGGGCAGCGGCGCGACGGCCACGTCGTCGGCGTCCTGGCCGCCGGTCGAGCCGGTCTCCTTGAGCACGCCGACGACCGTGAAGGGCACGCCGGAGATGCTGACCTGCTTGCCGACCGGGTCGACCGAGCCGAACAGCTCCTCGACCACGGTCTGACCGAGGACCACAACCTTCCTGGCGGCCAGCACGTCGTCGTTGAAGAAGTAGGTGCCCTTGGCGACGGGCTTGTTGGTGGCCTCGAAGTAGCTGGGGTAGGTGCCGACGAGCTGGGAGATCGTGTGGCTGGCCCCCCCGTACGCGGCGGCGGACGCGTTCGCGGACACCACCGGCGAGACCGTCCTGACGGACGGGGCCAGGGTCCTGTCGGTCAGCGCCTTGGCGTCGGCCAGGCTGAGCTGCCTGGCCTGGGTGCGCGGCCCGGTGTTCTGCCCCTGGAAGCCGCCGCCCCTGCCTCCACCTCCGCCGCCTCCGCCGCCTCCGGAGAAGGACGGGGAGATCGTCAGCGTGTTCGCGCCGAGCCGCTGGATGTTCTTCTGGATGCTCTGCGAGGAGCCCTCACCGACGGCGACGAGCATGATGACCGCGGCGACCCCGATGAGGATGCCGAGCGTGGTCAGCGCGCTGCGCAGCTTGTTGGCCAGCAGCCCGCGCAGCGCGAAGCGCAGGATCTCGAGCTGGTTCATCGGGCCGCCTCCACCAGCCGCGGCGGCGGACCGTCGACCGGGGCCTGGCGGACGTCCTCCACGATCTCGCCGTCGACCAGCCTGATCACCCGCTTGGCGTGCGCGGACACGTCGTTCTCGTGGGTGATGAGCACGATCGTGCGGCCCGACTGGCTGAGCCGGTCCAGGATCTCCAGCACGTCACGGGTGGAGGCGGTGTCGAGGTTTCCGGTGGGCTCGTCCGCCAGCAGCAGCGCGGGGGCGGTGACCAGGGCCCTGGCGACGGCCACGCGCTGCTGCTGGCCGCCGGAGAGCTGGTTGGGCTCGTGGTGGATCCGATCGGCCAGGCCGACCTGCTCCAGCGCGGCCAGCGCCCGCGAGCGCCGCTCGGCCTGGCCGACCCCGCCGTAGACGAGCGGCAGCTCGACGTTGGCCAGCGCGCTCATGCGCGGGATCAGGTTGAACGACTGGAAGACGAAGCCGACCCTGCGGTTGCGCAGCACGGCGAGCTGGTGCTCGTCGAGCCGCCCCACGTCGGCGCCGTCGATCAGGTAGCGGCCGGAGGTCGGGACGTCCAGGCAGCCGAGGATGTTCATCAGCGTGGACTTGCCCGACCCGGAGGCGCCCATGATGGCGACGTAGTCGCCGCGCTCGACGTCCAGGCTGACGCCGCGCAGCGCGCGGACCTTGGCGTCGCCCTCGCCGTACTCCTTGACGAGGTCCTGCACGCGCAGGACGGGAGCCGTCATCGGCCGCCTCCTGGCACGCCGCCCGGACCGCCACCGGGGAAGCCGCCGCCGAAACCGCCCTGGCGCAGGTTGCCGCCGGTGGTGCCGGTGATGGGCGGGACGAGCTGGTCGCCTTCCGACACGCCGGACTTGATCTCGGTGAGCGTCGTGCCCCGCACGCCGAGCACGACCGGTGTCCTGCTCTGCTGCCCGTTCCTGAGGATCGTGACCGTGCTCTGCCCGCCGCTGGTCGAGATCGCGGTGGACGGGACGGCGACGACGTTCTCGGCCCGGTCGGCCACGACCTCGACGGTGGCGGTCTGCCCGAGCCGCACCTGGCCGGGGACCTTGGTGAAGGACACCGTGACCGGGTACTGGACGACGTTGTCGGTGGTGGCGGCGACCGGATCGATCTGGGTGACCTTGCCGGTCGCGGTGACGCCCGGCAGCGCGTCGAAGGTGACGGTGGCCTGCTGGCCGACCTTGAGCTGGGAGACGTCCGCCTCGGTGAAGGAGCCGACGAGCTGGAGCTTCTTCGTGTCGGCCAGCTCGACGAAGCCCGAGCCGCCCTGGGAGGCCGGCTGGCCGGACTGGTTCGACTGGCCGGACTGGCTCGACTGGGACTGCGCCGCCGAGCCGCCCGAGGAGGAGCCGCCGACCGCGCCGTTCACCGCCGTGACCGTCCCGCTGAACGGGGCCTTCAGCACGGTGGCCGCCACCGCCCGTTCGGCCTCCCTGTAGGCGTTGCGGGCCTTGACGTAGCTCGCGTACAGCTGGGCGGTCGAGGTCCCGTCGTCCACGGCGGTCTGGTACGTGGCCTTGGCGGCCGAGAGGCCGTCCTGGGCGGCGTCGTCGTCGAGCCTGGCGAGGATGTCGCCCTTGCTGACCTTGTCGCCCGCCTTGACGTAGACGCGCTCGACCGTGCCGTTCGTCCCGAACGCGAGCGACCTGCTCCTGGAGCTCGCGACCGCTCCCGAGGCCGACACCGCGGCCACCACGGAGGCGCGGGACGCGGTCACCGTGCGCACGCTCGTCTCGCCTGCCGCCTGTCCCGTGCCGAGCTGGGCGTACGCGAACGCGGCACCGCCCAGCAGGAGCGCCCCTAGCGCTCCGTTGGTCATCAGCGCTCTGCGCCTTGTCGACACCTTCACAGGCCGTGACCCTTGCACACCAGCCTGCGCCACAGCCGCGAGCCAGCTGAAGGTTCGCTGACAACCCCGTGTCCCGCCGGGACGCACAGGCAACTCTGAGCTCGCTCGCAGCCTGGCGCCAACCTGCCGGGCCAGGATGGGCCTCCATGAGACCGACTTTCCGCGCGCGCACGCTGGGCGGGCTGGCCCTCGCCGTCCTGGTGGCCGGGTCCGGCCTGGTGTTCGCGCTGCGCGACGACGCACCGCCCGGCGTCCAGGTACGGCTGGCCGCCGCCAAGCGGGGCGCGGTCACCGCCTCGGTGACGGCCGCGGGCAGCACCGTGGACGGCTCGCGCCGCGACCTGGCCTTCGCCTCCTCGGGGACGGTGACCAAGGTCTACGTGAAGGTCGGCGCCAAGGTGGCGAAGGGGCAGGTGCTGGCCAGGATCGACAGCCGCGCCGCCCGCGAGGCGCACGCGGCCGCCGAGGCCGACCTGGCCGCGGCGAGGGAAGCCCTGGAGTCGGCGTCGTCCAGCACCGCCACCTGCCCGCCCACCGCCGCGACGGGCGCCGGTGGTGGGGGTTTCGGGCCCTCCGAGGCTCCATCGGCGAGCGTCAGCCCGACGCCCTCGCCCACCCACCCGCCGACCTCCGGGCCTGCTGAGCCGCCCGGTCAGGAGCCGCAGCCGACGGTCACCGTGACAGTGACTGAGACCGCCACCATGACGGCCACCGTGAATGCCACCGTGACGGAGACCGTCACCGCCACCCCGAGCGGCGCGCCGACGTCCGGCGCCAAGCCGTCCAGCACGGCGAAGCCCACGGGAAGGCCCACGGGAAAGCCCACAGGGAAGCCGACGGCCACGCCGTCGGGACGGCCGACCGCCACGGGGCGGCCCACGGGCGGGCCATCGGCCAGGCCCAGCAGGCAGCCGACGGGCGGGCCTCGGCCGTCCCAGAGCGCGGGCGGCTGCGGACGCGGCGGCCTCAGCGAGGAGCAGGCCGCCGCCGACGTGGACAGGGCCGAGGCGGCAGTGGAGCAGGCCGCCGACGCGGTCCGCGGCACCAGGATCGTCGCCCCGGCGGCGGGGACCGTCCTCTCGCTGGCGGGCGCGGCCGGCGACAGCGCCGCGACCGGCACCTTCGTCAGCCTGGGCGACCTGAACGAGCTGCAGGTGCAGGCGATGGTCACCGAGTCGGACGTGAGCCGGCTCAAGCTCGGCCAGCGGGCCCAGATCACGCTGGCGGCCAGGAACGGCGAGCGCCACACCGGCAGGGTCACCGGGATCGCGCCGACGGCCACGGTCGACGGCCAGCTCGTCCGCTACTCCGTCACGCTCGCCTTCGACGACCCGCCGAAGGGGTTGATGCTCGGCCAGACCGCCTCGGTCTCGGTCAGCACCGCAACCGCCGCCGACGCCGTCTACGTGCCGGCCGAGGCGGTGCGCAGCAGGGCGGACGGCACCTCGGTGGTCACCGTGCGTTCCGGCGGGCGCGACGCGGCGCGGGTGGTGCGCACGGGAGTGCGCGGCGACCAGTACGTGGAGGTCACGTCCGGGCTGGAGGAGAGCGACCAGGTGGTGATGGCGGGCGCCGACACCGGCGAGTTCCCCGACGGGTCCTGGCCCGGAACGTCGAGCGAACCTTCAGCGACCTCCCAGCCGACCTTCAGCCACGGCTAGCACGACGCCCGGCGAGGTCGCCGCCGCCGGTGTTCGCCGACCTTCAGCCACGGCTAGCGCCGGTGCTCGGCCGCCTCGCCCGCCGGGATCGTCAGCCGGTGCGCGGTCTTGGCGGGCGCGCCCTTGCGGGAGATGTAGTCGAGCGTGCGGAAGTCCACGGACAGGTCGTCGCGGGTGAGCCGGGCCATCAGGTAGCCGCGCCGCTGGTCGATGTAGGAGATGTGCGGGTTCTCGGCCAGGGCCTCGGCGATCCAGGTCCGGTCCCGGTAGCCGTCGCCGTCGCTGGCGATCGACGAGGTGACCAGCTCCCTGGCGACGACCGGCGAGTCGGGGTCGTCGAAGTCGGTTTTGAGGTCGGCCTGGTGGTGCATGTGCGCGTCCCCCGTCAGCACCACCGGGTTGGACGTGCCCGACAGCGACGACAGTAGCCTGGTCCGCTCGGAGGCGTAGCCGTCCCAGGAGTCCAGGTTCACCTCGCGTCCCGGGCCGACCTTGTAGTCGCGCTGGGCCATCAGGATCTGCTGGCCGAGCAGGTTCCACCTGGTGTCGGAGCCGCTCAGGCCGTCCTCCAGCCAGCGCCACTGGTCGGCGCCCAGCAGGGTGCGCCCGGTGTCCAGCCGGTCGTCGCAGCCGGCGCGCACGCCGTCCAGGCAGGCCTGGTCGTCGCGGAACTGGCGGGTGTCCAGCAGGTGGAAGCGGGCCAGCGACCCCCACGAGACGCGCCTGTTGATCCGCAGCACCGCGCCGCGCAGGCTGCCGCGGCGCAGCGGCATGTTCTCGTAGTACGCGCGGAACGCGTCGGCCCTGCGCTCGGCGAAGCCGGGCGCGCCGGTGCTGGACACCGAGCCGGCCCAGTTGTTCTCCACCTCGTGGTCGTCGAAGGCCACCAGCCACGGCGCCACCGCGTGGGCGTGCTGGAGGTCGTGGTCGCTCTTGTACTGCGCGTGCCGCAGCCGGTAATCGGCGAGCGTGGCGCACTTGCCGGGCGTGTGCGTGCGCACCCGCCCGGCCAGGGCCGTGTAGCCGCTGGGGCCGTACTCGTACATGTAGTCGCCGAGGAAGACGACCAGGTCGGGCTCCTGCTCGGCCAGGCGGCGGTAGGCGGTGTAGTAGCCGTGCTCGTAGTGGGCGCACGCGGCGACGGCGAACGTGAGCGGCTGCTCGCCGGTCGGCGTGGTCCTGGTGCGGCCTTCGGGCGAGAGCCTGCCCTCGCTCCTGAAGCGGTAGAAGTAGTCGCGTCCCGGTTCCAGGCCGGTCAGCTCGACGTGGACGCTGTGGGCGTCGCGTGACCTGGCGGTGGCCGTGCCGGACCTGACGACGGACGAGAAGCGCTCGTCGGTGGCGACCTGCCACTCGACGTCGAGGTCGCGGCCGGGCATGCCGCCGCGGCCGTCCGGGGAGAGGGGGTCGGCGGCGAGGCGGGTCCACAGGACGAACCCGTCGGCTGACGGGTCGCCGGAGGCGACTCCGAGCGTGAACGGGTCGGCTCTGAGGGTCCTGCTCGCGGAGGTGGGGAGGGTCTGCGAGGCCGGGAGGAAGAGGCTCGCGGTCGCCGCTGTGAGGAAGGATCTGCGGTCCACGCTCCAGGTATGTCCAGCTCCGCTGACACCGCTATGACAGCGGAGTCAAGCGGAGATGAACAGCGTCGGTCGTCCTGCGATGTCCGGTTCCAGGTCCGGCTTCAGGTTCGGCTTCGGCGGGGTCCGGCAGGTCAGCGGAGGGCTTCGCGGAGCGCGTCCGCGGTGGTGAAGCGGACGCCGGTCATGCCCGCGCGGCGCGCGCCCTCGACGTTCTCCGGGCGGTCGTCGATGAAGACGATCTCGGCCGGGTCGGCGGCGAGATCCTCTGCCAGGCGGTCGAAGATCTCCTTGTCCGGCTTCACCATGCCCATCCGGCCGCTGTAGAAGCGCCGGTCGATGGCCGCGATCCAGGGCAGCTCGTCCAGGCCGTCGGCCACGCAGGCCGGGGCGTTGGACAGCAGGGCCACGTCGCCGCCCTGGTCGAGCAGCTCACGCAGGAGGGAGACCGTGCCCTCGTCGGGGTGGGCCCAGCTCGCGACGTCCATGGAGATCAGCTGGTCGAGCTCGGCGGAGGTGACCTGCCTGCCGGTCACCTCCGACCAGTAGTCCTCAGGGGTGAGCGTGGCGCGGTCGAAGTCGAGGCGGTGCTCCCAGTAGCGACGGCTGAACGCCGCGGGATCGGCGCGCACCGTCCGCGCCATCTCCTCGGCCTCGGACTCGGGCTGCGGAAGGGACAGGACGTTGCCGTAGTCGAAGACAATCCACATCATCGAACTCCTTGGGAGTGGAGACTCCCGCCTTCAGACGGGGCTGAAGGCGGCATAGTGCCGCACGTTTGAGTCGAACCTGTGTACGAGGCTTTACTGAGCGTAGTAGCTTGTGCGCGTGGCGCAGTTGGTCAAGCGGGCGTTCAAGTACCGCTTCTATCCGACCCCCGAGCAGGCTGAGGAGCTTGCCCGGACGTTCGGTTGCGTCCGCCTGGTCTACAACAGGGCGTTGGAGGAACGCGCCCGCGCCTACGCGGAAGGCCGGAGGGTCTCCTACGTGGAGTCCTCGGCAGCACTCACGGAATGGAAGCGTAGCGAGGAGTTGGGGTTCCTGTCGCAGGTGTCGTCGGTGCCGTTGCAGCAGGCGCTGCGTCACTTGCAGGCGGCGTTCGGCAACTTCTTCGCCGGGCGGGCCAGGTACCCGAGGTTCAAGTCCCGTAAGAAGTCGCGGCTGTCGGCCGAGTACACCCGCTCGGCCTTCACCTACCGCGACGGTCGACTCACTCTGGCGAAGATGGATGAGCCGCTGGCTGTGGTGTGGTCGCGTCATCTTCCCGAGGGGGCGCGGCCGTCCACGGTGACGGAGTCCCGGGACGCGGCCGGACGGTGGTTCGTGTCCCTGCTGTGCGAGGACGCCATCCGCCCACACGACCCGGCCGAGAACGCGGTGGGCGTGGACGCAGGCATCACCGCGCTGGTGGCGCTGTCCACCGGGGAGAAGATCGTCAACCCCCGGCACGAGCGGGCTGACCGGCGCAAACTGGCCAAGGCCCAGCGGGCTTTGGCCCGCAAGGAGAAAGGCTCGGCAAATCGGACCAAGGCCAGACTCCGCCTCGCCAAGGTGTACGCCCGGATCCTTGACCGCAGGCGTGATTATCTGCACCAGGTCAGCACACGGCTTGTTCGCGAGAACCAAGTGATCGCCGTGGAAGACCTGACCGTCCGCAACCTGGTCAAGAACCACCGCCTGGCCCGAGCCGTCTGTGACGCGTCGTGGCGGGAACTGCGCTCGATGCTGGAGTACAAAGCCGCCTGGTACGGGCGGAAACTGGTGGTCGTGGACCGCTGGTTCCCCTCCTCCAAGCTGTGCTCGGCATGCGGCACTCTGCAGGACAAGATGCCGCTGAACGTCCGGACCTGGGAATGCGCCTGCGGCGCCTCTCACGACCGGGACGTCAACGCCGCGAAGAACATCCTCGCCGCCGGGCTGGCGGAGAGGTGAAACGCCTGTGGAGCTGATGTAAGACCTCAACAGGAGACCAACCTCCTCGGCGGGCGATCGGCGGTGAAGCAGGAAACCTCACGGGCGACCGTGGGAGTCCTCATCGTTCATGATGGGGACGAGGTCAAGTCAGGAATGGTCGCAGATGGGGATCGAGTGCCGGGCAGCCCAGGTACTTCTCGGCGGTGTGGAAGTCGATCCAGTCGAGGTTGACCAGCTCTTCGACGTCCACGCCGGTGAAGCTGCTCCGCAGGTTGGGCGGGATGGCGGCGATGTCGTCCTTGTCGGCGATGTTCACCCAGCGTTTGACGCCTTTCGGGCGCTCGCCGCGGCCGTTGATCGGGGCGGGCAGGAGCCGCTCGAAGATCACGTTGCGCATGCCGAGGGGGCTGCCGAGCGTGAGGAGCAGGTCGACCTCGAGATCGGGGTGGGCCCAGAGCGCCTCGTAGGTGACGACGCTGCCGAGGGAGTGGGCGATCACCACCTTGGGACGGTTCTTCCGGATGACGTCGGCGACGACCTGCCGGGAGCTCTCGCGCTTGACCGGGTCGGTGAGGTAGGCGGCGACCTCCGGCGCGAAGAGCTTCGCGAACGCCGCGGACCTGGTGTCGAGCCGGGTGAGCAGCCATCCCGTGAAGGTCCTGAGCGCCCCGGTGAGGTGCTCGCCGAGGCCCAGGTGCTTGGCCCAGCCCGTCAGCACCTGCTGCGCGGAGGTGTTCATGGCGGCGAACGCCTGCGGCCCGTCGGAGGGCTCGCCGTCGTGCAGGAGGTGGGAGAAGTACGCCACCTCGCTGAAGTACGTCCGGGCCTCGCCGCCGAGGGCCGCCCGCAGGTAGCGGTCCCACTTGAGGCGCATGGCCTCGGCCGCCCCCTGCACCGAGTTCCCCGCCTCGACGTAGTAGTTGTACTTGCCGATCCCGTGCACGCCGACGATGCCCGTCACTGCGCCTCCCACCTGACCCCGTAGCTTTCGCGATATTGGCATACGACGCTTGCGCCTGACCGTCAACCTGGTTCGCTGGGAAGACGATGCCACGGAAATGCACTTGCTATCCGCATATATCAGCCAGATACGGTGACATTCGCTTACGAGGACGTGAAGGAGCACACCGCCATGCCAGGCCCGCTGGTCGTCAACGACTCGGTCGTCATTCCCGACGCCGAGCTGGTCTGGCGTTTCTCCCGCTCCTCCGGCCCCGGCGGGCAGGGGGTCAACACCACCGACAGCCGGGTGGAGCTCTCCTTCGACGTCTCGTCCAGCACCGCCCTGCCGGCGGCGCTGAAGGCGCGGGCCCTGGATCGCCTGGGCTCCCCCGTCATCACGATCGCCGCCTCGGAGCACCGCTCCCAGCTGCGCAACCGGGAGGCCGCCGAGCAGCGCCTCGCCCAGCGGCTGCGCGAGGCCATCGCGCCCCCGCCGAAGCGCCGCCGCCCGACCAAGCCCAGCCGGGGCGCCGTGGAGCGCCGCATCACCGCCAAGAAGCAGCGCTCCGATCTGAAACGCCTGCGCCGCGCTCCCTGACCGCGAGCCGGACATCGGCCCGCAGGGAAGTCCCGGGGGCCCGGCACGCGCTCAGCGCGACAGGGCGGGCTCTCGCGCCAGGGCGCGGGTCCTGACGGGCTGCGGCCGTCTGACGGGGGCGGGGCAGAGCTGGCCGATGGTCTCCCGCACCTGGTCGAGCAGGTCACGGCGCAGCAGGCGGCCCCTGTCGTCGAAGTGCGGCCCGGGCGGCGTGACCACCAGCTCGGAGCCGACCACCACCGCTCCCGCGGCCGTGAACTCCTTGACCAGATCCGTTTGCGCCCACATCGCACCGCAGGCCCGCGCGCTCGCGCAGAGCACCGCCACGAGCCTGCCCTCCAGCGCCCGGTCCGCGCGCAACCAGTGCAGCGCGTGGTACAGCTCGGCGGGCAGCAGGCAGTACTCGGGCGCCGTCACCAGCATCGCGTCGGACTCGTCCAGCGTCTTGCGCAGCTCGCCCACCGGCCAGGGAACGGGCCCGGAAGTGAACGGCGGGATGTCGCCGAGGCCCTGCCAGCTCTCGAACTCCGCCCAGGCGGGCAGCTCGCGTGCCGCCGCCTCCAGCAGACGGTTGTTGAAGGACCCCGCGTGGAAGCCGGCGGCGATCCCGATGACTCTCACCCTCGCCTCCCAGGGTCTCGGTGCCGGTAGCGAAGACCTTCCCGGCGACCGCGTCCGCGAAGACCAGCGCCCAGTCAAGGGTCGTCGTTTGTCGGTCAAGGCGGATCATGAGGGGATGAAGCACACACGCGGAGGCTTGTCGGGTTTGAGGGTGTCGCGGCTCGGCCTGGGCATGATGAGCTACGGCGATCCCGGGTCCGCGCCGTGGTTCCTGCCGGAGGCGGCCGCGGAGCCGATCGTGCGCCGCGCCGTCGAGGGCGGGCGAGCGCGCCGGCGCGAGGGCGGCGCACGAGGACCGCCCGCCGGAGAGCGAAGGGGTGGTCGAGGCGCTGCGGGCCGTCGCCGCGGGGCGCGGCGTGCCGCCCGCGCGGGTGGCGCCGGCCTGGCTGCTGGGCAAGCAGCCGGTGGCCGCGCCGATCACCGGCGCGACCAGGCCGGGCCATCTGGACGACGCCCTCGCCGCCCTCGACCTGCCCCTGGACGCGGAGGAGGCGGCCAGGCTGGAGGCGCCTTACACGCCGCGGTCGCCGTGCGGGTACGCGTGGTGATCCGGCGGGCGGCGGAAGACGAGCACGAGCACGCGCAGCACCAGGATCGAGGCGATCACCAGCAGGTTGTAGCCGATCAGCTGGAACAGACTGACCGAGCCCTTGATCACCTCGGGCCCGCCGTCGGCGCCGAGCAGCAGGACCGCCATCACTCCCGCCGTCGCGCCGAGCACCGTGAGCAGCACCTGGTGCAGCAGGCCGGTCAGGAAGCGGCGGTCGCGCTCGTCGGCCAGGAGCCGGACGTTCAGCGTGAAGCGCCCGTGCTCGGCGGCGCTGGCGATGCGCTCGACGCGGCGCGGCAGGCGGCGCAGCATCGGCAGCAGCGCGGCCAGCTCGGTGGCGGCGGCCTCCTTGACGCTGTCGACGCCGAACTGCTCGGTCAGATAGCGGGACGCGAACGAGCGGGCCTCGCCGATGAGGTTGAACCCGGGCGAGAGCCGGACGAGGGTGCCCTCCAGGGTGGCGAGCGCCCGGAAGACGGCGGCGACCTCGGGCGGGATCGACAGCCCGTACTGTGAGACGATCTTGAACAGGTCGGTGAACATGGCGGCGCTATCGGTGCCGGGCGCCAGGTGCTTGGCCATGAACTGGCCGAGCGCCCGCTCCAGCGCGGCCTCGTCGATGTCCTCGGGGCGCGGGACGACCTCCAGCAGCGCGTCGGTCACGCCGAGCGGGTCCTGGCGGTTCATGGCCAGCAGGAAGCGCTGCAGGGCGGAGCGGACGGAGGCGTCGAGCCTGCCGACGGAGCCGAAGTCGAGCAGGCCGAGCGTCCCGTCGTCGAGCAGCATCAGGTTGCCCGGGTGCGGGTCGGCGTGGAAGACGCCCTCGACGAGGATCTGCCTGAGCAGGCAGTCGAGCAGGTCGCGGGCGAGCGTGTGGCCCTGCTCCGGGCCGGCGGCCGTGACCGGCCCGCCCGACAGGCGCTGCATGACCAGGACGCGCTCGGTGCACATGGCGCTCACCGGCGCGGGGTAGGCGACGTTGCCGCCGTTGGACGCGGCGACGGCCGCCATGTTGCCCGCCTCGACGCGGAAGTCGAGCTCCTCGCGGATCGCGACCGCGAACCCCTCGGCCAGGTCGCGCAGGCCGAGGGAGCGCCCCCAGCGGGTGCGGGTCTCCAGCGTGCCGGCCAGCCGCCTGACGATGTCGAGGTCTCTGGCGACGACCTGGCCGATGCCCGGACGAAGCACCTTGACCACGACGCTCTCACCGCTGTGCAGGCGGGCGGTGTGGACCTGCCCGATCGACGCGGCGGCCAGCGGTTTCCTGTCGAACGCGGCGAACACGTCCTCGACCGGGCCGCCCAGCTCGGCGACCAGGACCGGTTCGATCTGCTCCCACGGCGCGGGCGAGACCTGGTCCTGGAGCTTGCCGAGCTCCTCCACGAACTCGGACGGCAGCAGGTCACGCCTGGTGGACAGCACCTGGCCGAGCTTGACGAAGGTGACGCCGCCGTCGTCGAGGGCCTCGCGCAGCGAGCGGGCCAGCCGCGCCCTGCCGGGCCGGTCGCCGAGCGAGCCGCCCCGGCCCCGCAGGTAGGGGCCGAGGCCGTGCCTGAAGGCGATCCTGGTGATCTGCGAGTAGCGCCTGCCCCGCGACAGGCGCCCGCGCAGGGACCTGAGGAACTCCAGCGGGCCGGGGATCGACCCCGGCGGCACCAGCGCCTCGGCGAGCACCAGGACCACCATGGGGATGAGCACGACGCACATCACCGCGAGGAGCGCCAGCGCCAGGGGGCCGATGATGTTGTCGTCCTCCGCGACCCCGTCGGGCCCGAACGAGGCGAAGATCGGCTCCAGCACCGGCCGCGACAGCGCGAGGGCGACCAGTGCCGCGAGGGACGTGCGGATCACGCCGAGCCTGACCCCGAGCAGCCGCTGGGCCACCACCGCCAGCCCGGCGATCGTTAACAGGACGGTGACGGAGAAGACCAGCGTGAGGGGGAGGCTCATGAGGCTCGATCATCCCATGGCGGTGCGCGCCCTGCGCTCCTCCCTGCGGGCCACGAACCTGGCGGCCGTGGTCTCGGTCTTGGTCAGGAACGCGGCCAGCTCCTCGCGGGCCTGCTCGCCTCCGGCGTCCAGACCGGTCTTGTCGAAGACCGCCCACTGGCGCAGCACCGGCATGAGCACGTCGTCGAGGTGCAGCCGCAGGTCGTAGATGCCCTCGTTGGCGATGATCATCGCCTTGCGGGTGAAGCCCTCGATGCTGGAACCCGGCATCTGGAAGGTGGTGACGACGTCGGTCACGGCCCGCATGGTCTGGTTCGGGTCCAGCTCGAAGGCGGCCTTGAGCAGGTTGCGGTAGAAGAGCATGTGCAGGTTCTCGTCGGCGGCGATCCTGGCCAGCAGCCGCTCGCAGCCCTCGTCGCCGGAGGCCCTGCCGGTGTTGCGGTGCGCGATGCGGGTCGCCAGCTCCTGGAAGGAGACGTAGGCGAGCTGCTGGAGCATGGTGCCGTACTCGGTGGCGAAGCCGCTCTCCATGTGGACCATGCGGGCGCGCTCCAGCGCGACGGGGTCGACCGCGCGGGTCACGGTGAGGTAGTCGCGGATGGCGGTGCCGTGCCGGTCCTCCTCGGCGGTCCAGCGGTGCACCCAGGTGCCCCAGGCGCCGTCGCGGCCGAAGGTGGTGGCGATCTCGTGGTGGTAGCTGGGGAGGTTGTCCTCCGTCAGCAGGTTGACGATGAGGGAGATGCGGGCGGCCTCCGGGATCTTGGAGTCGCTGTCCTGCCAGGCCTCGCCCCCGTAGACGCCGTCGAAGTCGCGGCCTTCGCTCCACGGGACGTACTCGTGCGGGAACCACTCCTTGGCCATCGTGTGATGGCGATCGAGCTCCCCGGCGACCACGGGCTCCAGCTCGTGCAGCAGTTCCGTCTGAGTCATCGCCATGAAAGTTCGTCTCCCTGTCTGGTTACGGTACCGTAGGTTAGGCTACCGGAAGGACATACCGGTCAATTAGGGTGCCCGTATGCGACCCAGTGTCCGCGGTGTCCTGCTTGATCACGACGACCGTCTGATGATCTTCCGGCGTACCATCCCAGGGCGGGAGGTCTACTGGTCGGTGCCGGGAGGCCACGTGGAGCCGGAGGACGCCAGCCTGGAGCACACCCTGCGCAGGGAGTTGCTGGAGGAACTGGGCGCCACCGTGTCGAGCGTGACACCGCTGACCACGCTCAGTTACCCATGGCAGGGCGGGCTCAAAACCCAGCACCTCTACGGCTGCCGCCTGGTGGAACTCGATCCGGCGCTGCGCCACGGTCCCGAGCTCGAGGACCCGTCGCGGGGCGGGTACGAGGTGGTGCGGCTGCCGCTCGCGGAGTCGGAGATCACCTCGCGCCACGTCGTCCCGGAGGCCGTGGCCGCCTACCTCTCGTGCCACATCACGGCGCTCCCCCGGCTGATCGACGGCCCCTCAGAACGCTCCCTCAGCTGATCTCACGACACCTCAGAGCGCTCCCCCGGCTGATCGGCGGTCCTCGATCTCCCAGAGGTGGTCGATGACGTGCCAGGCGGTCCTGCGCAGGGCGTAGCGCGGCGGCCAGCCGGTGGTCGACGGCGGCTCCCAGGAACGTGACAGGACCTCCGCCAGCTCCGCGCGCATGGCGTCGCGGTCCAGGCGGAACCTGTACGGCCGGTGACGGACGCCCACCTTGCGGGCGTACGCGCGCTCGGCCTCCTCCACGTGGGCGACGATCTTCGACAGGTCGCGTCCGCCACCCCGCGGCCCCTTGCGCAGCTCCTCCGGCGACTCGGCCGCGACCTCGTCGAACAGCTCCCAGGCGGCCCTGAGCAGAGCCACGTGGCGCCCGGCCGCCGCCGCGCCGATCGGCTCGAAGTCGAGATCCGGCACCGCGTACGGGGCGCCGAAATCCGTCATGTCGCTGCCGGCCACCCGGGCGACCACCTCGGGATCACCGGGCTCGAACGGCAGCCCGGCACGGTCGGCGACCACCCGGTAGCGCGGCGCGTACTCCACGAGCAGGTCGACGGCGGCCTCCTCGCCCCTGGCGACCCGGCACCAGCCGGGCCAGTCGAGCGAGCAGGCGAACACCTTCTTGGGGCCTGTCTCCAGGTAGATGCGGGTCATGGGGCTCACCCTGCCACCCGTACCTGCCGGCGCCTGTCAGGTTCAGATCATGTCGATGAGGTCGGCCACCGAGTCGACCACCAGCGACGGCCGGTAGGGGTAGCGGTCGATCTGGGCCTTCTGGGTGACGCCGGTGAGCACCAGGATGGTGAACAGCCCGGCCTCCATGCCGCACACGACGTCGGTGTCCATCCGGTCGCCGATCATCGCGGTGGTCTCGCTGTGGCCTTCGATGGAGTTGAGGGCGCTGCGCATCATGCGGGGGTTGGGCTTGCCGACGAAGTAGGGGGCGACGCCGGTCGCCTTGGTGATCATGGCGGCGACCGCGCCGCACGCGGGCAGCGAGCCCTCGGTGGACGGGCCGACCGGGTCCGGGTTCGTCGCGATGAAGCGGGCGCCGCTCTCGATGAGGCGGATCGCCCGGGTGATCTGGGTGAAGCTGTAGGTGCGGGTCTCGCCGAGCACCACGTAGTCGGGGTCGAGGTCGGTGAGCACGTACCCCACCTCGTGCAGCGCCGTGGTCAGCCCGGCCTCGCCGATGACGTAGGCGGAGCCGCCGGGGCGCTGGTCGTGGAGGAACTCCGCGGTGGCCAGGGCGGAGGTCCAGATCGACTCGGCGGGCACGTGGAGGCCGGCCGCGCGCAGCCGCACCGACAGATCGCGCTGGGTGTAGATGGAGTTGTTCGTCAGGACCCTGAACGGCTTGCCGGACTCGCTGAGCCGTTTGATGAACTCGTCGGCGCCGGGCACCGGACGCCCCTCGTGCACCAGGACGCCGTCCATGTCGGAGAGCCAGGAGTCGATCCGCTTACGCTCGGTCACCCGGCCATGCTACCGAGAGCGGCTCATCGACTTCCCGTCCGGGATGTGAAGAATGGCTTTCATGTCGTTCACTGATTCCGCCCAGGACATGCGGGACGAACTCGTCCGGCTCCGCCACTCCCTGCACGCCACCCCGGAGCTGGGACTCTCACTGCCTCGTACCCAGGAGAAGGTCCTGGCGGCGCTCGACGGGCTGCCACTGGAGATCACCACCGGCACGAACCTCAGCTCGGTCACCGCCGTCCTGAGGGGCGGCCGGCCGGGGCCCGCGGTGCTCCTGCGCGGCGACATGGACGCGCTGCCCGTGACCGAACGCAACGACCTGCCCTACATCTCGCGGATCGACGGCCAGATGCACGCCTGCGGCCACGACCTGCACACCGCCATGCTGGCGGGGTCGGCGCACCTGCTCAGCGCGCGGCGCGAGGAGCTCGCCGGAGACGTGATCTTCATGTTCCAGCCCGGCGAGGAGGGGCACGAGGGCGCCAGGCACATGATCGAGGAGGGGGTGCTCGACGCGGCGGGCGAGCGCCCGGTGGCCGCGTACGGCATGCACGTGATCTCGTCGTTCCTGCCGTCGGGGCTGTTCGCCACGCGGCCGGGGCCGGTGATGGCGGCGGCGGACGTGTTCAGGGTGACCGTGAAGGGCCGCGGCGGCCACGGCTCCACCCCGCACCGGGCGCTCGACCCGATCCAGGCGGGGTGCGAGATGGTGACGGCGCTGCAGTCGATGGTGACCCGCTCGTTCGACGTCTTCGACCCGGTGGTGGTGACCGTCGGCTCCTTCCACGGCGGGACGGTCGACAACGTGATCCCGGACGAGGCGCACTTCGAGGCGACGGTGCGCACGTTCAGCAAGGACACCCGGGCCGCGGTGATGCGCCGCCTGGTCGAGGTGGTCGAGGGCGTCGCCGCCGCGCACGGGCTCGCCGTGGAGGCGTCGTTCGGCATGGGCTACCCGGTGACGGTCAACGACCCCGCCGAGGCGGAGTTCGCCGGCAGGACCGCCGACGAGTTGTTCGGCCCCGGCCGGTTCTTCGTCGCCCCGCAGCCGATCATGGGGTCGGAGGACTTCTCGTTCGTGCTGGAGGAGGTGCCGGGGGCCTTCCTCTTCCTGGGCGCCTGCCCGCCCGACCGCGACCCGGCCACCGCGCCGTACAACCACTCCCCCGAGGCGGTCTTCGACGACTCGGTCCTCCCTGACGGCGCGGCGCTGTACGCCTCTCTCGCCTTCTCCCGGCTGGCGTCCTCCTGAGGGTCCGCCCGGAGATCGGCTGCGCCCGGTTGGGAGGCCGCCTGACAGGGCACGGGGTTCTCAGCGCTCGGCGCTCTCAGCGCTCGGCGCTCTCAGTGCTCGGCGGACGAAGGAGGCGGGCCTGATGCGGGCTTGGGTGGTGGAGAACCCCGGGCCGGCGGCGACCTGGCCGCTCGCCCTGGTGGAGCGGCCGGTGCCCGCGCCGGGCCCCGACGAGGTGCTCGTCCGGGTCGAGGCGTGCGGCGTCTGCCGGACCGACCTGCACCTGGCCGAGGGCGACCTGCCGCCGCGGCGGCCGCTGACCTCGCCCGGCCACCAGGTGGTCGGACGGGTCGTCGGGCGCGGCGACGACGAGTCCTCCTGGCCCGCCGAGGGGGCGCGGGTGGGTGTCGCCTGGCTGCGGAGCACCTGCGGCGTCTGCCCTTACTGCCGCCGGGGGCTGGAGAACCTCTGCCCGTCCTCGACCTACACCGGATGGGACGCCGACGGCGGGTACGCCGAGTACCTCACAGCCCCCGCCGCGTACGTGTACGCGCTGCCCGACGATCCGCCCGCCGAGCACCTGGCGCCGCTGCTGTGCGCGGGGATCATCGGCTACCGGGCGCTGCTCCGGTCGGACCTGCCGAAAGGCGGGCGGCTGGGGATCTACGGGTTCGGCGCGTCGGCGCACCTGACGGCGCAGGCGGCCATCGCCCAGGGGGCCGTCGTGCACGTCGTGACCCGGTCACGGGCCGCCAGGGAGCTCGCGCTCGAGTTGGGGGCCGCCTCGGCGTCCGACGACCGGCCGCCGGAGCCGCTGGACTCGGCGATCCTGTTCGCGCCGGTCGGGACGCTGGTGCCCGACGCGCTGGAAGCGCTCGACAGGGGCGGCACGCTGGCGGTCGCGGGCATCCATCTCACCGACATTCCCACCCTGAACTACGAGCGGGACCTGTTCCAGGAAAGGACGCTGCGCAGCGTCACCGCCAACACCCGGGCGGACGGTCGCGCGTACCTCCAGCAAGCTTTTACTTATCCCCCTGACGTGCACACGAGCCCCTATCCCTTCGAGGATGCCGGGCGCGCGCTTGCCGATTTGGCGAATGAGCAGGTCAGAGGGGCTGCCGTCCTTCTCGTACAGTGAGGTGAGTCGCGTGGCGACGAGCGTCATCCAGGGCCCTCATGAAGGAAAGTTACATTACACTCACAACACCTGGAGATTATTGACGCAGGATTCGCGCGACCGTAGGGTCCGGACAACCCCACAGACCCTCAACAGGTCCGACATCCCCGGAGCGGTACATGAAGCGACTGGCAGCGGTAGTGGCGTTGCTGGGCCTTGCCACCGTCACAGCAGCATGCAGCGGTGGTTCCACCAAGACGTCCGGCTCGGGCGGCGGTGGCGGGCTCTTCACCACGATCGACGTGAACAGGCCGGGCCTAGACGCATCGGCCCCGGCCAACCCGTACAACCCCAAGGGCAACTCTTTCCCCGGCTACAGCTCCATGAAGCTGGGCTGGGTCAAGAACCACCTCACCGACCCCAACCAGGCTCTTCCTGGCATCGCGGCGAGCTGGGAGATCGCGCCTGACAACTCGGCCATCACGCTGAAGCTGCAGCCGAACGCCAAGTGGTCCGACGGCAAGCCGGTCACCGCCGACGACGTCAAGATGTCCATCGGCATCGCCTACACGCAGGGCAGCACGGCCTTCTCGGTCACACCGGGAGCGGCGGGCGCGGCCGCCGAGGTCACGGTCGTCGACCCCCAGACCGTGAAGATCACGCAGGACATGGCCAACCCCAGTCCGAAGTTCGCCCGCGGCGTGCTCGACACGACCGTCCTGCCCTCCCACGTGTGGAGCAGCGTCCTGCCCGCGGACTTCTGGGACAAGCTCAAGGCCGCACGCGGCGACGGCGCCGACGCCGAGAAGGCGCGCGCGGAGGTCACGACGCTGGGCCAGAAGGTGATCGCCTTCGCCCCGCCCAAGGACGTCTCCGCCGGCCCGTTCGTGCTGGAGCGGGTCAACCCCTCCGAGGCGCTGCTTGTCAAGAACAAGTACTTCTTCAACGCCGCGAACGTGGCCCCGTCCCAGGTGAAGTTCCTCAACTACACCGGCAACGAGCAGATCTGGAACTACCTCACCGCGGGCAAGCTCGACCACGCCGGCTTCACGGCCGCCCCGACGGACGTGATGAACCGGATCAAGCAGGCCCCGGGCAACGAGGTCATCAAGGGCTACTCGCCAGTGGCCGTGAGCATGGCCTTCAACCAGTCCAAGAAGCCGTACGACAACGTGCACGTGCGCAGGGGCCTGGCCTTCCTGATCGACCGCGACCAGGTCACCAAGGTCGCCTCGCCCGAGGGCGGCACGCCCGCCACCACGACCACCGGCATCCACCAGAAGGCCGCGCAGGCGTGGATCCCGGACACGCTGCCGAAGCTGGAGCAGTACAAGCCGGACGTGGCCAAGGCGGAGGCGGAGTTCAAGCAGGCCGGCCTGACCAAGAAGGACGGCAAGTGGACGCTGGCCGACGGCACGGCGTGGAAGGTGTCCATGCACGCGCCCGCCGGCTTCTCCGACTGGCTGTCGGCGCAGGAGAACATCAAGGGCCAGCTCGTCAAGGCCGGCGTCGACGCCGAGGTCGTGACGACCGCCGACTACCCGCTCTACCTCGAGGAGCTGGCCGCAGGCAAGTACGACGTCGGCTTCTGGCTGATGGCGCTCGGCCCTGCGCCGTACGACATCTTCCAGCGCCTCTACGGTGCCTCCAACGGCTGGACCAACGTGGCCGGCAAGGTGACGCACGCCGCGCCCGGCAAGGGCGGCAACTGGATGGGCAGCCCGGAGAAGATCGAGGTCGACGGCACCAAGATCAACCCCGGTGAGCTGACCGGCAAGCTGAACTCCGCCACCGAGGACCAGGCCAAGCCGATCATGGCGCAGCTCGCCAAGGCCGCGAACCAGGACCTGCCGGTCATCCAGCTCTGGGACTACGTCAACACCCAGTTCGTCAACAACAGCCGCTTCACCGGCTGGCCGCACGACGACGAGGTTCTCCGCATGGGCACCGGTGTGCTCCCCTCGGGCGTGTGGATCCAGCAAGGTCTGATCAAGGCGAAGCAGTAGCCTATGACACTCATCGCACGACGACTCGCGGGCCACCTGGCCCGCGGTTTCGTCATGATCCTCGTAGTCGCGACGATCAGCTTCTTCATCATCAACAACATCCCCGGCGACCCCATGGCCGCCCGGTACGAGAAGCTGATCGAGGGGGGCATGGCGCCGGAGGCGGCCTCGCAGGCCGTGAAGGTGCTCTACGGCTTCCTGCCGGACGGCACCCTCTGGGAGCAGTACCGGGACTACATGTCCGGCCTGCTCCACCTCGACCTCGGCGTCTCGGTCACCAGGCCGGGCACCCCCGTGCTCGACGTGCTCACCGACGCCGCCAAGTGGACCGTTCTACCCGTACTGGTCGGCACGCTGCTCAGCTTCCTCGTCGGGGTCATTCTCGGCGTGTACGCGGCGATCAAGCGCACCGGCAAGCTGGGTGACGCCCTGGCCATCTCCGGCTCGCTGCTGCACGGCATCCCGCAGTACGTGCTGGCGATGCTGCTTGTGGTGATCTTCGCGACGCTCATCCCGATCCTGCCCGCCGACGGGTCGGTGGACATCCTGTTCGAGCCGGGCTTCAACTCCGGCTACATCGGCTCGCTCGTCGAGCACGCCGTGCTGCCGGTCCTGACGTACGCCGTGTCGGCCTACGGCGGCTGGATCCTGGCGATGAAGTCGAGCGTGGTCACCGTGCTCGGCGACGACTTCATCCTGGCCGCCGAGCTGCGCGGCGTGAAGCGCTCGATCGTCTTCCGCTACATCGCGCGCAACGCGATCCTGCCGCTGTTCACCATGCTCGCCCTGTCCCTGGGCCTGCTGCTCGGCGGCGCGGTCTTCATCGAGAAGATCTTCAACTATCCAGGGCTCGGATGGCTGCTCATCAGCGGTGTCCAAGACCGTGACTACGCGCTCATGGGCGGGGCCTTCCTGCTGATCACCGTCGGGACCATCGTCGCCAACATCGTGGCCGACCTGTTCTACACGGTGATCGACCCGCGGGTGCGCAGCGGAGAGGGGGCGTCGTGAGCGCCACGCTCATTCCCGAGACGGCCTCGGCCGCCTCGACCATGCGCCGCAACTTCTGGCACGGCGTGTGGCGGGTGATGAAGCGCAAGCCCAGCCGGATGGCCGGGGTGATCATCATCGCGGGCTTCGTCCTCATGGCGGTCTTCGGGCCGATGCTCCTGCCCGAGCACCTGCCGGGCGACGCCAACGCCATCACGCGGCCGCCGAGCTGGGAGCACTGGTTCGGCACCGACCCGCAGGGCAAGGATGTGCTCGCGCTGGTCGTCAAAGGCTCCCGCTACGTCCTGCTGACCGCCGCGGTGACCGCGCTCATCACGGTCATCGCCGGCACCGGGATCGGCCTGTTCTCCGGGTTCAAGCGGGGCCGCTGGGACACCGTGCTCATGCGGCTCACCGACATGAAGCTCACCATCCCCGGTTTGCCGCTGCTGCTGGTGCTCGCGACCGTGTGGCAGTTCGGCAGCCCCCTCCAGATGGGCCTCGTCCTCGGTCTGCTCGGCTGGGGCGGCGTGGCGCGGGCCGTGCGCTCGCAGACGCTGTCGCTGCGCGAGCGGGGCTTCATCGAGGCGGCACGCGGGCTCGGCCTGTCCACGAAGCACATCATCGGCAAGGAGCTGCTGCCGAGCATGGCGCCGTACATCGCGATGAACATGCTCATCGCGGTCACCGGCGCCGTCTACTCGCAGGTGGGCCTGTTCTTCCTGGGCGTGCTGCCGTATGAGTCGGACAACTGGGGCGTGATGCTCAACCTCGCCGTGTTCCAGGCAGGCGCCATGATCACGCCGAACGCGCTCGGCTACCTGCTGGCGCCGCTGCTGGCGATCCTGCTGCTCACGCTCGGGATCGTGCTCGTGGTCGACGCCATGGACGAGATCTTCAACCCCAGGCTGCGTGAGGAGTGAAAGTGGCACAGCAGGCAAGCCAGCAGGTCCCCCAGCGGGCGACGGGCCAGGCGCCGGGAGTGCGCATCGACAGCCTCACGGTCGTCTACAAGACGCCCGCGGGCGAGTTGCCCGCCGTCAGGAACGTCAGCCTGACGCTGGAACCCGGCACGATCACCGGCATCGTCGGCGAGTCGGGCTCCGGCAAGTCCACGCTCGCGCTGTCGCTGCTGAACGCGGTCCAGCCGCCCGGCAGGATCTCGGCGGGCAGCGTGGAGATCGACGGGCTGGGCGACGTCGTGACGTTCGAGGGTGAGCAGCTCCGCAAGGCCAGGGGGGCGCACGTCGGGTACGTGTTCCAAGCGGCGCAGAACTCCCTCAACCCGCTCAAGACGGTCGGCAAGCAGCTGCTCGACCTCGGCCGCTCCCACGGGGTCGAGGACCTGCGCGGGCTGGTGCGCGAGGCCAGGGAGCTGCTGGGCCGGATGGGGCTCGACGGCGCCAGGGTGCTCGACTCGCACCAGCACGAGCTGTCCGGCGGCATGCGCCAGCGGGTCGGCATCATGCTGGCCCTGGTGCTCAACGCGCACCTGGTCGTGCTGGACGAGCCGACCACCGCGCTCGACATGATCACGCAGTCGAACATCCTGAAGATCGTCCGTGAGGTGCACGCCGAGCGCGGGCTCACCACGCTGGTCATCACGCACGACATCGGCGTGGTCGCCGAGGTCGCCGACAGGCTCGCGGTCATGTACGGCGGGCGCCTGGTCGAGCAGGGCCCCACCAGGGAGGTGCTCGGCGCGCCCAAGCACCCGTACACCAGGGGCCTGATCAACGCCATCCCCCGGCTCGTCGGCGACATCGACGAGGCGCGGGCGCTGCCCGGCCGCCCGCCGACGCTGGCGACCGTGCCGAAGCTGGGCTGCGTGTTCAGGGAGCGGTGCGCGGTGCGGATGGACGTCTGCGACACCGACGACCCTGAGGCCGTCGCCCACGGATCGAGGATCGTCGCCTGCCATGCGGTGACCGTGAAGGAGCACGCGTGATTACGGGGAAGGGCATCACCAAGACCTTCAAGCAGCGGGGCAACGTCCTCGGCGGGCGGGAGGTGCATGCCCTGCGCGGCGTGGACTTCTCCATCGCCAAGGGCGGGGCGGCATCGTTCATCGGCGAGTCCGGCTGCGGGAAGACCACGCTCGGGCGGATCATCGCCGGGCTGGAGTCGTACGACGGGGGCGAGGTCTCGATCGACGGGACCCCCCTGTCGCCGCTCAAGCCCAAGCAGCGGCAACCGCACTTCCGCAAGATCCAGATGATCCACCAGGACCCGTACTCGGCCCTGAACCCGACCAGGACCATCCACCAGACCCTGTACGCGCCGCTGGCCCTGCGGGCCGGGCAGACGGGGCGGTCGAAGGCGTGGATCGAGGAGCGGGCGGCCGAGGTGCTGTCGCTGGTCGGCCTGGACCCGGGCACGGTGCTCGCGCGCTACCCGCACCAGCTGTCCGGCGGCATGCGCCAGCGCGTGGTGATCGCCCGCGCGCTGACCGTGGACCCGGAGATGCTCGTCGCCGACGAGGCCGTCTCCATGATCGACGTGTCGCTGCGGCTCGGCATCCTGGCCCTGCTGAAGGACCTGCGGGAGCAGCTCGGGGTGAGCGTCCTGTTCATCACGCACGACGTGGCGACGGCGCGGTACATCGGCGACGACGGCGAGCTGTACGTCATCTACCGGGGGCAGGTCGTGGAGCGCGGCCCGGTCGACACGATCATCGCCGACCCGGTGCATCCGTACACGCAGTCGCTGCTGTCGGCCATCCCGGTGCTGCACGGGCTGGAGCAGCCCGGCGAGCAGCCGGTGGTGCCGGTGGAGTCGCTCAACGGCGCCCAGTCGGAGGAGGGCTGCCTGTTCGCGGGCCGCTGCCCGTTCCGTACCGACCGCTGCGAGTCGGAGCTGCCGCTCCTCGGGGTGACGAACGGGTTCCCGCAGGAGCACGCGTGCTTCTACCCAGAGCGCCGCAGCGTCATCGCCCGCCCGATGAGCGAGGTGTGACCCGTTGTCCGATGCCGGAGACGCGGTGAGCAGCGACCTGCTCCTGGGGGCCGCGGAGGTGGCGCAAGCCGCGCTGGTGTACGACGCCGGCGAGGCCGCGGCGCTCGTCCGGAGGCTGGCCGAGCCGCCGCCCGGCCGGCGGTGGACCGCCATCGGCGACGACGGGGGCGTGGTGATGGCGTCCGTCTCCACGCGGGACCCCGCGGTCGGGCACCTCGACCTGCTGGCGGTGCACCCGCGCGTGCAGGGGCGGGGGCGCGGCAGGGAGCTGGTGCGCGCGGCCGAGGAGTGGCTGCGGATCGAGGGGGCGACGCAGGCCCGCTTCACCGGTAATCCGCCGTGCTACGCCTGGCCGGGCATCGACGTCCGCTACACGGCCGCCGCGTGCCTGGCCGAGAGCCTGGGGTACGAGCGGTACGACGTCGCCTGGAACATGACGGCCGACCTGTCCGTGGACCTGTCGGTGGACTCCGAGGTGGCGCGGCTCGCGCGTGCCGGGGTGGCCGTCCACGCCGCCGGCGAGAGCCGCGAGCGGGTCGTGGAGTTCGTCCGCGAGCAGTGGAACGACAGCTGGGCCTGGGAGGCCGCCCACGCGGCCGGGCTGCACTACGCCGAGCGCGAGGGCGAGATCCTGGGATTCGCCGCGTGGGGCGCCCGGCCGACGTGGTTCGGGCCGATGGGCACCGCCCCCACGGCGACGGGCCTGGGGGTCGGCAGGGTGCTGCTCAGGCGGTGCCTGGCCGAGCAGCGCGCCGCCGGCCAGTCCGACGCCCAGATCGGCTGGGTGGGTCCGCTGCGGTTCTACTCGCGCGCCGTGGGCGCGCGAGCGGAACGCGTCTTCTGGCTCTACCGTCGCGACCTGGCGTGATGTCACGCGTAGAGCAGTGGTCCTTCGGGGTGTGCGGGGTCGGGGCAGAGCTCGCGCGGGTCCTCCCCCGCGTCCAGGCACCTGGTGAGGGTGTCGGAGCCCCACAGGTGGTCCATGAACAGGTCGGGGCCCCGCCAGCTGAAGTGGTCCGGGTAGAGGACGCGGGCCACGTGCAGCATCGACAGGCCGGTCAGCACCGGCCTGAAGGCCGTCCTGTCGGACACGTGCAGCTGCGCCCCCCTGACCGGGACGCCCGCGTGCTTGTGGAACGTGGGCGTGAACCAGGTGTCACGGAAGCGCACCCCCGGCAGCCCGAGCGCGTTGAGCTCGGGCGCGAACCTGTCGTCCACGTACGGGGCGCCGACCAGCTCGAACGGGCGGGTGGTGCCCCGCCCCTCGGAGAAGTCGGTCCCCTCGAACAGCGCGGTTCCCGGGTATACTGTCACGGTGTCCAGGGTCGGCACGTTGACCGACGGCATCACCCACGGCAGCCCGGTCTCGTCGAAGCCCATGTCGCGCCGCCAGCCGTCCATCGTGACGACGTGCAGGTCCAGGTCGAAGCCGAACAGCGTGGCGAGCTCCCCCGCGGTCCTGCCGTGCCGCACGGGCAGCGGGAACCTGCCGACGAAGCTGGCGAACGCCGGGTCGAGCAGCGGCCCCTCCGTCACCAGGCCCCCCAGCGGGTTGGGACGGTCCAGCACCACGAACCGCACCCCGAGCCTGGACGCCGACGCCATCAGGTCGTACATGGTCCACATGTAGGTGTAGAAGCGGGCGCCCACGTCGGCGATGTCGAAGACCAGCGTGTCCACGCCGGAACGCGCCACCACCTCGTCCAGCGCCGCCCCATCGATCTTGTGGGTGTCGAAGACGGGCAGGCCCGTCCTGGGGTCCGTGGTGTCCCCCTCGCTGAAGTTCGCCTGCGCGGTTCCCCGCATGCCGTGTTCCGGGCCGAACAGGGCGGTCAGCGGCGCTCCCGCCGCGCTCAGCGCGTCGAGGGTGAGGGTCAGATCAGGCAGGACGCCAGTGGGATTGGTGATCAGGCCGAGACGGGCTCCTCCGGCGAGTGCGGGATCCGCGGCCAGCCGTTCAGCTCCGGTGCGTACGTATGACATGAACCCATTGTCTGAAAGATATTTACAAGAGAGAAGTAAAGGGTGGAAATTAGCGTCATGATCGATCCACTACCCGAGCTGTCCACCGAGCAGAGCGATCCTCGTTACAGCCAGATCGACCGGCTGCCCACCGAGCAGATCGCCCGACTGATGAACCAGGCCGACGCCGCGGTGCCCGCCGCCGTCGCCGTGGTCGTCCCGGCCATCTCCGCCGCGATCGACGCGATCGCCGAGCGCATGGCCTCGGGCGGGCGCCTGCTCTACGTCGGCGCGGGCACGTCCGGACGGCTCGCCGTCCTCGACGCGTCCGAATGCCCGCCCACCTTCGGCACCGACCCCGAGCTGGTGCAGGGCATCATCGCCGGCGGCCCGGACGCGCTGACCCGCTCCGTCGAGGGCGCCGAGGACGACGACGCCGCCGGCGCCGCCGCCATCGCGAACCTCGAGGTGGGAACGTTCGACTCGGTGGTGGGCGTGTCCGCCAGCGGGCGCGCGCCGTTCGTGCTCGGCGCCCTGGGCGAGGCCGCCCGGCGGGGCGCGCTGACCGTCGGCCTGTCGTGCAACAACGACGCGCCGCTGTCGGCCGCCGCCGAGCATGCGATCGAGGTCGTCGTCGGGCCCGAGGTGGTCACCGGCTCGACGCGGCTCAAGGCGGGCACCGCGCAGAAGCTGGTGCTCAACATGATCTCGACGATCTCGATGGTCAGGCTCGGCCGTACGTACGGGAACCAGATGATCGAGATGTCGGCGATGAACAACAAGCTGGCCGGGCGGGCGGTCCGCATGGTCAGCGACATCACCGGCGCCGACCAGGACACCGCCACCCAGGCGCTCGACGCGGCCGGCGGCCAGGCGAAGATCGCGGTGCTGATGATCCAGCACGGGCTCGACCCCGAAGGGGCGCGGGCGCTGCTGGAGTCGCACGGCGAGCGGCTCAGCGACGCGCTGAGCAGCTGACCGATCGGCTCGCCCGAGCGACCTGACCTGGGCGGCCCGATGGGACGGCCTGCCTGGGTGACCTGACTTGGGCGGCCCGACTGGGCGGGTTTCGGGGTTTTCGTACCACTGACGGGGAGGACGGACGATGGCGGACCGGCTGGACGCGATCCTGGCCGACGGGGTGCCGCGGGTGTGCTCCGCCGCGGTCGCGCTGATCGCCGTCAACGGCTCCGTGGTGGCCGCGTCGGCCACCGGCGAGCTGGTGCGGTACGCCGACGCCGAAGGCACCCTCGCGGAGGACCGGCCGCCCGTGCGCCGCGACTCCGTCTTCGACCTGGCGTCGATCAGCAAGCTGTTCACCACGTCCGCCATCCTGTCGCTGGTCGAAGCGGGCCGCCTGGACCTCGACGAACCAGTGGCCACCTGGCTGCCGGGGCGTGACCCGCGAATCACGCTGCGGCGCCTGCTGACGCACACGGCGGGTCTCCAGCCGACCCGCCGCATCGACCTGGAACTGCCCGGCGCGGACCCGGCCGCCCGGCTGGCGGCGATCACCGACACGCCGATCACCGCGCCGGTCGGCGGGCCGTACCTGTACTCGGACGTCGGGCTGGTGATGGCGGGCCACGTCGCGGAGGTGGCGGGCGAAGCGCCCCTGGACGAGCTCGTCCACGCCCGCGTCACAAGCGTCCTGGGCCTGCCCGACACCGGCTACCGCCCGACGGCCCGTGCCCGGTGGGAACCGGCCGGCCTGTCGCGGATCGCGGCCACCGAGTGGAAGGCGGAGCGTCCTGGCCCCGGGTGCGTCCGGGGGGACGTGCACGACGAGACGTGCTACGCGCTGGGCGGGGTGGCCGGGCACGCGGGCGTCTTCTCCACCGCCGACGACCTGCTCGTGTTCGGCGAGACGCTGCGGCTGGACGGCGGGGCCATGCTGCGTCCGGGTACCGTCGCCGAGATGCGGCGCGACCAGGGGGCGGAGGGTGCGGCGTTCCGGCACGGGCTCGGCGTCCGGATCGGCGACCCCGGCATCGTGGGCCCCCTGACCGGCGCCTTCGGCCACTCGGGCTTCACCGGCACCTCGCTCGTGGTCGACCCGGCGCACCAGCTGACCGCGGTGCTGCTGACCAACGCCGTCCACCCGGTACGGGGCCGGGACGGCATCCGCACGCTGCGCCACGCGGTCGCAGCCGAGGCCCTGCGCCTGGCCGACCAGGCATGACACCGGCGCCCAAGCCGCCCACACCAGAGCGACGCCCCCGGACAGCCCGCTCATCAGGGACGTTACCCCTCATCAACAGGCGCCCCACGACAGGCGGGGACACCTCCGGGAGCTTCCAACGCGACAGGCGGGGAACCGACCTCCAGAGCCCCCTCCGCGCTGTAGGCGCGTCAGGCGGGGGCGAGGGCTTCCAGGGCTTCTTCCGCGCGGCGCATCGCGTCCTTGGGGTCCGCTGTGGCGATCTCCTCGTCGAAGTTGAGGTCGTGGAAGACGTCCGTCACCCCATGAGCCGCCAGGGACGCCACGTCGGCCCTGATCTCCTCGTAGGAGCCCGTGAGGGGCCGCCGGTCCGGGAGGCCGCCCTGACGGACCTGGGTGACGCCCCGGCAGACGAACCGGAGCGCGTCGGAATCCCTGCCCGCCTCGCGGGCCGAGGACCTGATGAGGTCGATCCGGGGGCCGATGCGCGACAGATCCTCGCGGCTGGAGCTGACCCAGCCGTCGCCGAGCCGCCCGGCGCGGCGCAGCGCCACCTCGGCCGTGCCACCGAGCAGGATCGGCGGCGGCGCCGGGGACGGCTTGGGGTCCATGTGGGACGGCGGGACCCGGTAGAAACGCCCCTGGTGCTCCACCACGTCGTCCGTCCAGGACTTGCGCAGCACCTCCACGAACTCCTCACCCCGGCGCCCGCGCCCCTCGTAACCCACGCCCGCGGCTTCGAACTCCTCCAGGAGCCAGCCGAGCCCGATCCCGGCCGTCAGCCTGCCGTCCGAGACCGTCTGGAGGGTGGCGAGCTGCTTGGCCAGCGGCACCGGCTGCACGAACGCGTTGATCACCGCGACGCCCAGCCTGATCGTGCTCGTCACGCCCGCCAGGTACGCGAGGGTCACCACCGGGTCGTGGACGCTGCGGTAGGTGGCGCCCATCGGGTGGCCGACCGGGTAGAGCAACCGCTGGAACGTCCACAGCTCGTGGTAGCCCAGCCGCTCGGCCTTCGTGGCGATGGTGCGCATGTTCTGCGGCGTGGCCCAGGGGCCTGACTGCGGCACGGCGAAACCGACTCTCATGCGCCCTAGTCTGACCGACGCGAATTCTCTCCAGCAAGGAGCCTGTGACCTGCGAAGAAGCACGAGACGAGCCGCCCACCGGCGTGGTATCGGCACCCCGCCGGACCCGCGTCAGAGATCGAGCTGATCGGTCGTACCGCGGACCGCGACCGCGATGCCGTCCAGAAACATCCTTAGCCCGAACTCGAATTCCTCATCGCTTCCCACCCCGGCGATGTCGGTGGCATGCTGCACCATCCGGGGATGGGTCTGCGGGTCGAGACGTTCGTAGAGCGCTTGACGTGCCTGCTGTTCCCCGGGGTCGGTGGCGTCGAGGTACAGGTTGAACTGCACAGAGCCGATGACCAAGGTGGCCAACGCGCCTGCGGCTGCCGCTGCGTGTCTCGGGCTCAGGCCCGCGCCGATGAACCGATCGACCGCGAACTCCACTCCCTGGAGCGAATTCGGACCGAGGCGCTCGGTGCCGCGCAGGAGCAGGGCGACGGAGGGATGACCGAGGAGGAAGCGGCGGAAGGCGCGCGCCAACCGCTCCGCCTCCGACCGCCAGTCCAGACCCGGGGGTGGTGGTTGCAGCCCCAGCCGGATGGCTTGGTCGGCCACGATGATCGTCAGCTCGTCCCGGCTGCGGACGTGCCGATAGAGCGAGGACTGGCTGCACCCCAGGTCCTCGGCGAGTCGCCGCATGGTCATCGCCTCGATGCCGTGCTCGTCCAGCAGTCGTAGCGCGGTGTCGGCGATCGCCTCCAGGGAAAGCATCCGATTCCGCCGCCTGCGCGTGGGTGGCTCGCCGCGCGCGAGCCACCAGGATGCAGAGCCCGGCCGGTCCGGCGATGAGGTTCGGGCGCGGTTCGGTGAGCTGGGCTTCTCTCGTGTCATGTCGAAGTCCAGCCTCCCATGCCTTGCATAAGCAAAACGAGATCGCTAACTTAAGCGAACGTCGTTTGCTTAAGAGGTGGGTCATGTCTGGCAACCAGACGGAGCCACGGGGGAGGAAAGAGAGTGCTGGCTGTCAGGAACACGGACGCTGGGATCCAGGTGCAGGACGTGGTCGCCCCGGAGGGGTCGGGTGTCCGGCTGGACATCGCATCGGCGGGGATCTGCGGCACGGATGTCGCGTTCGTCGCGAGCGGACTCCAAGGCTTCACGTTCGGCCACGAGTTCGCCGGAACGACGGCCGACGGTGCCGCGTTCGTGGTCGAGCCGTCCATCTACTGCGGTCGTTGCCCGGAATGCGCGGCGGGCAATACCCAGCGCTGCGCCGACCCGGCGCACGGCACGCTGGGCATCTTCCGGGATGGCGGAATGACGGAATCCGTGGTGGTCCCGGAATACACGCTGCTGCCGCTGCCCGCCGCCCTGCCCGTGCGAGACGCCTGCCTGGTGGAGCCCGGTGCCGTCGCGTGGCACGGAGTGCGGAAGGCCGAGATGCGGCCCGGTGAGAGGATGGTTGTCGTCGGCGGGGGATCCATCGCGCTCCTCGCGGCGGCCGTCGCGCGCCATCTGGGCTTCGACGTCGATGTGGAAGCTCGTTACGAGCACCAGAGGTCAGCCGCAGAGCGCCTCGGCGCCGGACGCCCGAAGGGCGACTACGACGTCGTCATCGACGCCGCCGGCAGCCCGTCGGGCCTGGCCCGATGCGCCGAACTGGCTGCGGTGGGTGGCCGGGTCGTCGTGTTGGGCGTCTACAACGACACGATCGGCCTCCCGGCGACACATAGCCTGATCAAGGAGCTGACCTACGTCAATGCCATGGCCTACGGCCGACCCGACGGCGTGCGGGAGTTCGGCCAGGTTGCGGACATGCTCGCCGCCCGGCCGGAGATCGCAGAAACCGTCATCACTCACCGGTTCCCGCTGAACGACGCCGTCGAGGCGTTTCGAGTGGCCCGCGACAGGTCCGCAGGAGCGATCAAGGTGGTGCTGGAGCCCTCCCGATAGGAGCCTTCCGGCAGCGTGCGGCAGGGAGAAGGACGCCGACCGGACCTGGCAACTGAGTCAGCGACGAGATGGGACGGGACCAGCACGTCTCGAACTCCTGGATAGTGTCGACATCAGCGAGTCCGCACCGACGTCCCGGTTAAGCGACGGAGCGGCCGTCGCACGAGACGAGAGCTGACAGCCATGAAGTACGTGATCCTGATCCACTCCAATCCGCAGCCGTGGGGACACCCCACCATCGACTACCTTGCTCCCTACCACCAGCTGCCCGATGACGTGCGCAAGCGGCTGGACGCCGAATTCGAGCAGGTGATGTCCGAACTGCAGGCCAACGGCGAACTGCTCGGCGGAGAGGCACTCGGCGACCCCGCAGCCGCACGACTGTACTGGTGGCAGGACGGCTCCCCGCTGGCGAGCGACGGCCCATACTCGGAGGCCAAGGAGCATCTGGCCGGGTTCTTCCTCATCGACGTCGAGAGCCAGGCCCGCGCAGAAGAGGTCGCCGCGAAGTTCGCCGGCCCCGGAGAGACGGTGGAGCTGCGGCCGATGATGTGGCCAGGCGGCGACGACCAATAGCGATCTCAAGCAGATCGTATGGTGCAGCGGATACTCGCGGACGTGTGGCGTCGGGAGGCGCCACACGTCCTCGGCGCGCTCCTGCGAAGGTACAGCGATCTCGGCGACTGCGAGGACGCCGCCCAGGAAGCTGCGGAGGCCGCCGCTTCTCAATGGCCCATCGGTGGAGTGCCCGACAATCCGAGGGCCTGGCTGATCCGGGTCGCGTCGCGGCGCCTGATCGACCGGGCGCGGGCCGACTCGGCCCGTGCCCGCCGCGAGGCGCTGGACGCGGCACGACAGCCAGATGACATCGGCGTGGCGCCTGGAGCGGACGAGGTTCCCGCAACTGAGGTCGACGACACACTTCGCCTGCTGTTCCTGTGCTGTCATCCCGCGCTGAGCAGGCCGTCGCAGGTGGCGCTCAGCCTGCGGGCGGTGGCCGGGTTGAGCGTGGAGCAGATCGCGGCCGCGTACCTGGTGCCGGTCCGCACCATGACCCAGCGTCTCAGCCGCGCCCGCGCGACGCTGCGTGGCGCAGGCGCACGGTTCGCGATGCCGTCGGACGAGGAACTGCCGTCCCGGGTGGCAGCTGTGCTCGACGTCTGCCACCTGGTGTTCACCGAGGGCTACACACGCACCTCCGGCGGGACCCTGGTCGACGTCGAACTCGCCGAGGAGGCGATCCGGCTCACCCGTCAGGTGCACGTCGCACTGCCCGACCATGACGAGGTGTCCGGCGCGTTGGCGCTGATGCTCCTCACGCACGCGCGGCTGCCGGCGCGGACCGACTCTGCCGGTGATCTGGTGCCGCTGGCCGAGCAGGACCGCTCCCGCTGGCGGCGCGATCTGATCGCCGAGGGTGTCGCGCTGTTGGAACGGACGCTGCCGCGGGGTCACGTCGGCCGTTACCAGATCCAGGCGGCGATCGCCGCAGTTCACGCGGAGGCATCGACCTACCAGGCCACCGACTGGATGCAGATCAGCGTTCTGTACGACATGCTGAGCCGAGTTGCTCCCGCCCCGACTGTGACGCTCAACCATGCCATCGCCGTCGCGATGGCCCACGGCCCGACGATCGGCTTGGCTCTGCTCGATCCGCTGCTGACCGATCCCGCGATGCAGCGGCATCACCGGCTGTATGCCGTACGCGCCCATCTGCTGGAGCTGAACGGCGATGTGGAGGCCGCGGCCGACCATTACCGGCGGGCCGCGCAACTGACGACGAGCCTGCCGGAGCAGCGCTACCTCAACCGGCGACTGCGCCAGCTATAGCCGAGGTCGAGAGCGTGATCGCCGGCCTGTCCGCGGCCGCCCGCGAGTTCCACGCCCAGGCCCCGCACCCGTAGCCCGCGACCAGCGGACCACCATGCCTTCCCTCGGCACCAGCACCCGGCGCCTAAGGATCGCGCCAATTCCGCGCCAATCCCGCTGGCTAGGCTGCCACGATGATCACTCGACTCCTGGCGGGAGCGGCACTCGGTCTGACCGTGCTGTCCGGTACGGCGGCCGCCGACCCCATCACCGGCAAGCCCCTTCTGACCGACAACGCCCTCTACAAGGCGGGCAAGCTCCCCAAGGTGGCGTGCGCGGCGAAGAAGGGCAAGGGCAGGGCCGCCACCGAGAAGTACATCGGGATCGTGCACGCTTGCCTCAAGAAGGTCTGGGGCGTGAAGGACATGCGGCTCGCGCTCCACTATTCGCCCATCCAGAAGCATTTGCCGACCATGACCGTGTACGGCTTTGAAGGCATCTCCGTCGCCCTCGGAGACGACTGGATCAAGGCCGGCGACGACCATCGGGTCTTCCACGAGATGGCCTCCGTCTACGGGCATTACATCCTGATCCGGGCGGGGATCTCGACGGCTCACGAGAAGCTGGACTTCGGCGGCGACCTGAAGGTCCACGAGCAGCACGAGCGCCGGTACACCTACCAGCAGGACTGCCTGGCCGGCGCGGCGGCCTGGGCGCTCGGGCGACCGGCGAGGAACCCAGCGCTGAAGGGCAACGAACTCTACTGGTTCGAGCAGGGCTACAAGGCGGGCGGACCCCAGGCCTGCAACACCTGGACGGCCTCGGACGCCAAGGTCGCGTGATGTCACCACGCCGCCCGCTCCGCGGCGGGCGGTGAGCGGTCCCCAAGATCTT
>NZ_JBEPDC010000036.1:0-109028 GCF_040300065.1 Nonomuraea sp. NPDC000554 | reverse complement strand
CCGCTGGCCAGGCGGACCTTGTTGATCGGCGCCTGCTCGCGCAGCCGTTCGTAGGCGGTAGGCGGGGCGAACGGGCAGCCCCGCTCGACCGGCAGTTCCAGGCCGGCGAGTTCGCCGGCGACGTTCTTCGTCATGAATGACCTCCCAGTAATAGATCTGGCGGAGTTTGTTGTGCTTGTGGCGGCCTCGGGTGGCGTGATCGACACTGTTGGCACTGGCTTCACGGCCTGACGGGCCGTCCTGCGCAGGTTGGGGTCGCCGTCAGATCCAGGCCGCTTCGAGGTTGTGGGCTGGCTTGTCTACTCCTCGAAGAGAGCGTTTGCGTGCTTTACGTGGTGACGGGGCGGGCCGGCACGCACTTGTGCCGATGAGCGGATGCCTTCGCTCGGGATGCTCCGCACTGTCGCGATGTCGTGATCATGGCGCGGCGGCCGAAGGATTACTTCAGCGTGAGGGGGGTCTCGGATGCGATGCGGGTCAGCTTCTGCGGGTTGCGGACGTAGTAGAGGCCGGTGATGCGGGCGTCCTCGACACGGGCTGCTATGACGCCGTCGATCTCGCCGTCCACGCGGAGAACGAGTGCGGGGTTGCCGTTGACCACGGTGGGCTCGCTGGTGAGCGCGACTTGGGCCTTGCCGAGGCCGCTGACGATCATGCGGGCCACCTTGTCGGCGCCGATGATCGGCCGCGGCGCGGCCTGCTTGACGCCGCCGCCGTCGCTCACCAGGACGACCTCAGGGGCGAGCACATCAAGGAGACCCTGCAAGTCCCTGGTTTCGAGCGCGCGCTGGAAGGACTCAACAGCCGCCCGGGCCTGGCTCGGGGAGACCACCTCGCGGGGGCGGCGGGCATCGACGTGCCGGCGGGCGCGGTGCGCGATCTGGCGCACGGTCGCCGGGGTCTTGCCGACAGCGGCCGCGATCTCGTCGTAGCCGACGTCGAAGGCCTCGCGCAGCACGAAGACGGCGCGCTCGGTCGGCGACAGCGTCTCCAGGACGAGCATGAGCGCCATCGACACGCTCTCGGCGAGCTCGACGTCCTCGGCCACGTCCGGCGCGGTGAGCAGCGGCTCGGGCAGCCAGGGGCCGACGTAGGCCTCCTTGCGGCGCTTCATGGCGCGCAGCCGGTCCAGCGAGCGCCGGGTGGCGATCCGCACCAGGTAGGCGCGCTGGTCGCGCACCTGCCCCACGTCCACCTTCATCCACCGCAGCCAGGTTTCCTGCAGGACGTCCTCCGCGTCGGCAGCCGAGCCGAGCATCTCGTAGGTGACGGTGAACAGCAGGTTACGGTGGGCGAGGAATGTCTCGGTCGCCTCGGTGACGCAGTCCATCCGGCCGCCACCAGCCATCGGCTCGGCAGTGCCCGTCGTTGCATCCCTGCGCTCGTTCATACCTGGCTCCTGCCTGTTCACTCTCAACTCCCGCTCTACGCACAAGACGCCGGCCCTCACCGCGGTGTGACACCCCGTGCTCGGTGGCGTACGTCACATGACCGCACTGTCACAAAGTTCGGGGCGCCAGCGCCTCATGGTCGTCAGGACGCCGCGTGAACGATCCGCGCGGCACACAACTCCGCGAGTGATCGCCTTGGCCCGTTGCGTGGTGACCGCCGCGCACCCGCCGCCGCACAAAGAACGGAAAGACATCATGAGCAAGGTCTGGTTCGTCACCGGTTCGTCTCGCGGCCTGGGCCGCAACTTCGTCGAGGCCGCCCTGTCCCGCGGCGACAAGGTGGCCGCGACCGCCCGGAACACCGCAAGCCTTGACGAGTTGGTCGCCGCCTACGGCGAGGCGGTGCGCCCGCTCGAGCTGGACGTGACCGACAAGGCCGCCGTCTTCGCGAGCGTGCAGCGGGCCAAGGAGCACTTCGGCCGGCTCGACGTCATCGTGAACAACGCCGGCTACGCCCAGGTCGGCGCGGTCGAGGAAGTGACCGAGCAGCAACTGCGCGACCAGCTGGAGACCAACTTGTTCGGCGCGGTGTGGGTGATCCAGGCCGCGCTGCCCCACCTGCGCGAGCAGGGTGCAGGGCACATCATCCAGCTGTCCTCGGCGGCCGGGCTCATGGCGATGCCGCTCAGCGGCGCCTACAGCGCCTCCAAGTGGGCCCTGGAAGCCCTGAACGAATCCCTCGCCCAAGAGGTCGCCGACTTCGGCATCAAGGTGACCGTGATCGAGCCCGGCGGCTTCGCCACCAGGTCCGGCAAGAACCCCGATCCCCTCAACAACGGCCACCTGGCCGAGCCCAACCCGATCTACGACGGCCTTCGCCAGCGCATCGCCGGGATCGCGGGCAAGCAGCCCGCCGGCGACCCTGCCGCCGCGGCCCAGGCGCTCCTCAAGCTCGTCGACTCCGACCACCCGCCCCTGCGGGTGCTCTTCGGGCAGGGCTTCTACCCGATGCTCCAGCAGGTCTACGCCGACCGGCTCAAGACCTGGGCCGACTGGCAGGACCTCTCGGCGGAGGCTCACGGCAACCTCGATCAAGAAATTCGGTGACCCGGGGCCGAGCCAACTCACCACAAGCAAGCGAACCGACAGGAGCAACGCATGAAGCACCGCATCGTCGTCCTCGGCGCCGGCTATGCCGGGGCCTACGCGGCCGGGAACCTGGCCCGCCGGCTGTCCCCGAAGGACACCGAGATCACCGTGGTCAACGCCGTGCCGGACTTTGTCCAGCGAATGCGGCTGCCCCAGCTCGCGGCCGGCCAGAACATCGAGACTCCGAAGCTCGCCGACGTCTTCGCGGGCACGGGGATACGGCTGCGCCTGGCCCGTGTCACCGCCGTCGACCCCGAGCGCCAGGTCGTCGCCATCGCTGACGCTGACAGCGGCGGCGAGCTCGGCTACGACACCCTTGTCTACGCGCTCGGCAGCCACGGCGACGACCGCGGCGTCCCCGGCGCGGCCGAGCACGCCTTCGACGTCGCCGCCCGGCCCTCGGCGCTGCGCCTGCGCGAGCGCCTGGACAGCCTGGGCGGGCGGGGCGAAGGCGGGGGTGTGGTGGTCGTCGGCGACGGGTTGACCGGTATCGAGACCGCCACTGAGATCGCCGAATCCCGGCCCGGCCTGTCGGTGGCGCTCATCGCCCGCGGCGAGCTGGGCGCCCGGCTCTCCGCCGGAGCCCGCAGCCACCTGCGCCAGGCCTGCGACCGGCTGGGGGTCACCGTCCTGGAGCACACCAGCGTCGAAGCCGTCGAAGCTACGCGGGTGCTGTGCGCCGACGGCACCGCCCTGGCGTCCGACGCAACCGTGTGGACGGCCGGGTTCGAGGTCAGCCCCATTGCCGCCGCCGGCGGGCTGGAGGTCACCGGGAACGGTCAGATCGTTGTCGATCGCACCATGCGGTCGGTCTCGCACCCGAACGTCTACGCCACCGGTGACAGCGCCTACGCCATCGGCGACAATGGCCGACCGCTGCCGATGTCCTGCGCGTCGGCCGGCTACACCGGCCGGCAGGCTATCGAGGCGATCGTGGGACGCCTGACCGGCCGCAAGATTGCGAAGACCAAGCTGGTCTACACGTACAACCACATCAGCCTCGGGCGGCGGGACGGGATCCTGCAGACGGTCGACGACGAAGGGCAAGCAAAGCCGAAGTACATGGGCGGCCGGAAGCCCGCACGGATCAAGGCGGGCATCCTCAAGACGGCGCTGTGGGCCACCTCGCACCCCACCTTCGGCATGCCCAAGCGCAGGCACCGCCTGGCCGCCGCGCCGGACGTGTCCCGTCGAGAAGGCGCTCGCGTAGCCGCCTAGGACCTCACGACTGTTATGACGTCGCCTCACTTCTCGGTCTGGGATTAACCCAGCCGGCAGATATCGGATCGAGCTGCTCGGGCGGCGCGGCTTCGGTCCGACGGCTGGACCGCTCGACGCCATCGCCGCCGAGCTTGGCTGCTCCCGTCACACAGTACGGCGGGACCTACGTGTCATCACTTGAGCCCAATCCGCCTGATGTCGATCACTCCACATAAAGTGCCGGCTTCATGAATGGTGTCGGCACTTCACGGGTTTCGGTGACAGGCTGATGCCGGGTTTCCAGGATGGGACTCGATTCGGGGAAGGAAAGTGCCGCCTCCGGCTGGACTTGGCGCTTTCCACGCACGCATGCCGGTGGCGGCCACCCCCTTCGGAGGGTAGAGGAGAGGCCTGAATCCCGTGGCGCGCACTCTGGACGAAGACGAGTTGAAGGAGCCGGACCGGCCCGTCCAAGCTGGCGCTGGCGTTGTGGCTGAAGTTCTTCCCCCAGCACAGCCGCTTCCCCGAGGGCCGCTCCGAACTGCCGGATGAGGCGGTAGCCTTCGTCGCCGCCCAGGTAAAGGTCCCCGCCACCGAGCTGAGCCTGTTCGACTGGCAGGGCCGCACCGCCGAATGCCACCGGGCGCAGATCCGCACCTTCCTGGACTTCAGCGAATGCACCGTGGCCGACGTCGAACGACTGACACACTGGCTGAAGATGACCCGGGCCGCGCTTGTCGGTGCGATACCAATGCATCGGGGTAGCCGGGGCGGGCTCGGTCGTAGCTTTGCGCATCTACGCCGAACGACTCGGCCATCCGCCGGGCCTTATGCGGCTCCGCTGGGGACGGCTCTGGTTGCTCTCGCGGTATTATGGGCGTGCGCCCATTTGGCAACGGATGCCAGTGGATTGACGCACGAGAGGATCTGTGAATGCCGACTGGGGTGCACCTTCGCGACGCACGGCAGCAGCTGTTCGACGCTGCCGAACGCGTGCTTCTGCGGGACGGGCCGAACGGGCTGACCAGCCGGGCCGTCACCGACGAGGCGGGCTGCGCCAAAGGCGTCCTGCACCGGCACTTCACCGACTTCGACGCCTTCCTCGCCGACCTCGTGCTCGACCGGGCCGCGCAGCTCGAGACGCAGGCGAGTGCGCTGCGCGCCTCCGCCGGCACCGGCACGGTGGCCAACAACCTCACCAGCGCGCTGACGACCCTGTTCGGACCAATTCCGGTGGCAATCATCCCGCTCATCACCTTCCGGGATGAGCTGCGCGCACGGCTGCGGCAAGCCAGGCCCGGAGGCGGCATCGCGATCCTCGCCCAGGCCACAACCGCGATCTCCGCTTATCTGGCCGACGAACGTGAACTGGGCCGCATCGCGGCCGACGCCGACATCGACTCTCTCACCCTCTCTCTGGTCGGTGGCGGGCATCTCCTGTTCGCAGACCGCGACCCCGGCCCGCCGGCCACGGCAGTCGTCAACAAGTTCGTGACAGCGGTCATCGCCGACGCCGTGCAACGACGACCGGCCTAGAGACCCCTGGATGTCGGCAAACGATCGTCTGCCGACACTCACCCCAGCCATCACGTGGCTGGGCATCCCGGCCAGTGGTCAGTCGATGCGGATGCGCTCCATCGACATCTGGCGGGTCGAGGACAGTCTGTTCGCCGAGCATTGGGACGAGGTGAACGTTCTGGAGGTGTTCCGGCATCTCGGTGCGCTGAAGTGGTGCCGGCCAAGTGACTCCAGCGCCCTGCGCAACACCTTCAACCGGATGCTCGGCTGCCTGTACCACTGCCTGCAAAAGGGGGTGCCCTACGACGGCTTTGTCGCCTTTCCGACGGGAAGGATCGTCCAGACTGAAACCAGTCCCGCGGACGCGCCCCAGTTCCTACCGTGACCTGGGGCAATTCCTAACTTCAGGGCTCATCGCACGGCCCCAAGCGGATGGCCGACACCAGCGAACCGCCCCCCTTCGACAGGGAGATCCCCATGATCCTCAGTGACAGATCTCCGATCCGGGTGAGGACGGATATGGGAGTCTGGGCATGTGGCGGTTGAGTGGTCCCAGCAGGAACTTAAAACGATCAGGACGCGCTTACTACGTGCGGGCGCTGTGACAGAAGAGTGCTCCGTCGTCGATGTCATGGCGGAGCCCGACGGCATATTAGTGATCTTCCGCTGGCGGCGAGATCCGAACACGTACGCCATCAAGGTCGGGTTCCCGACGGCACCCAAAAGTTCGCTGTCCGGTCCGCGAGTGTCCCCGGCGGATGGATGGGCCATAAACGTCGCGTTTCGCCTCGCGGAAGAACTCGGGACCGGGCTGGTTCGCCGAAGCCGCCGGGTGATCCGAGATGGCTACGTCTTGCTGGACACCCGTGATGCTCCGGACGTCTGCCCCGCCGGGTTTCACATCGGCTCGGTTTACCTTGCTGCAGGTGAGGCCGGCTCCTGGTTGGCGAAGGTAGGGATGGACGTGACCATCCCTCGGAGGCTGATCGGCGAGGGCAGGCTTGCCTGCTGGCTGCACGCTTACGTCGACAACGCCCGCGGGGAACCTTTTGTCGGTCATGCAGCCGCATCCTGGGAGGACAAGCAGCACACCACCGTCCGTCTCGACCTGGTGCACATCCAGCCCGGCGTCCCATCGGAGGTACGCGATGCGCTGGTGCGTCTGACGGTCTGCGAGGTAGCCGAGGCCGGTGCCCTGCGCGTGGTCACCGCGATCGACGATCCCGCACTCCATGGACTGGGGTTCCGGCCCGCGAACGGTGGCGGCCTTGCGCTTCACACCAGGAGCGCTGAACCGCCATCGGATCCCACGGCCTGATCTGACCCGAAGCAAGATGGCCACAGAGTTTGACAGCTTAGGCAGATCTGATGTTTCTGCACCGACTCCCGCAAGGCGAGTCCGATGTGCAGGACCGCGCTCAGCCGTCGAGGACCGCACCGCGCCGGCCCGTTGAGGGCCGTGTTTGCCGACGCCTCTGGAAGGGACGAGCGGGCTCGGCCGACTCTGCTGGGCGGCAACATGACCACCCGAGGCTGCGGTGTCCCCGCCCGGGCGGCGTGGGCCACCGGCGAGAGGCGACGGGGGTGGTCCGCTCTCGCCGGTCAGCGAGCATCCCGGGCGGGAGACGCGGTCAGCGGCACAGGTTGGTCAGCCGCGTCGCGATCTTCAGGCCCGCTTGTTTGCGTGGTCGGCGGTCGAGACCCGCCGGTGTGCGTGCCGCGGTAGGTGAAGCGTCCGACCACGCGATCATCGATGGCGGCCGACAGGTCGGGCATGGTGATGAACAGCCCGCTCCAGAACTGCCGGTTGGTGTCCCTTCCGGCGGCGACGTTGGGGTTGTGGTTGATGTAGCCGGGGGTCAGGATGCGGTCGAGCACGTCCACATCATGGGTGTTCAGCATCTCGACGAAGGTGAGCGAGCGATTCGGCGTTGGTGGTCACGGCGCCTCCTTCAGATCGTGACGGCGAGCTTGCCGACGGTTCCGGCGGTGAAGTCGGCGATCGCGCGCGGCGCCTCGGCCAGCGGGTAGGAGCGGGCCACCGGCACCCGCAGGCGTCCTTCGGCAGCGTCGGCGGCGAGCCGGGCGAGGGTGGCCGGGTTGGGGTCGGCCATCACCGCCGTGGCCTTGATGTCGCGGCCGGGCTCGTCGGGCAGGTAGTGCAGGGTGGAGGCCAGCCGCCCGCTGTCGGCCAGCAGGGCGGCGACGGTGAGGCCGTCGCCCGCCAGGTGCAGCGCGGCATCCACCCCGTCGGGCGCGATCGCGCGCACCTGCGCCTGCAGGTCGGCGTGGTCGACGGCCCAGGTCGCGCCCAGGCCGGTGACGAAGGCGGCTTCGGCTCCGGGCCTCGCGGTGGCGATCACGCTGGCGCCGCGCGCGGCGGCCATTTGGACGGCGAACGCGCCCACGCCGCCGGTCGCACCTGAGATCAGGACGGTTTCCCCCGGTGCCGGGGCGACGGCGTCGATGGCGTTGAGCGCGGCGCTACCGGCCAGTCCCAGCACGCCCGCGCGGGTGTGGTCGAGCCCGTCGGGGATCTTGGCCAGGCCGTACTGCCGGCTCACCACCACGTACTCGGCGTAGCCGCCTTGCCCCAGGGTCGGGCGCATGACCACGCCGAACACGTCCTCACCCGGCGTCAGGCCGGTCACGCCGGCGCCGACGGCCGCCACCGTACCGGCGAAGTCCTTGCCGAGCACGACGGGGAAGTCGTAGTCGTACACGCCCTTGAGGTAGCCGCCCAGCACGCCCAGGTCAAAGCCGTTGACCGAGGAGGCCAGCACCTGGACCAGCACCTCACCGGGACCGGGCTCGGGCACGGGCAGGTCGGTGGCCGCCAGGTCGGCGCCGAAGTCGGTGAAAGCCATGGCACGCATGAGGATCACTCCGTTTCCGTAGAAGATGCGGTGGCCTGCCGCCAGGAGGCGCGCAGGACGGCGCGGGCGACGGCCAGTTCGGCCTCGTCGCGGGGGGCGTACAGCATCACGATCGTGTCCGGCCACTCAGGACGACGGCTGATCGGATGCGGCTCGATCCACCCCGCCTGCCCAAGCGGCTCGATGAGCGGCACGGGAACGGTGAGATGGAGGAAGCCCGAGCGGTGGATGTGCCCGAACTCGTCGCGGCTGGGGTGCAGGAACGCCGCCCATGGCCCGGCGGGCTCGCGCAGCCGCAGCGCCAGCGAGGCGGGCTCGGACACCTGGCTGGGGCCGGTGAACACGCCCGCCAGCGCCTGCGCGTCCGCCACCAGGGCGGCCCTGATGTGCGGCGGGGAGAACTGGTCGAGCTGGTCGTGCGGGATCTCCAGGCCCGTGGTTTGTGGGCGAGGGCCTGATCGGGGCGGGGGGTCGGTCAAGTCGATGCTCATCGCAACAGCACTTTCTGTGCGTTGGTTACTTCTTGTGCGCACATGGAGTCTGGTCCACAATGCCGCCATGACGGAAGAAGGCACTTTGACCCGCGCAAGGCACACCGATGTGCGCGAAACGATCAGCGAGGATCACCCGACCTGCCAGCTGCGCGACATCCTCGACCGCGTCGGGGACAAATGGAGCGTCCTGGTGATGGACCTGCTCGGCAGCGGGCCCAAGCGCTACTCCGAACTGCAGCGCGCCATCGAGGGCATATCCCAGCGGATGCTCACCCTGACCCTGCGCAGCCTGGAGCGCGATGGCCTGGTCGAGCGGACCGTCACCCCCACCTCCCCGCCCCGGGTGGACTACGCCCTCACCCCCATCGGGCAGACGCTCTCGGCCCAGGTCTCCGGGCTCATCACATGGGCCGAGCAGCACCGCGAGTACGTGGCCGCCTCCCGCCTGCGCTACGACGCGTCGTGACCTGAACCGGCGTCGCCCGGGTCACGGGAGCATCGGCGATGAACGCCTCCCGCCCAGAGGGATTGCCCGGGCTGTGCTCGATGAAGTCCTCTGCCAGGAGGGTACGGAGCACGTCGGTGTTCCCCGCCGCGAACTGGGTGAAGCCGTGGAGGGCGAGCTGTCGGTCATGCGGGTCACCGCCCCAGCCGCCGCCCGGCCCTGTCGATTACCTGGCATGTAATCGAGATGATCGACGAGGCGGGGGCCATGATCGCCGCATGATGCATGACCGGCCGGTCGGCGAGCTGCTGCGTGAATGGCGGCAGGGTTGAGGAACTTGCGGACAGCCGTTGGCGGCACCAGCGAGTAACTTAGCGGGACGCTCCGGCCCCGCCGGGTAGCTGATCTACAGGCCCTCGCCCCTGAAGAGGGGGTGTGGTTCAGCGGCACAGGGCCGCGTCCACGGCCTTTTCCAGGTGCTCGATGGCTTGACCGGTTTTCGGTTCGAGGGTCATCGTGACGCTGGCGGCGCGGCCGTCGTCGGTGGCTGCGGCCCAGGTTCCGTAGCCCGGGATGGCGCCGCTGTGGAACCAGGCGACGCGGTGGCACGACAGTGGCATGGTGAAGATTCCCAGGCCGGCGTTGTAGCCGGGTTTGCCCACGGGGACGGTGGTGCGCATCTGGTTGAGCTGGGCCTTGGCGAGCAGACGGTGCCTGCCGTCCAGCAGCGCGGAGAAGAAGCTGTTGAGGTCGGAGTTGGTGGAGACCATCTCACCTCCCGCCCAGGAGGCGGAGGGGTCGATCTTCGTGACGTTGCGCCGGGGCGCGTCCGGGGATTCCTGGCGGTAGCCCTGGGGGTGGCGTTGGCGGATGGTCGTCTCGCCGGGGGCGGGGAAGTAGGTGTGGCGCAGTCCGATGCGCTGGATGATGCGCTTGTCGATCTCCTCGGCGAAGGGCCGTCCGGTGACCTTCTCCACGATCAGCCCGGCCAGCAGGTAGTTCGTGCTGCTGTATCCCATCTTCGCTCCGGGGGCGAAGACGGCTTCGTGTGCGAGGGCGACGTCCAGGGCGTCGCGAGGGGAGAGGTAGCGGCGCTTGAGGATGTCGTTGGTGACGGCGTCTTCGTAGTCGGGAAGTCCGCTGGTGTGCTGCAGGAGCTGACGCACCGTGATGCGGCGCCCGTCGATCCCCTTGCCGCGCACGAGTTTCGGCAGGTAGGTCTCGACGGGCTCATCGAGGCCGATCTTGCCCTCGCCGACCAGTTGCAGCACGACCACCGCGGTGAACGTCTTGGTGACGCTGCCGATCCGCACCTGACCGTCCCGGGGCACCTTCGCGTGCGTGTCCCGGTCCCCTTCACCAGCGGTGTAGGTCCGGACGCGCCCGTCACGGCCCCGCACACTCGCCAGCGCACCAGGTGCGCCGTCGGAGCGCAGCAGCGTCTGCAGTCCCTGTTGCACGGGGTCCGGCTTGGCGGCGGCGCTCGCGGGTGCCGCCACGCCGGCGGTGACGGTGGTGGCCAGGGCAAGTGTGGTGAGGGCTAGGCGCGTACGCAACGAGGTTCCTCCAGAGCAGCGTCGACGAGCTTTAGTGACAAGCTCAACCCTGCTGGGAGCAGTCGCCGTTGCCCCATCCGTGATCATCCTTACCGGACCCTTGGTCTGACCCTGAGAAACAGACCTCCGAAACCCTGACTTTGTGAGGAACCCCTATTGGCTCACGAATCACCGGACACACCCCAAGGCGGCCCATCGGTGATGCGTCGGCTCGGCTCAGGGCTGCTGCGGGTTGTGAAGAAGGAGGCTAAGTACGGACATGGCGGGAGGTGGCCGCCGATCCCGACGGCGACATCGCCCGGCTCGCCGCCGCGGCCTGACCCGGCAGGGCGACCTGTCGGGATTAGGGCTGATCCCGACACCTCAAGGCCGAAGACCTTTAGATCAGCTACCTGGCGGCAGGGAACACATTCGAGAGCGGAGGGCCACATCCGCAGGTAGGCGCGGATCCAGCAGAGCTCATCAGCCGACAGCGCCTGGCCGGCGGCGCGGTCCAGGCGCCCTCTCCCTGTCCGCTCAGTCCTGGCGGCTCACGATGGTCGGGCGGATTCGGATTCGGCGGCTCCTGCCCGACCATCGCGTCTGCCCGGTCCCGTCAGGCGGCCTCGAAGTCGGCTCGGTGGTCGGCGGCCCACTCTGCCAGAGTGCGGCCCGGCCGCCCGGTCACTGCGGTAACGGGACGTGGGACGTCGGGGACGGTGAGGGTGTCGTGCCAGTAGTCGAGCAGCATCTTCATCACGGGCTCGGGGATGAACTGTGCGGTCTCGGTGCGGAACTCCTCGGGCGTGATCTCCACGAGCGGGATTTCCCGCCCTAGGGTCTCGCCGATGATCGCCACCTGCTCGGAGCGGGTCAGGGCTTGCGGGCCGGTGAGCGGGATCGCGTCACCTAGATGGTCGTCGGAGAGCAGGGTCTCGGCGGCGGCCTCGGCGACGTCGTACTCGTGGATCGGAGCCTGTGCCGATGCGAGGTATGGCGCCCGGATCGGTGCGCCGGAGCGGATCTGCCAGGCCCAGGAGAGCAGGTTGTTGGCGAAGGTGCCGGGCCGCAGGATCGTCCAGGCATCGGTGCGATCGGTCACGGCGGCCTCGACCGCGGTGTGGTGGAGCTGGCTCGCCGAGCCGTGGTCGCGCTGGAACTCCTTCGCGGCAGCGAGGGAGGACAGCACGGTGAAGCGGTGGACGCCGTGGGCGGTGGCCGCGGTGACGAACGCGTCGACGCCCTGGGCGGGGAAGACGAAGGCGCGATCGACATCGTCGAACACCTGCGACCCGAGCGTGGTGGCGTCGGCCAGATCACCGGCGACGACCTCGACCCCGGCCGGCAGGTCTGCGTCATCGGGCTTGCGGGTCAGCGCACGTACGGCGGCGCCGCGGGTGAGCAGGGTCGTGACAAGGTGACGACCGACGGCGCCGGTCGCGCCGGTAACAAGGATGGTCAAGATGGCTCACCTTAAGGAAGTAGTGCCGGTCCGTCCGGCTTGAACTCCAACCTAAGGAAGGTTTAGGTCATTTTCTGTCCGTATTTCTACTAGCCTTGGCGATCATGCCGGAACAGACCACAACTGAGCGGGCGCTGCGCCTGCTGGAGCTGCTGCAGGCCCGCCGGTCCTGGAGCGGCGGCGAGCTCGCCGACCGCCTCGGCGTCGACGGCCGCACACTCCGGCGGGACGTGGAGCGGCTGCGGGGCCTCGGCTATCACATCGAGGCACGTCGCGGCCCCGACGGCGGCTACCGACTGTCCACGGGCAGCGACCTGCCGCCGCTGGTGTTCACCCCGGATGAGGCGCTCGCCGTGGCCGCCGCCCTCGCCTCGTCGGCTGCTAACGGCGCTGCTGGCGGGGGCGAGGTCGCGCTCACCGCCCTGGCCAAAATGGAGCAGGTGATGCCCTCGGCGGTGCGTCGACGGGTGCGGGCGCTGCGCTCCTCGGTCGCCCTCGGCAGCACGCCGAATGCAGTGGCCGGCGCGTATCCGGCTCCGATGAACGCCGACGTGCTGGCAGTCCTGGCGCTGGCGTGCCGGGATGCGGAGCGGGTCCAACTGCGCGTGATGAGCACCGGGGGTGCCGACGCCGGACGGGAGTCCCCGCGCCACGTCGAGCCTGCCGCCCTGGTGCCCCGGCAGACCCGGTGGTTCCTCGTGTGCCGCGACCTCGACCGTGGCTGGCGGGTGTTGCGCGTCGATCGGATCACGCGAGCATCAGCGACGGGCGTGCGCTTCGAGCCGCAGGAGGTCCCCGGAGGCGACCCGGCCGCGTTCGTCACCAGCCAGCTCGGCGCCCCGCCGCGGAAACATACAGCGACGATCCTGATCCACGCCCCGATCGAACAGGTACAGGCGTACATGGGTGGCTTCGCCACGGACTTCTCCCCGACGACAACCGCCACCGGTCAGGCAGCGACACACTGGCACATCGCCGACGTCCGTCTCGAGGTCCTCGCCGGCGGCCTGCTCTGGGTGCGATGGCCCTTCGAGGTGATCGACTCCCCCGAGCTCGCCGCTCTGCTGCGGGACCGGGCCGCAGCCTTCGCCTTCGCCGCCGACCCGCGCTGAAGCCGACTCACCAGGCCGTCACGACTAAGCGCCCACCAGTTGCTGAACCACCACGACATGAGCGCGGCAGAACAGCGACATTAACGGGGGCGCGTCACACTCTGAAGGCCCTCGCGCAGCCTACGGAGCTTTCATCGCCGAGCCTCCTACCCTTCAGGAGGGTCATGCCGTGCTGGGGATGTCAGGTACTGGCCGACTCGAGTCACCAGCATCTCCAACTCGTAGGCGACCAGGCCGATGTCGCTGCCCTGCGCGCAGAGCACCGCGAGCCGCGCCCCCTCCCCCGCGACGGTGGTGACCAGGAAGCCGGATTTCCACTCCACGACGGTCTGCCGGACCGCCCCGCCATCGATGCGGGAGCTGATCCCTGTGGCCAGGCTCTGCAAGCCCGCAGCCCCCGCCGCCAAGTGCTCGGCATCGGCGCCCGCCAGGTCTTTCGACGAGGCCAGCAGCAGCCCATCACCGGAGAGTACGACTGCGTGCTCGATCTCCTTCACCCGTCCGACCAGATCGTCGAGCAGCCAGTCCAGGTCCGCCGTGGACCCCACCTGCGCCACGGAGCTTCGCCCGCCGCCTTCACCCAACACGCGCGCCACCCTCGCTGCCCTCTGTTGATCTATAGGAAACGAACCAGCGGACTCGCCGGGCCGCCGAACCGGTCGCACAGTAACGTGCCGCATGTGCACCGTGACGCACGTGGAGGATAATCTTCATCCCGCAAGTGAAGATCATTAACCTTGGTGCATGTTTTCTCTCCGAGGTTGAGGTCGTGGCCCCGCTCGAAATGCACAAGTGGCCTGCCCATACAGGCGGGTGTCGGTCGTCGTGCTCACGTCCGGGGTGCCCCTTTCTTCCAGACGGTGGCGGGGCGGTTTGATGTGGCTGCGCGGGCGCGACTGGCCCGGCTGCTGGTGGTCGACCCGATCAGCCGGCACAGCGAGTTCGACCGACTGAAGGACGTGAGCGTCGTCTCGCGAATCGCTTCCCGCTCGGTCACGGCCATGACGCGGAAGAACGCGAACTGCATCCGGCAGGGTCGTGGATCCCGACGAGCATCTCCGCGACGTTCGACCTCATCGCCGTCACGGGTGACGTCGTCGGCGGTACCGGAATCGGGCCATAACATTCGCCGAGCGGTGCAACATCTTCACCCCTTCGGCCGTCTGGGACGTGACTACCGAAGGGACTACAAGTGGATGACGAACCCGGCTTCGACGACTTCGTGGCAGAGCAGTCGGACGCGCTGCTCCGCTACGGATACGTCCTGACCGGAAACCCTCATGACGCCGCCGACCTGGTCCAGGAAGCTCTGGTACGGCTGCGCGGCGCCTGGCCGAGGGTGAGACGCAAGGACAGCCCGCACAGCTACGCCCGAACCACGATGGCACGGTTGCATATCAGCGTCTGGCGGCGGCACAGGCGTGAACACCTCACCGGAGAGCCGCCGGAGCGGGTTCACCACGAAGTCTTCCCTCCCGACGAGGAACAGGGTCTCTGGGAAGAGCTGGCCGCGCTGCCCCGCAGACAGCGTGCCGTGCTGGTGCTGCGCTATTACGAACAGCTCAGCGACGCCGAGATCGCCAAGGTGCTCGGCATCTCTCCCGGAACCGTGCGCAGCCAGGCCTCCCGGGGCCTGGACAAGCTGCGTTCCTCCCTCTCCTCCTCACCGGCGACCCACGGGAGCATGCGATGACCGATCTGGAAGACAAGCTGAGCCGCGTCCTGTCTGGGGCGGCGCATCGTGCGCCGCAGGCGCCGGCCGGGCTGGCCGCGACGGTCAAGACGCGCCATCGCCGGCGGCGGGCGCGGACCGCCGCCGTGCGCGCGGCCGCGGCCGTGGTCCTGGTGGCAGGCGGGGCGAGCGCGGCGGTGAGCGCCCTGGGCGCGTCGGCCCAGCCACACCCCGCGGTCAGCGCGACCGGCAAGGCCGAGCCGTCGGCGGACAAGATTCCGCCGCCCATCGAGAAGGTGTGGCCGCAGGCCGTCCACAAGATCCCGGCCAAGCTGCCCGACGGCCGCGCGTACTACCCGCAGCTACTCCTCGACGATCACACGCTGCTGGTCATGACGGGCGTCCCCGACGGAAAGCGTCAGTTCCTGTGGAGTTACGACCTGGGCACCGGCCAGCCCAGGCAGATCGCCGAGATCCCCCCGACGAAGGGATCGGCGATCTTCGCCGACGGCGTCGCCGCCGGTGGCGGCAACATCGTCTGGTGGGCGTCCTACAAGGAGGCGGGCAGCCCTCGGGTCGCCCGGATCTGGACGGTGCCGGCCGCCGGCGGGCGTCCTCGGCCGGTGACCGACGTTTCCCTCGGAAACGTCATGAAGGAGGGGCACATCAACGGGCTGACGGTGACGGGCGCGGACGTGGTCTTCGCCTACGAGAAGGGCGGGGTCTACCGGGTGCCACTGAGCGGGGGCTCACCGCAGCCGGTGAAGGGCGCCGAGCGGCACCACGTCCTGCAATGGCCGTGGGTGGGCGTCCACCACGGAAAGGCGATCTTCCGCGAGTTGCTCAATGTCGAGACCGGTGAGCGGCGCGACGCCGTGGTCAAGGCCGACGAGGAGGTCAGGTGCGGCGTCGACCGGTGCGCGGGCGTCGCAGTGCGATACAACGCCGTCAAGGTCGAACGCCCCCGCGACCGCTCCGGCAAGGAGATCAAGTGCGGCACTCGCCGATGCCCGGACACGGTGCGGACCCAGACCATTCTGCGGAGGTTCGTCCGCGACCGCGACGGCTCCCAGGAGCGCGAACTGCCGAGCAGCTTCCAGCCAGGCGACGACGCCGGGTTGGAGCGCTTCTTCAAGGTCGATTTGAGGGGACCGGGAAACCAGTCCGTCCTCACGCTTTACGACGCCGACACCGGCAGGTCCGCCGACCTTGGCATACGGCCGGACGCGAATGGAGGCATGGCGATCCCCGACAGTGGCGTCGACCGGCTGATGACCTACCCGATCAAGAACGAGATGTACGTCCTGGACCTGGCCGCGATCAAGTAGGGCTGCCCTGCTTAACGGCACTCCGCCATCGGAACGGACGTTATCGGTAGAGATTCCGGCGCGAGTAACCGTAGTAGCAGTGATCATCCCGCAAATCCACATGATCCAACGTCGAAGCCGGGTTCGTTGGATTCTCCCCGATAACTACGGGAGCCCCGAAAGTCGGCAAAAGTCAAGGCGTAGACCTTCCTGGTCGGAGGTGATACGACCCAGTCATCCATGCGTGCTGAAATATCGGAGGCAACGTGGCGCCTGAGGACGCGTTACGCGCGTTGGCTGACGGCTTCGACGGCGAGGTGATCCGGCCTGAGGACGCCGGCTACGACTCGTCCCGACGCGTTTGGAACCAACTGATCGACCGCAAACCCGCTGCCATCGCACGCTGCCGAACCCGAAACGACGCCGTCTCGGCACTGGCGGTCGCACGTGACACCGGCCTCGAGCTCGCCGTGCGCGGCGGCGGGCACAGCTTCCCCGGCTTCTCGACGACGGAGGGCGGCTTGGTCCTGGACCTGGGCCCGATGAAGCAGATCGTCGTCGATGGAGAGCGGCGGACGGCCAACGTCGGACCCGGTGTGCGGTGGGGTGAGCTCACCGCGGCTGCCGCACAGCACGGCCTCGTGCCGGTCGGCGGGCACGTCGCCGATGTGGGTGTCGCCGGGTTGACGCTCGGAGGGGGCAACGGGTGGTTCGCGCGGGTCTTCGGGCTCGCCTGCGACAACCTCGTCGCGGCCGACGTCCTGACCGCTTCGGGAAAGATCGTCCGCGCGAGCGCCGACGAGAATCAGGACCTCTACTGGGGCCTGCGCGGCGGTGGCGGCAACCTCGGGATCGTCCTCGAGTTCACCCTGCGCCTGCACCCGGTCGACCGGCTGCTCGGCGGGATGGTCCTGCACCGGTTGGAGGACGCCGCCGACGTGCTGCGCTTCCTCGCCGGGTACGGCCAGAGCGCCCCCGACGAGATCAATGTGGCACCGGCGATCCTCGCCGGTCCGCCGGCACCGTTCGTTCCTCAGGAACTGCATGGGAAGCCGGTGCTCGCGCTGGCGATGTGTTACGTCGGGCCCCTCGCCGATGGAGGACGCGAACTCGCGCCGGTGCGCGGGTTCGGCAGGCCGTTCGCCGACCTGGTCGAACCGACGACATTCGAGATGCTGCAGCACATCTTCGACCCGCAGAGCCGACCCACGCCCTATCACATGCGCTCTCACCTGGGCGGTGCGATAACCGAGGAGCTCATCGCAGCAATGATCGAGCACGGCGGCGGGCTGAGCTCGCCGGACAACGGTGCGCTTCTGCTGCCGATGGGTGGCGCGGTGGCGCGAGTCGCGGCCGACGCCACCGCCTTCCGGCATCGGGAGGCGTCCTACTGCATGGAGATCGGGGCGGCCTGGTCGGCGGACGACGAGAACCCGCAGAGGCACATCGAGTGGGCTGACCGCCTGTGGGCAGAGACGCGGTCCTGGGCCATCGGGGTGGAGGTCAACCACCTCGCCGACGAGGGTTCTGAGGGGGTTCGTCGGGCCTACGGCGACAACTACCAGCGGCTCGCCCACATTAAGCGAACCTGGGACCCCGACAACCTTTTCCGGCTTAACCAGAACGTTCCGCCCGCCACTGCCGACGATCCTGGCCCGCAATAGCCGTCCGGACTATCGTCAACCAGCGAACCGTATCCCGGTGCAGTCCCCGTTCACCAGCCGCGCCCGGTCATGCCGGTAGGCAGTATCGACGACCGGGTCTGCCAGAGCATGTGGGCGGGGATGAATGCTGCTTGCCACAGCGGCTTCGTTCCTTCGTGCGAGATCGGCTTGAGCGCATGACGAGGGTGTGACGGGTGACCACTTCGACCACACCCTCATCCGTGCAGCATGTCGGCCCTACCGCGCCCCTTGACACGCCTCAGCCGCCGAGCTGTGCGAGTGCCGAGCGAGGTGACGCCGACTCAGGAAGACGGTGTCGACGTGGAGGGAGCACGACAGCAGGATTCTCGGGATCCTGGCCTGAGCCGAGGGCGCCCGGGGCCTGCACAGGCGCGGGCGCCGTGTCGTAGATGTGCCATGACCGATGGCGCCACCCAGGTTGCTTGATCGCGCGAAGCGTCCCCTGGTTGACTCCTCCTGCTATTTGAGGAGGAAACGACGATGTTAGCCAGAACGCTGATCGCGGTAGCTGCGCTGGCGATCCCCCTGGTCGCCGTCCCGCCGGCCGTTGCGGACACCCCACCGGCTGATGCGGCCGCCGCCAAGAGCGTGACGCTGATCACCGGAGACCGCGTGACCGTGGACGGTGACCGTGTCGACTTCGAGGCGGGTCCCGGCAGGAAGGATGTCCGGTACGTCACGGAGGGCACCAAGGACGACTGGACGCTCATCCCGCTGGACGTCGCCGGCGACGTGGCCAGGGGTGTGCTGGATCGCCACCTGTTCCAGGTTCCCCGGCTGATCGCGGATGGGCTGGATGACGCCTCGGTCAAAGGGCTGCCGCTGATCGTGCAGTATCGGGCCGGGGCCGCGCCCATGACCGCCCTGGCCGGCGCCCGTACGCTGGCCTCGATCAACGCCGTGGCGGCCACCGCTCCGCGCGAGCGGGCCGTGTGGACGCAGCTCGACCGGGACAGCTCGGTGGCGAAGGTGTGGCTGGACGCGCCCGTCAAGGCCTCGCTCGACCGCAGCGTTCCGCAGATCGGCGCACCCGAGGCCTGGCAGGCCGGGTTCACCGGCGAGGGTGTCAAGGTGGCCGTGCTGGACACCGGCGTCGACGACAAGCACCCCGACCTCGCCGGCCGGGTGGAGTCCGCGCGGAACTTCACCGACAGCCAGGACGCCGTGGACCGGCATGGCCACGGCACCCATGTGGCCTCCACGATCGCCGGTCAGGGCGTCGCGGGGACGCCCACGCGCAAGGGTGTCGCGCCCGGGGCCCGGCTGCTCAACGGCAAGGTGCTGAACGACCGCGGCAGCGGCAGCACCTCCGGCATCATCGCCGGCATGGAGTGGGCCGCCCAGCAGGGCGCCAAGATCATCAACATGAGCCTCGGCCACCCGGACGAGCCCGGTCTCGACCCGCTGGAGCAGGCCGTAGAGCGCATCTCCGCCAGCAACGGCGTGCTCTTCGTGATCGCGGCGGGCAACGACGGGCCGGGCGCGAGCACGCTCGGCAGCCCGGGCAGCGCCGACTCGGCGCTCACGGTGGGCGCGGTGGACTCCGCGGACAAGCTCGCGAGCTTCTCCAGCCGAGGCCCCCGCGTGGCGGACTTCGCGATCAAGCCCGACCTGACCGCCCCCGGCGTGAACATCACCGCCGCCCGGGCCGGCACGACCGGCTACATCGCGTACTCGGGCACGTCGATGGCCACCCCGCACGTCGCCGGCGCCGCCGCCATCCTGGCCCAGCAGCACCCCGACTGGACGTGGCAGCAGCTCAAGGCGACCCTGGTCGGCTCGGTCAAGCCGGGTGGGCCGCTCACCGAGAACGGCGCCGGGCGGGTGGACGTCGCCAAGGCCGTCAAGCAGACCGTCACCGCCGACGCCGGCACGCTGTCCTTCGGGCACCTGCGCTGGCCGTACGAGGACAAACCCATCGAGCGGACCCTCACTTACCGCAACTCCGGCACCGCGCCGGTCACGCTCGACCTCGCTCTGGACGCGCCCGAGGGCGTGTTCAAGCTGGGCGCCACGCAGGTGACCGTCCCCGCGAACGGCACCGCGGCGGTCACCGTCACCGCGCAGGTGAAGTCGTCCAGCCCCGGCGCCTTCCCCGGCCGCATCACCGCGACGGGCGGCGGCGTCACCGTCTCCACCCTGGTCAACCTCTCCACCGAGGCGGAGAGCTACGACCTGCACGTGAAGATGATCGACCAGCTCGGTACGGTCCCCGACGGCCCGGACGACTTCATGCCAATGACGCTCATGCCGGAAAGCGGCGGCGACCCCATCAGCATCGGCATCAACCATGGCGACAGCGAGGGGCCCGTCCGCGTGCCCGCGGGCCGCTACCTGGCCTATGCCGTACTGCGGACCAAGTTCCCCGACGGTCACGAGGAGCTGAGCGTGGTGCCGGTCCCCGGCCTGGAGGTCAAGGCGGACCGGGAGCTCGTCTTCGACGCCAGCGACGCGCGGCTGCTGAACGTGGCGACCGACCACGCCGACGCCAGGACGGCCGGGGAGACCTTCACCTTCGTCCAGGACCGCAAGGACGGCCAGCAGTGGGGGGCGCGGTTCTCCCTCGACCGCTTCTCGCTGCCGCGGAACGTCTCGCCTGATCGGCTGCGTTTCCGGGTGTCGCCCACTGAGGGCAAGGCGCCCGGGTTCCACTTCGAGACGTTCACCCAGCTGGCGGCCCTGCGCGCGGACGGCACGTTCACCGACACGCCCTACCAGTACAACCTGCTGCTGCGCAGGGAGGGATCCGTACCGGGAGCGTTGAAGGTGCGTGATCGCGAGCTGGGCACCGTACGAGCGCACATGGCCACCCTTCGGGCCAGCGCCACGGGCGCGTTCGGCGCGGGACCCGTCATCGACGGCCCCGTCGGGTCCTACACCTCGTGGAGCCAGGCGGTCGTGTCGTTGCCGGCCACGCCGACCTGGTACTTCACGCCAGGCATGCCGTGGCGGCGCTCCATCGAGACCATGCCGAACGGGCGTCTCCACCAGACCGACGAGTCCGCCGAGGCCGCCTCCTACCAGGCCGGCCGTACCGAGAAGGAGTGGTGGAACACGGGCGTTGTGGGCCCGGCCCTGCCGAGCACCGCCACCGTGACCCGGGACGACAAGGCCTTCACGCTCACGCGCATGCCGCTGTGGTACCCACCCCGTCCTGGCCGCTCCGCCGTGACCAGCGACTACGGCAGCGGCACCACGACGCTCCTGCGTGACGGCCAGGTCGTGGGGACGGCCAACAAGCTGCCCGGTACGGTGACCTTCCCCGTCGAGTCGGGTTCCGGGCGTTTCCAGCTCGTCCTGGACGGCACGGTCGACCCCGAGGCCAGCGAGCTGTCCGCCAAGGTCAGGACGGAGTGGTCGTTCACCTCGTCGGGTGCCGGTCCCGTGCCGCTGTTCGTGCTGCGCGCCTACCCCCAGCTCGACCTGGACAACGCGACCAGGCCCGGGGTGCTCGTGCTGCCCCTGCGGCTGGAGCGCATGACCGGGGCGACCCGGCCGCTGTCCCACGTCGGCGTCGAGGTGTCGCGCGACGGCGCCTCGTGGACCCGGGCCGTGGTCGTGCCCACCGGCAAGGACACCTGGAAGGCGATCGTTCCGGTCCTTCCGCGGCAGGGGGAGTTCGCGTCGCTCCGCCTCACGGCGCGTGACACGGCGGGCGCCTCGGTCAGCCAGACCGTGGAGCGCGCCTTCCGCGTGCGCTGAATCCGTGCGGGGTGCCGCGTGTGGCGGCACCCCGCCGCAAGTAAGACCGATGGTGAGGTCACGGGACGCTCAATCGAGGCATTCCTGAGGACGAAGTCCAGCAGCGGCTTCGCCTCAGCTCGATGAGGCGAGTGCGACGCTGCGCTTCTCGTCTGGACGCGCCCCTTGCCGGCTCCCGAATCGGCCGGAACAGGCTGGTCGGCGAACTGGTACGCGCCGGGCTGGAGGTCGCCGATCCCGTCCGGGACAACGGCGTCGATCTTCTCGCCTCCGCGCCGCACTTCACCTGGACGCAGCCGCTGGGGTGAACTCAAGCGACAGGGACCACCGCCGCCGGAAAACCGTTTGAGCCTTCCTTCCGCGTTCCGGTAGGTTGCCCGCGGCCCCATCGCTGTGAGGACAGAGGACAAAACCGCGTGACCCCGCCTGCTCTTTAGACCTGACACCTTCTTCCACTCACCTTCAAGCCGACCCTTCCGTCGGCTCTGCCGGGCTGCCCGTGTGCGCCCGGTCATACAGCGTTTGAGGCCGCGCGCAATCGGCCTCGTGTCAGGTCTAGAGAGATCATGTCTTCACAACCTCATACTGTGCTGCCCTGGGTCGTTCGTCGGACCAGGCTGCCTCTGCTGTCGTTGCGGTGCGTGGACTGCCGGTCGGAGTCGGCCACCACCGGCGAGGGCAGGTTCCGCGTCAACGCCAACGGCCGGCTGCTGGACGTGTGGCTGCTGGTCCGCTGCGTGTCCTGCGATTGGACGAGCAAGCTCACCGTGCACGAGCGAGCGCCGGTCAGATCCTTCGATCCAGCCGAGCTCGACGGCTACCACGCCAACGATCCGGAGCTGGTGGCGTCCAGGCTGTTGGATCCGCTACTCGCCCGGCGCAACCGCTTCACCCTGGACTGGAAGGGGGCCTGGCAACTGGACACCCCGCCGGCACGGCTCGACGAGGCGTGGCCGGTCCAGGTGGAGGTCGTCTTCGAGGATCCGGTGCCGGTGCGCCCGGATCGGCTCATCGCGCAGGGGCTCGGCCTCAGCCGGAACGAGGTGCTGCGCCGGATCAAGTGCGACATTCCGCTGCGCCGTACGACGAGCGCCGGGTTCACCTTTACCGTGATGGCCGAGGGCTAGCTGTACTCGGCCGTCACGTTGGTGACAGGCGGCTGATCGGTGGGTGGCCACCGAGTGCGGTGTGTGGGCGTTCGATGTTGCTGGTGAACACCTGCCGGTAGGCCCACTCGGTGGCCAGGGTGCGGTTGAACCGCTCCACTTTGCCGTTCTTCTTGGCCAGGGCCGTGCCCTCGCGGGTGCGCTGGTGCCCTTTGTTTGGCACTTCGGTTGGCCGGACTGGCCATGTGGGTGAGATGAGATCGATTCGGGGGCTGGTCAGCGGATTGGCAAGGTGGGGTGCGGGGGTGTTGCGCGGAAGTCGGTCATGTCGGCGGTGATGGCCCAGCGTTCGTGGTCTCGCCAGGCGCCGTCCATGAACAGCAGGTTGGGCGAGTAGCCCTCCTTGCGGAAGCCCTGCCGCTGGATGAGCTTGAGGGAGCGGGTGTTGGCCGGTTGGATCTGGGCTTCGAGGCGGTGGAGCCGGAGTTCTTGGAAGGCGTACTTCAGAGCGAGGCCGAGGCCTTCGCTCATGTAGCCGAGGCCTGCGGTCGGGGCGAAGGCCGCGTAGGCGATCGACGCGGACTGGAAGCGTCCGCGAATGATGCTGTTGATGTAGATGACGCCCGCGATGGCTGAGCTGTCGTTGAGACAGACCAAGAGGCATTCCTCGCCCGGTTGGTCGTATCGGGTGATGAGAGCCTGGAAGGCGTCTGCCGTGGTGGGTGGGCTGTCCCAGGGGTGGTGCAGGTCGGTGCTGACTTGGGCGAGCCGAAGAAATTCCTCTTGGTCGTCCTTGTTGATCGGCCGCAGCGAGACGCGTCGACGATCCTTATGTTCCGGTGCATCTCCTGAAGGCATGGATGGGAAGATATCTCACGTTCGAGAGGCCGGTTCGCCGGGAATGCTCGGAACGCCGCATGTCACCGTGGATCGTCACGGGCGGCCAGGGCTGCGCGGAGGCAGGTGACGCGAGCGGCGGCGTCGGGGCCGTAGATCCCGATCGTCACGGTGGACTCGGTGGCGTGGAAGGTCGTGCGGCGTTGTTCGGCGGCGCTGCGCGCGGCGGCCGCCCGCCGCCGAGCCCAGCGACCTCGACTCACCCAGCAGTTTCAAGAACGGGCGGACGGTGTTGTACTTGCCGGCCGGCGCCGCCTGCCTCTGTCGCGCCGTCATCGTCGGGGACCAGCTCCTCGACGGAGTCGCGCGCGCACCCTGCCGGTAGTGGCCGTCGCAGCGGCTCGTGAGGCAGTGCCACGCGGTCGGTGTCGGTGACAGCATGGGTGACGGTGTCAAGGGCCTGAACGTCCGGCCCGGTGAAGCCCCCGTATGTGGCGATCTTGTACTCGATCGCCGTGAGGGAAAGGGTCAGCTCACGGATCCGGCGGCGGGTGGCGTCGCGATGTTCAAGCAGCATGTCGAGCCGCTCGGGCACCGTGTGCTTCCCGGCGTCGACGAGCGAGATGTAGTGCTGCAGGTCTCGCATCGGCATGCCGGACAGCCGCATCCGGGTGATGAACACCAGACGACGCACCGCTTCGGCGTCGTAGACGCGATGACCGTTGCTGTCGCGGGCCACCTCGACCAGCCCGGCCCGCTCGTAGTAGCGCAGCGTGTGGGGCGAGATGTCGAGGAGGGCGGCGACCTCAGCGATCATCATCGACTCGGGCACGTCGGCCGGGTCGGTGAGGCGGTGGATCGCCTCAACCGACAGCGGGCCGTTGTCCCCGAGCGCTTCGAGTGCCCTGGTCATCAGATCGTCGGTGGCCATGACAGCCAGCCTAGACCGGCCGGACCGACGCCGGGACGCCCTCGAAGTCGGCGCCACGGGCGGTCTCGGCCCACCGCTCGACCTCGTCCAGGCCACGCCGGTATGCACCCGAGATACGCTCGACCGCCTCGCGCCCGAGCGGCAGCCGCAGCGGCACCTCGTCACTGTGCGCGAGGGACACGATGATCTCGGCCGCCCGCGCCGGGTCGCCTTCCTGGCGGCCGTCGGCCCCGGCCATGTCCGCGCGGACGTTGGCGAGCAGGTCACGGTAGGTCTCGGACGCCTCGGCGAATTCGAGCACGTCAGCCCCGTTGAAGTCGGTCCGGAACCGGCTGGGCTCAACGAGCATCACGCGGATCCCGAACGGCGCGACCTCCCCAGCCAAGGCCTCGGACCAGCCTTCGAGGGCGAACTTCGACGCGGAGTACGTCGACACGCCGGGGAACGACATCCGTCCGCCCTGGCTGCTCATCTGCACGATCGTCCCGGTGCCCCGCGCGCGCATCGCGGGCAGCGCCGCGCGGACGAGCGCGGCGGGGCCGAACAGGTGCAGATCCATCAGCTCACGCAGTTGCGCGTCGCTGACCTCCTCGACCGCTCCGACCACGGCCCGGCCCGCGTTGTTGACGAGCACGTCGAGCTGACCGAAGCGATCGAGGGTGTCCCGCACGAGGTCCGCGGCCGCAGCGATGTCTCGGGCGTCGAACTTCGCGATCAGGCAGTTGTCCGGGTAGTCGGCCTCCAGGTCGGCCACACTCTCGGGTCGGCGCACCGCCGCCACCACGTGGTCGCCCGCCGCGAGCGCCGACTCCGCCAGTGCGCGCCCGAAACCGCGGGACGCGCCGGTGATGATCCAGGTCTGTGTCGTCATGGCGGGAACGCTATGGCTTCGAGCGCGCTCGAACGCAAAACCGGCGCGACCACGGAGGCGCACCAGGCATCGGGGGTTTGAGCCTGGCGATGGAACGCCCGGTCGCGAGCCGCGAGCTGAATACAACATCACAGCCGGATCGAGACTGGCGCAGGTGCCCGAGGTCATCAACGTCTACCGCCTGACCGGCGAGGACTGCTTCCTGATCGGAGCAGGTCCAGCGGGCAGGGCGGCTGGAGGCGGGCGCTGCCGGAAGGGCAGGTCTGGAACGGGTCGAGGGCGTCGCCGATCGTCAGGGAGTGTGGGCCCATCGTGCCCGGGGTCAGGCGACGGCCGTCATGCCGGTGGCATCCGTGCTGCGCACTGCTGACGAGCAGTGGCGCGCCGACGTCGGCGCCTCCCTGGACGCCGCCTTCCACCTGTGCAGAAGCGCGCTGCCCCGCATGCGTTCCTGGTTCCACCAGGCACCGCGTGCGACCAGCAGACTTCCTTGGTGATCAAGCACAACCGTCCACAACATGTAAAATCAGGTAACCAGCAGCGCGAACACCGTGCCGTGTGGTCTGCCTCCCGGTATGCCGCCCCCTCCCCACGGGCAGGGAGCGCTCGTCGGCATGGTGGCGCAGGCCAACGTGGTCCCCACCTATTTTGCGTATTCGCACAAGCCCGACGGCTTTCCCCCCTGTCACTATGTCCGGCATGAATTTCGCATACAGCCTGTCCGAACTGCTGCACGAGACGGTGCGGCCGGAGGAACCGGGGATCGCTCTCGGGGTCTACGCCGACGGCAAGCTGGTCGATCATGCCGTCGCCGGGCTGGCCAGCGTGGAGTTCGGGGTGCCGATCGACACAAGGACCCGCTTCGACATCGCCTCGATGAGCAAGCAGTTCACCGCCACGGCCGTACTGCTGCTGTGCCGCAAGGGGCGGCTCTCGCTGGACGACGACATCCGCGAGCACCTGCCGGAGCTCAAGCTCTCCGTGCCAGTGACGATCGGCCAGTGCCTGCGTCACACCGGCGGGCTGCGGGAGTGGCTGACCCTCTCCGCCCTGACCGGCAGACCGCTCACCCGGATCACCCAGGACCAGGCGCTGGTTCTCGTCGCGGGCCTGACTGACGTCAACTTCGCGCCGGGCACCGCGTTCTCCTACTCCAACACCGGCTACATCCTCGTCACGTCCGCCATCGAGCGGATCACCGGGCAGACGCTGCGCGCGTTCACCACCGAGCACCTCTTCGCCCCTCTGGGCATGGCCGACACCCACTTCCGCGACGACAGCCAGGAGCCGCTGCCGCGCTTCGCCTACGGGTACGGCATCTCGGACAAGGGGGTGCACCGCGCGGATACCGAGGAGTGCGCCGTCGGCGACGGCATGGTCGCGACCAGCGTCGCCGATCTGGCCCCGTGGTTCGGCTTCCTGCAGGACGGCCGGGTCCTCGGAGAGGACCTGCGCGACGCGCTACTCGCCCACGACCGGGCGTACGGCCTGGGCCTCTACTACACAACGATCGGCGGCCAGGCCGTGCTGGGCCACGCCGGGGGCGCCCCGGGCTACCGCTCGCAGCTGCTCTACCTGCCTGACCGTGGAGTCGGCATCGCGCTACTGACCAATAACTCCTCCGTCGACCCGGTGAGTATCGGCACCGAAGCGCTGCGCCTGGCCGCTGGGCTGCCGAAAGACCCTGAGCCGGTCCGCGAGAAGACCGTGGAAACACTGACCGGTTATTGGCACGACCCGATTACCGACGAGACGTTCCTGGCCGAGCCCGCGCCCGGCGGCGACGTCACGCTGAGCGGCGGCCACCCCTCCGGCACGTTCGTGCGCACCACCGACGGCACCTGGCATCATGAGGCCTTCCGGCTGCGCGCCACCCCCGACTCGATCGTGGTGAAGTCGATCCACGCCCCCGGCCGGGACCGCACCTACCGCCGCTGCGCGCCGCCCGCCGAGGGCGCCATGCTGCCAGCCGCGGTCTACCTCAGCCGGGAGCTCGGAATCCTGGCCACGATCACCGAGCAGGGCTTCCTGGAGCTCGGCCTCAACCTGGTGGCTCCGATCAGGCCGGCTCCGGCCGGCGGCTTCACGGCCGGCCTGGCCACCCTCCGCCCTGATGGCGACGACTTGCTGGTCAGCGCGCACGGCGTGCACCGGCTGCGGTTCGTCCGCGAGCCCCACGGCACCCGCCCGGTCGGTATCCCGCCCGGGCTCAGCGAGTGAGGCGGCATCCGATGTTCGCAAGGCTCCGCATCCTGATGGCCGGCGTCCTGCTGGTCTCCGGCTGCGCCATCGGCGGCGGTGGCGGCCCGGACAAGCCGGGGGTCAGGACGCTCACTCTGGCCACCCCCGTCCCGCCGACCGTGCTCGACATCGCCCACGGCTTCAACGGCCCTTTCACCCTGGTGCAGACCGCCATCCTGGACACGCCGGTAACGCTCGGCGAGGACGGCTCGGTCCAGCCGTCGCTGGCCGAGTCGTGGACCGAGCCGAAGCCGGGCACGTACGTGTTCAAGCTCAGGGACGGCGTGGTGTTCTCCGACGGCACTCCCCTGACCGCTGACGACGTGGCCTACTCGCTCCGGCGCCACCTCGACCCCAAGATCGCCTCGCAGGCGGCCAGCACGGTAGCGATGGTGAAGAAGGTCGAGGCCACGGGCGACCACGAGGTGACGGTCCAGTTGGAGAGCCCGACCCCCACGTTCCTGACGAACGTCGCGATCATCTGGCAGGTGGTGCCCAGGAAGCTCGCCACCGCCAATCCTGACGACCTCGGCACGCCAGAGGCCCCGACGCTGGGCACCGGGCCGTACAAGGTGGCCTCATTCACGGTCGACGGCGTCACGCTCATCCGCAACGACAAGTACTGGGGACGCCCCGCCTCGCTCGACCAGGTCAAGGTCACCGCCATCGCCGAGCGGGAGGCCATGCGCCTGGCGATCGCCTCAGGCTCCGTGGACGGCACCACCTTCGTCCCGCCTCAGGAAGCTCGCAAGTGGACCGGTATGAAGGACGTCAACGTCCGCTTCTACCCGAGCAACGCCGTCGCCTTCTTGGCACTCAACGTCAAGGAGGAGCACCTGGCGAACGTGCACGTCCGGCGCGCGATCGCGCACGCCGTGGACCGCGACGCCGTCCAGCGCGTGGCCGTCGGCGACAAGGCCGTACCCGCCTCCACCGTCGTGCCGCTGCCGCAGTTGCAGGCCCTGTACGGTCCACAACACGAACAGGTGGTCGCCGCACTGCCGTCCTACCCCCACTACCTGGCCGCGGCCAAGGCCGAGCTGGCGCGCTCGCCGTACCCGAAGGGGTTCTCCATCACGGTGAACTACGCCAGCGACGACGTACTGGTCGACGCGCTCCAGTCGATCGATACCGACCTTGCCAAGATCGGTATCCGGGTGGAGCGCCAGGCGATGCCACACGACGCCGCACAGGCCAAGCTCTTCCGCCACGAGGGCCTGGCCATGAGCCTGACGGAGCTCGGCTACACCACATCGGACCCGGGCGAGCTACTGCCGGACATCCTCGGCAGCACTGCGGCCAAGCCGCAGGGCTTCAACTTCGCCCAGGAGACGTCTCCCGGGCTGGATGCCGAAATCGACCGGATGCTGCGACTCAGGGGCGAGGAACGGCAGAAGGCCGTTACGGACATCCTCACCGAGGTCGGCAAGCAGGAGCCCTCTGTCCCGCTCTACTACTCGCAATTCGGAATCGCGCTCAACAAGAAGTTCACCGAGTCCGTCGGGACCTGGACAGGCAACATCATCGGTGCCATCAGGGCGAGGTAGGAAATGATCTTCGCGAGAGTGGCAGTAAGAAGGCTTGGCGGGGTGGTGATCCTGCTCTCGGTGCTCTCGGTGCTCACCTACGGCCTTCTCGTCCTCGCGCCGGGCGGGCCGGAGGAGGCGCTGCTCGGCCAGCGCGCCTCGACCCCCCGAGACGAGGGCCGCGATCCGCGAGCTCTACCACCTCGACGAGCCCTTCCCTCTCCGCTACTGGCGGTGGCTGTCGGCGGCGCTCTCCGGTGACTTCGGCAGCTCTGTCTACTTCCGCCAGCCGGTCCTTTCGGTGATCGGCGAGCGGCTCCCTGTCACGACGACGCTGGCCGGGTTCGCGATCCTGCTCACCATCGCCGTCGGCATCCCTGCCGGGCTGGCCGCAGGGCTGCTTCGCGGCGGCGTCCTGGATCAGGGTGTCACCCTCGGCACGCTGGTCTCGCTGGCCTTCCCGCCGTTCGGCATCGCGCTGATCTTGCTGTACACCTTCGGCGTGTGGCTACGGTGGCTGCCGCTCTACGGCTCTGACCAAGTCAGCAACTACGTCCTTCCCGCCATCGCCCTGGCATTCGGCCAAGCGGCAGTGTTGATTCGGCAGACCAGAGCGGCGGCGCTGGACATCGGCGGTCAGGATTATCTGACCTTTGCCCGAGCCCGCGGGCTGTCGCGGCTGCGGATCTGGGGCAGCTATTCGCTGCGCAACGCCGCCATGCCGGTGCTCACCGTCGCCGGACTACTCGCCGCGACAAACCTGTCCGGTGCGGTCTTCGTGGAACGGGCCTTCAGCCTCCCCGGCCTGGGCAGCCTGCTGATCCAGGCCGTCAACCAGAAGGACCTCCCGCTGGTGCTGCTCGGCGGCGCCGTGGTGATCATGGTGCTGGTCGACCTTGCCTACCTGGTGATCGACCCGCGGGTACGTCACGGAGTCTCCGCATGAAGGGGCTGGCCTGGGGGGTCATGCTGGCAGCCGTCGCCCTGGTGGCGCTGCTCGGGCCATGGCTGGCGCCCTATGATCCGGCGGGCCAGGACGTCGCGCTCGGCGCGGTGGGTCCGTCGGCCACCCACCTGCTCGGCACCGACCACCTCGGCCGCGACGTGCTCTCGCGCGTCATGGTGAGGGCCGGGACCGCGCTAATCGGCCCGGTCTTCATCGCTGTCGGGACGACAGCGCTGGGCACCACATTGGGCCTGCTCACCGGCTATCGGCGTGGCTGGGTGGACGCGGTACTGATGCGGTTGAACGACCTCATGTTCGCGCTGCCCGGCCTGCTCATCCTCATCGTGGTAGTTAGGGTCGCAGGCGGCTCCTACCTCACCGCGGTGGTGTCGCTCATCGTCCTCGGCGCCCCCTCCGGCATCCGGGTGATCCGCAGCCTCGCGCTCACCCAGCGGGAGCTCGCCTACGTCGATGCGGCCCGCACGCTGCGGCTGAGCGCCCGGCGGATCATGTTCCGTCACGTACTACCCAACCTGGCGCCGACGGTGACCGCCAACTTGCTGCTCAACTTCGTGTTCGCGCTGATCGCCATGTCCGGCCTGTCGTTCCTGGGCGTCGGGCTGCCTCCGGGGACCGCGGACTGGGGGCTGATGATCGAGGAGAACCGCACGATCCTCGATCTCAATCCGTGGGCGTCGCTGGCGCCCACCCTGCTGATCACGATCACCGCGGTGGTGGCCACGATCCTCGGCGACCGCGTCTTCGAGACGCTCCGGTGCTGCTGATCACCCACGACCTGCGCGTGACCTTCGACTTCTGCGACCGGGTGCAGGTCATGTACGCAGGCCGAGTCCTCGAGTCTCGTCCCAGCAAGTCTTTGGCCGCGGATCCCGGACATCCCTACACCGTCGGCCTGATCAGCGCCCTGCCCTCCGTTCAGCGCTCGACCGCCCGGTTGGAGGGCATCCCCGGCTCGGTGCCGCGCGCCGCCGACGTCACCGACCGGTGCGCCTTCGCCGACCGGTGCGAGCAACGCGGGGACGACTGCCTCACGGCGCGTCCCCCGCTGCGCCCGCTGGCGCCGGACCGCCAGACCGCCTGCCTGTATGACGTGGCGCCACCGGTCGACAGGGAGGCGGACATCCCCCCTCCTGCCGCGGGACCCGTGGGCGCGCCGCCGTTGCTCCGGGTCGAGGCGCTGCGCAAGACGTACGGCAAGGCCGTCGCGCTCGACGGTGTCGACCTGCACATCAAGGAGGGCGAACGGCTGGGATTGGTCGGCGAGTCGGGGTCCGGCAAGACGACCCTTGCCAGATGCCTACTCGGACTGGCCACCCCGGACGGCGGCACGATCGAGCTGCACGGCGGGGATCCCCGACAGGTGCAGTGCGTGTTCCAGGACCCGTCCACCTCGCTCAACCCCGCGATGACGGTCGGCGCGGCCCTCGCCGAAGCTGCGAGCATGGCCGGGCCGAAGGACCGCCGCCCGGTCGTCGAACTGCTTGAGCTGGTCGGCTTGCCGGCCAGTTACGCCAGGCTGCGGCCCGCGCACGTGGAGGAGTACGCCATGGTGCTCCGCTCGGAGACGGCGGTGTGGAGCTACGAGCCGCGGGAGACCCTCCCCCGGCTGGCCATCGCGGTCCGCGACAGGGGCCAGGCGCTGGGCAGCATCTGGGTGGTGTTGGGAGAGCGGCCGCTGGCGCCGAACGCCGTGGACGTGCTGGCGGAGGGGGCTCGGCTGGCCGCGCCGTACCTGGCCAGGTTCAACCTGGCGGCCGACCACGACCGGCGGATCAGGGCCGAACGCCTGAGCAGGCTGCTGCAGGGAGTGGGTCCGACCAGGGAACTGGGCGATTCCTTCGGCCTGGCGCCGCACGTTCCAACCACGGTGGTCGTCGTGGGCAAGGCAGATGGACCCGCCGCCGACTCCGCCGCCTCCTACGCCGGGGACCTGCTGCGGGCGGGTCTGGCAGCCTACCGGCTGAGAGCGGCGGCCGGCTTCCACGAGGGGCACGCGGTGGCCGTGGTCGGCGCCGCAGCGGACGGGCCGGTACTGGAGTCCATCATCACTACGGTGCTGGCCCGCGCCACGGACCAGTTCGGCGGGGAGTGGCGGGCCGGGATCAGCCGCCCCTTGCACGACCTGTCCGACGTGCCAGCCGGGCTCTCCCAGGCGCAGCAGGCCCTCGACGTGGTCTGCGGGTCCTTCGGCAAGGGCAACATCGGTAGACACGACCAGTTGGCCGCGTCGTTGTTCCTGCTCGACACGTTCCAGGCCATGCGGTTCCGACCCTCGCTGGAGGGTGAGCCGCTGTCGATCGTGTCCGACCACGACGCCCGGCACGGTACCGACTACGTCAGGACGCTGCGCTGCTGGATCGCCGCCGGGTACGACATCCCGCGCGCCGCCGAGGCGCTGGTGTTGCATTCCAACAGCCTGCGCCACCGGCTGCGTCGGCTCAGCGAGGTGATCGACCTTGACGATCAGGATCTGCGCTTGGCGCTCGCCCTGCAACTACGGCTGCAGGAGATCAGCACAAAGTCGGATGAGTAACGTGGGGCGCTTGGCCAACGGTGAAGGCGGTGGCCTTCCGCACCGTGTCGGGCTCGCTGCACTCGCACGTAGCCGGAGTGCTGCCGGACCAGCAGGGACGCGGTGTCGGGCTGGCGCTCAAGCTGCACGCGGGTGGCTTCCCTCGGGTACGGCCAGGGCAGGAGGCCGCTTTGGAGCGAGCGGAATCGCGACGCCGAGCGGGTCCGTGACATCCTGCGTGGCGCCGGGTTGGTGGAGTTCGGCGACACCCGGCCCGGGTTCGTCATCGGGGGCGGCCGGGTGAGCACGTCCTTCCTGGTGGCCTACACCGGTCCCGGCCGCGATGCGGCAATGGAAGTGGCCGCCTACAGACGCTGCTGGTTGCCTTCATGAGCGCGGTGCTCACCCGCCGGTGGGACGGTCAGCGGGGGCGGCGGCGCTGGAAGGGGTCGGCTTCGGCGGTGACGCGGGCGGAGGTCTCCTCGCCGAGGCGGACGTAGCGGCCGAGGCTGGCCAGGTGCTGGTGGCGGGACTTGGCCTGCAGTTCGGGTGCGGTGCGGCCGGCTTGGGCCAGATGCTGGAGCGCGCCGGTCGGCTAGGAACACCGGCCCGCAGGTGCGGCCGGTCAGCAGGCGGGGCAGCAGCCGGGCTGTCGGGGTGGCCCAGTGCACGTACTCGATGGCGCCGCCCTAGGAGACGACGCGGGCGCGCCGGAATTCCAGGTCGAGGTCTTCGATGTTGAGGGTGAGGATTTCCTCGGCGCGGGCGGCCGCATCGTACAGCAGCCGCCACAGCAGTCGTTCGCGCAGGGCGTGGGCGGGGTCGGTGAAGAGCGTCTCCAGCCGGGCGGCCGGGATGCAGCGGGCGGGTTTGCGGCGCTCCAGACGTCGGTCCGGGTTGGTGGCCAGCAGGTCCTGGCGCTGGGCCCAGGTGGTGAAGGAGCACAGGGCGGACAGGTGCCGGTTCCAGGTGGCAGCGGCCGCGCTCTTCCAGTGGTCCATCACCGCGGCGTGTTCCGCGCTCTTGAGTGGAGTGACGCACGTCACGTCGCGTCCTGTCACGTCTCTGCGATCCCCGGTGTCCTGAGGGCATGACCGAACACAACACATCCCACAAGGTCGTGGTCATCGGTGGCGGTTACGCCGGAACGCTGGCGGCCAATCGTCTGCGGATGCGCGCCGACGTCGACATCACTCTGGTCAATCCGCGCCCGGAGTTCGTCGAACGCATCCGGCTGCACCAGTTCGTGGCCCGTACCGGCGACGCCACGATTGACTACGGCACGCTGCTCGGCGAGGGCATCCAGCTGGTCGTCGACAGCGCAACGCGCATTGACATCGCCGCCCGCACCGTGCGGCTGACGTCGGGCCGCGCGCTGGACTACGACTACATCATCTACGCCGTCGGCAGCACTGGCGCGGTCCCCTCGGTGCCAGGCGCGGCCGAATTCGCTTGGCCCATCGCGGAATTGGAGTCCGCGCAGCGGCTGCGCGCCAGGCTGGAGGAGTTGCCCCTCGATGCTCCGGTCACCGTGGTCGGCGGCGGATTGACCGGCGTCGAGACGGCCGCCGAACTGGCCGAACAAGGGCGCAAGGTCACGCTGGTGTGCGGCCGGACCCTGGCGCCCTACCTGAGCGCAGGGGGGCGCCGATACGTCGCCAAATGGCTGACCCGCCATGGTGTCGCCGTGCTCGAGGGCGGCGCGGTGACCGAGGTCCGGCCGGACTCGGTCGTCCTGGCCGACGGTTCTGCCGACAGTGTGGTGCGTCCGAGCGCACTGACCATCTGGACGGCCGGTTTCGGCCTGCCGGAGCTGGCGGCGGCGAGCGGGCTGCGCACCGACGCGCTCGGCCGGCTGCTCACCGACGAGACGCTGACCAGCATCGACGACGACCGCATCGTCGCGGCCGGCGACGCCGCCGCACCGTCGGGTCAGCCGCTGCGGATGAGCGGCTACGCCGCAGGACCGCTCGGGGCGCAGGCCGCCGACACCGTGCTGAGCCTCATCGCAGGGACCGAACCGGCGGTGATCAACCTGGCCTTCACGGGCGCGTGCGTCAGCCTCGGCCGGCACGCCGGCATCAGACAGATCGCCGGTAAGGACGACACCGCGGTGAACATCTACATCCCCGGCCGCATGGGCGCAATAATCAAGGAAGTGACCTGCAAGTTCGTGGTGTCGAAGAGGATCCGTCTGGAGGCAGGCAAGCCGGGTTCCATGGGCTGGCCCAAGGGTGGCCCGCGCCCCGAACAGCCGGCCTCCGCGGCGCGGGCGGTCACCTCCCCGTGAGCGCCGACGAGCATGCCGAGCGATTCACCGTGTTGCGGCCGCTGCTGTTCACCATCGTGTACGAGATACTCGGCTCGGCGACCGAATCCGACGACGTGCTGCAGAACAGCTATCTGCGGTGGGCCGACGTGGACCTCGCGACGGTGCGGGACACCAAGTCGTATCTGGCACAGCTGGTGACCCGTCAGGCGCTCAACGCCTTGCGGGCCGGCACGCGCCGTCGCGAGGAGTACGTCGGCTCCTGGCTGCCCGAGCCGCTGCTGCTGGAGGAGAACGACGCGTCGGCCGATGTGGTGCTCGCCGAGTCGGTGTCGATGGCGATGCTCGTCCTGCTCGAAACACTCACCCCCGATGAGCGCGCGGTGTTCGTGCTGCGCGAGGTGTTCGGGTTCGGCTACGACGAGATCGCCGCAGCGGTGGGCAAGTCCGTGGTGACGGTGCGCCAGATGGCGCGCCGTGCCCGCGGGCACGTACAGGCGCGGCGTAAACGTTTCGACCCCGTCGACGCTGGGACGACCACGCGGATCACCGAGCAGTTCATGTCCGCGGCGGCCACCGGTGACCTGGAGGGGCTGCTCTCACTGCTCGCGCCGGGCGCCACGTGGACCGCCGACAGCGGCGGCAAGGTCACCGCGGCGCGCCAGCCGGTGGTGGGCGCGGAGAAAGTGGCCGTGCTTGTCATGGAACTGTTCCGCGTGGGGCGGTTGCCGGACTCGCGGATCGAGATGGTCAACTGCAACAACGCGCCCGCGATGGCCGCCTACGACGGCGATCACCTGGTGGGCGTCTGCCTGTTCGAGGTCGGCGACGGGAAGATCACCAACTTCTACGTCATCCGCAACCCGGACAAGCTCCTCGCGGTGACGGTTCCGCGTCAGATCAGCCGGTAGGAGTCGGCAAGCCGCAGCGCAGTAGGTCGCGATCGCGCATGTCTGGCGCAAGCGGAGTTGCCGCTGCAGATGCGGCGCGGCAGGTGACACGTCCTGTGGCGATCAACGAACGCGTCTCCGCCCGATGCGTGTGTTGACCAATTCGACTGAAGGATGACCAAGGAGTTGACCATGACCGATACACAGGTAGTGATCGCTGGGGCGGGGCCGACCGGGCTGATGCTCGCGTGCGAGCTGGGGCTCGCCGGGATCGATGTGCTCGTCCTCGAGCGGCTCCCGGAGCCTCGAACAGTGGAATCGCGGGCCGGAGGCCTGCACATCCGCACCATGGAGATGCTCGATCAGCGGGGTCTGCTCGACGGGTTCCTCGAGCGCGGACGGCCGCGGCAGGACGTGCACTTCTCCGGACTCGGTCTCGACCTATCCGATATGGCGACGCGATATCCGTACGCTCTGCTCATCTTGCAGGCCGAGGTGGAACGGCTGCTGGAGGAGCGCGCGGCGCAGTTGGGGGTACGGCTGCGCCGCGACGCCGAGGTGACGGGGTTCACCCAGGACGAAACGGGTGTCACGGTGGAGCTCGCGGACGGGTCGCGCGTCCGGGCGGACTACCTCGTCGGCTGCGACGGGGGCCGCAGCACCGTGCGCGGGCTCGCCGGCATCGAGTTCCCCGGCACCCCGGCCACGATGACCGCGATGCTCGGCGACGTCGAGCTCGCCGAGCCGCCCGCGGCCGACATCTTCCAGGAGCGGCGCGAGCACGGCAGGTTCTCGGTGCTGTCGTACGGCCCGGACTGGTACCGGGTGCTGACCAACGAGTTCGAGCACGTCGCCGGCCGGGACGAACCGATGACCCTGGAGACCCTCCGCAAGTCCTTGCTCAAGATCGCCGGGACGGATTACGGGATGCACTCAGCGCGCTGGCTCTCCCAGCACGGCGACGCGGCACGCCAGGCCGACCGTTACCGCGTGGGCCGGGTTCTCCTGGCCGGCGACGCCGCGCACATCCACTTCCCGGCGGGCGGTCAGGGCCTGAACACCGGCGTGCAGGACGCGGTCAACCTCGGCTGGAAGCTCGCCGCCGTCGTCCGCGGCCACGCCCCCGACCTGCTGCTCGACACCTACCACGCCGAACGCCACCCGGTCGCCGCCCGCGTCCTGCACAACACCCGCGCCCAGACCGCCCTCTGGCGGGTGGACGACCACACCTCCGCTCTACGCCAGATGCTGGGCGATCTCATCGGCATCGACGAGGTACGGCTGCGCCTGGCCGGCATGATCACGGCAACCGACCTCCAGTACCCGATGGAGGGGACCGACGACCTTCTCGGCCGCCGGATCCCGGATCTCGACCTCGACCGCGGCCGCGTCTACGAGCTCCTGCACCGCGCCCATGCGGTTCTGCTGGATCTTGGCGGTCTCCCACCGCTCGACACCGTCGTGACCGGCTGGGCGGACCGAGTCGATCTCGTTCGCGCCCGTCTCGCCGAGGGCTCCGATCTGGGCGCGGACGCCGTACTCATCCGTCCCGACGGACATGTCGCCTGGGTCACCCGCGCCGGCGAGCGGCCAGACGTCGACGCGCTCCGGACCGCCCTCACGACGTGGCTCGGCCCGGCCGGCCTTCGCGGTGCGCACGTACACCACCGGTCGCGTCCGTGACGGCCGGGCGCAGCGGCCGCCAGCCGCTCGGCCAGCCGGGCCACCGCCAGTGGCGGAGCCGAGGTCACCTCATCCGGCACGAACCCCAACCAAGGCAAGGTCTCTAGTTCAACGGCCAGCCCCAATCGATCGGCCGGGCCACGGCCGCGGCCCGGGTCGATAAAGCGGCCGACCACTTACCGACGATCAGCGAGGCGGTGGCCTGGCCGTACTTCAGCGACCCGGCCATCCGCAGGAGATCGGGCCAGCAGTCGGCGATGAGGTCCTCATTCCAGCGGGCGCCCAGCAGCGGCCCGGCGTGCGGGTAGCGCTTGGCGATCTCGGTCGGCGTGTCGTCACGGACCAGGGTGACCCGGGTCAGGTCCCGCAACCGCGGAGTCAACGCCTTGCCGACCAGATCGAACAACGCAAAGTTGATCAACGTCGCTCCGTGACTGTCGGTCGCGTGCTCGGCGATCGGAAGGTCGGTCGCGTTGCCCAGGAAGTCGTCCAGGACGAAGTGCGCCTCCCGCGCCGTCGGCACGATGATCTTCGTGCCGTACGTCGACCACTGATCGGAGACATGGGTGTACGTGGAAAGCACCTGACCGCCGTGAATGACCATGTTCCGGCCGCTCAGGGTCTTGCCGCGGCCGGGGAACCGTCGGCGTGGGACCCCCGGAGAACGCCATGACACACGACCGCCACGACGACCTGGAGCTGGCCGCGCTGGTCCGCGAGCTCGCCGCCGGCCACGACCACGTGCACGTGGTCGACTTCGCCGACCTCGGTACGCTGCCGCCGCACCTGCGCAAGGCCGGCCATCAGCGGGCCGCCGCCCAAGCTCGGCGGGATCGTGGTCGGCGCGGCCTCGCCGTCCGCCGTCATGACGACCGGCGGCGCGATCGCGTTCCTCATGGCGGCGACGGCCACGGCGGGAGCGGCAGGGCCGCGATGAGGTGGATCAGGTCGTAGAAGGAGTCCCCTTCGCCGCTTCCGCCGCCAGGAGGGCGGCGCCGAGCTGGACGGCGACCAGGGTGCGGATCGGGATCGGCGTGGCGGTGAATCCGGCCTCGGCCTCGGCCAGCCAGTCCTCGAACCGCGCCTTCATGCGGGCGCGCTCGGCCCGGACGGCCGGGGTGAGGTTTCCCGCGGCGAGCTCGGCGTCGAGCAGACGCAGGTACATGCCGCCGTACCTCAGCCGCATGCTGTGCTTGAGCTGTTCCTTGCCGATGACCTCGGCTACCGTGGCGGGCCGGTCGGCGCCGGGGTAGTCCTCCCATTCGGAGACGTAGTCGTCGTGGGTGCCGAGGAAGTCCTCCAGGGCGCGGCGGAACGGTGACCGCACGGTCAGCTCGGCGCCGACCTTCGCCAGGGACCGGCCCAGCTCGGCGACCAGTGCGCGCTGACCGGCGAGATAGGCCTTGATCACCTCGCCGTACACCTGGTCGGTGGGGGTCTCGTCGGAGACGCGGGGATCGGCCCAGTACGGGAGTTCTGTCACCAGGTGGAGGGCGTCGAAGCGGTCGGCGTAGTCGACGCTGCCGCCGCCGATGCCGTAGATCGAGGCCAGCTCGGCGCCGCGCGGTGTCACGTACACGGCCGGACCGATCTTGACCGCGCTCGGGACCTCCGGCGGGCCCATGTGCAGCGGCAGGCCCTGGCCGGCGGCGACGGCGGCCAGGGCGGCGGCGAGGCCGGGCTCGTTCCTGCTGAGGTAGGAGAAGGCGCCCTGCAGCTCACCGTTGTGCAGGGAGTAGACGAAGGCCGGCCTGACCTCGTCCATCAGTCGCATCAGCGCCTCGGTCTCAGGCAGGGTGCGGTCGAAGAAGTAGCCCTCGCCGGTCAGCGGGAAGGTCCATTCGACCTGGTCGGCTTCGGCGGGGCGGTAGAAGTGCTCGGCGTAGGCGCGGCGGTCGCTCGGCCGTGCGTACCAGCCTTCGTTGAGGCGGGCGCCGTCGGGGTCGACGCAGGGGATGAGGTGCCAGCGGTAGCCGAACTCCTCACGCAGCCGGGCGTCGTCGATGAGCTGGCGCAGCAGGCTGCTCACGGTGAGCGCGCCGATCGGCTCGTTGGGGTGGGGGCCGCCGATGATCACCGCGTCGTGAGGACCCGTACCGATCGTGGCCACACGCAGCGGTTCACCCAGGCGGGAGGTGCCGATGCGGCGCAGCCGTACCAGTTCGGGGTGGGCGTCGGCGAGCTCGTCGAGCTCGGCGTGCATCTGGTCCACCGTCGGGAACGCGGCGTAGTCGGGCACCCGGCTCATGTGCTGGTCGACGTCCATCTGGCCTCCATGTCTCACGCTAGTAATCTGGATTATTCTAATAATTCATATTATCGTTTCGCCAACCCTAGATCCGGGAGACTCCAACGCCATGCGGCTGACCAGGGCGGAAAGCAAGGCCGCCAACAAGCGCGCGCTGATCGACGCGGCACGCGAGATCGTCGGGAAGGAGGGCTCGCAGGCGAGACTTGAGGACATCGCCGAGCTGGCCGGTCTGACGACGGGCGCGGTCTACTCGCTGTTCGGCGGCAAGAACGGGCTGATCGTCGCGATGGTCGACGACTACAGAGGTCCGCTCGACCTCCAGCCGGTCATCGAGATCGCGCCGGACCGGCCGCTGGAGGAGGCCGTCGCCGCCATCGCCCGGCAGTACTGGCGGATGTCGGCCGACCCCGAGGCCGCCGCGATGCTGCTGTTCGAGATCCGCGTGATGGACCTCGTGCTGAACGACGCCGAATTGCTGGCCAAGCTCAACGCGTCGATCAACGCCTCGGAGGCCCTGCTCGCGGAGCACCTCGCGGGCCGGGAGCACGACGGCGTGCCCGTCACACGCGGGCAGGCCGTGCGCCTGGCCCGCGCTCTCAAGGCCCTGCTGTCCGGGCTCGGGCAGGCCGTCGTGCTCGGCGTCCAGGGCAGCTCCGAGGAGTACTTCGCCGACGTCGCGCGGTCCCTGGTCACGCCCAGGGTGTTCGGCCCGGCCTAGATCACGGCCGAGGGTTCGGGGGGACCACGCGGCCACATGTCACCCCACCCCGAAAGGCAGGCCATGTCCAGATCCGGCTTCGGCGTCATCGGCGCGCCGGTGTTGTTCATCGGCGTCCTCCAGACGATGGAGATGACGCTCTCGCCCGCGCTCCCGCTCATCCAGCGGGAGCTGGCGGCCTCGCCAGGCGCGCTCGCCTGGATCTTCACCGGTTCGCTGATCAGTTCGGCGATCAGCACCCCGATCGTCGGCCGCCTGGCCGACATGTACGACAAACGGCGGGTGCTGCTCGCGCTCATGGCGATCAGCAGCGCCGGGGTCCTCCTCGCCGCCCTGGCGCCCAATGTCACCGTGCTGATCGTGGGCATGGCGGTGGAGGGCGTCTGGCTGGGCATGCTGCCCCTGACCGTGGGGTTGTTCCGCGACACCCTCGAACCCGAACAGGCCGCAACCGGCAACGGCCTGGTCATCGGCGTCGCCGCGCTGGCCAGCGCGCTCGGTCTCGTCCTGGCCGGACCGATCAGCGCGGCGCTCGGCTACCGCTGGCTGTTCCTGCTGGCCGTGGCCGGTGCGGCGGTGGCCGGGCTCTGGGCCTGGTACGCGGTCCCTGCCACGCCCCGTGGGGCCGCCGGGCGCGTCGACTGGGCGGGCGGGCTGCTGCTGGGTGGCGGCCTCGCCCTGCTCATGCTGGGCCTGACCGCCGCCTCCAGCTGGGGCTGGACGGCTTCCGCCACCCTCGCCCTGTTCGTGGCTGCCGCGCTGACGCTGGGCCTGTGGGCCGTCATCGAGCAGCGCACCCCTGACCCGCTCGTGGACCTGCGACTGCTGGCCGGGCGCACTCCGGCCGGAGTGACGGCGATGGGGGCCCTGTTCGGCTTCGCCTCCTTCGGGCTCGTGGTCGCCCTGCCGATGATGCTGGCCACGCCCGTCGAGACCGGGTACGGCCTGGGCGCCGACACCCTGTGGATCGGGATCTACATGTTCCCGATGGGCGTTGCGGGCACCGTGGTCGCGCCGCTGGTCGGGCCGATGACCAGGCTGCTTGGGCGGCGTGCCGTGCTGGTGCTCGGCAGCGCGCTCGTCTGCGTCGGCACCGCCATGCTCGCCCTGTGGCACTCCTCCCCGTGGCAGATCGTGGCCGGGGTGACGGTCATGGGGCTGGGCGGCTCCATCGGCCTGACCGCAGGACTCAATGCCGTGGCCGCCGACGTGCCCGCCGACCGCGCGGCGGGGGTCAGCGGCGTGGTCTTCGTCGCCAAGAGCGTCGGCGGCACGTTCGGGGCGCAACTCGGCGCCATGGTGCTGGCGGCCGGCGCGGTGGAGGGTGTGCCCACCGAGCGCGGCTTCGTCGACACCTACCTGCTCTCAGCGGCGCTCGGCCTGCTCGCCGTCGGCGCCGCTCTCGTGATCCCCTCCGCTGTGCGGGACGCCCAAGGCGGGCACCCGGCTTCGGCCCCGACGACAAAGCCCGCCGTCCCCCAGAGTGACATCCTGTGACGTCGGCCAACGAAAGGAGTAGCCAGTGAGGGTCTACATCTCCATTGACATGGAGGGCGTGACGGGCATCGCGACCATGGACCAGGTGGTCCGCGGCGGCCACGGGTATCCGCGATCGCAACGGCTGATGACCGCCGAGGCCAACGCCGCCATCGAGGGCGCGTTCGCGGCCGGAGCCGACAGCGTCCTGGTCAACGACAGCCACGGCACCATGGACAACCTGCTGCACGAGGAGCTCGATCCGCGCGCCCGGCTGATCTTCGGCACTCCCAAGCTGGACTGCATGGCCGAGGGCATCTCGGCCGAGCACGACGTGGCCATGTTCCTCGGCTACCACGCCGCCGCCGGCTCGCCAGGCGTGCTCGCCCACACCTACTCCTCGCACTTCTACGAGGTGCGGCTCAACGGCAGGCCGGTGTCGGAGGCCGAGGTCAACGCGCTGCAGGCCGCCGCGGTCGGCGTCCCGGTGGGCCTGCTCACCGGCGACGACGTCATCTGCGGCGTCGCGGAGAAGGCCTTCCCCGGCGTGCGCACGGTCGCCGTCAAGGTCGCGCACGGGCACACCGCCGCCGACAGCCTCTCGCCGGCCGAGGGCAGGCGGCTGATCCGGGAGGCGGCGGCGGAGACCGTTCGGGGGGCCGGGGAGCTGGCGCCGCTCCAGCTGCCCGAGGTGCTCGAGCTCGAGATCGACATGCCGAGCACGCCGGCGGCCGAGCTGGGGGCGCAGATCCCAGGCGTGCGCAGGATCGCCGACAAGACCCTCGCCGCCACCTTCGGCACGCCCAGGGAGGTGCTGGGCTGCGTGGAGATCTGCTACCACCTCGCCGCCGACGCCATGATCAGCCGGATGGCCCTGTTCGGCCGCCGCTGACCTTCACAGGGAACCCAGGACCGGCGCCCTCTTGTGCCCGCAGGACAAAGAACGGTCCGCATCCGTCGTCGCGCACGCCAAAGGGCGGCGCCGATCACCTGGTGATACTGGCAACATGGATCTCGAACGAGTCGAGCGCGAGGTACTCTCGCTGGTCAGCCCGCACACTCCCGGCCTGGCCGCAGGCGTGTACGCCGACGGAGCCGCGGTGCTCACGGTCGCCCAGGGAGCGGCGTGCGTGGAGTTCGGCGTGCCGGTCGACGAGCGCACCCGGTTCGACATCGCCAGCATGAGCAAGCAGTTCACCGCGGCGTGCGTGCTCCTGCTGGAGCAGGACGGGAAGCTGGGGCTCGACGACGACGTGCGCGTGCACGTGCCGGAGCTGAGCCTGGAGGCGCCGGTGACCTTGCGGCAGTGTCTGCAGCACACAGGCGGCCTGCCGGAGTGGTACGCGCTGCAGGCGCTGACGGGTGTGCCGCTGGCGGAGATGACCGAGCAGCGGCTGCTGGAGATGCTCGCGGGCATCCGATGGACGGCGTTCCCGCCGGGCACGGATTTCGCCTACTCCAACACCGGGTACGTGCTCGCGGCTGTCGTGGTGGGCAGGGTGGCGGGTTCGTCACTGGCGGAGTTCGCGCGGGAAAGGCTCTTCGAACCGCTGGGAATGGCCGACTCGGTGTTCCGTGACGACGCGTCAGCGCCGCTGGAGAGGCTGGCGTACGGCTACGCCAACGCGCAGGGCGAGCCGCGCAGGGCCGACACACAGGAGAGCGCGGTCGGCGACGGCGGGCTGGTGACGAGCGTGGCGGAGCTGGCGCCGTGGTTCGGGTTCCTGGCGGATGGCCGGGTGCTCGGGGCCCAGCTGCGCGAGCGGCTGCTGGAGCGTGGGGTGCTGGCCGACGGCACGGTCCAGCCGTACGCGCTGGGGATCTATCACGGCGAGGGCTGGTTCGGGCACGCGGGCGGCATGCACGGGTACCGGTCGAACCTGCTGTATCTGCCCGATCCTGGGGTCGGCATCGCGGTGCTGTCCAACCAGACGGCCGTCGATCCGGTGAGGCTGTCGCACCGGCTGGCGCGGCTGCTTCTCGGAAAGGAGGAGCCGCCGAAGCCCGCGCCGGGGACCATGGCGCCGCCGGAGCGGCTGCACTGGCACGATCCTGCCGGGGACGGGACGCTGACCCTCGAACCCACTGCTGAAGGCGTCGCGGTCCCGGACGTGGGAGTGTTCACCGCCGGCGCCGACGGGCGCTGGCACGGGACGGGAGCGGCCGAGGGCTCCTGGCTGGAGATCGACGGTGACCGGCTGCTGCTCCGAACCGGCCCCCTGTCGCGCCCGCCTGTCGCCTTCGACGCCGCCGAGCCGCCCTCGGACGTGCCCATGCCCGACGGTGTCTTCCGCAGCCGGGAGCTCGGCGTCGACGCCACCGTGAGCGATGGCGAGGTGCGCATCGGCCGCGAGCTGAAGCTGCCGACGGCACCGGCCCCGGGCGGAGCATGGACGGCGGGGCCGTTCACACTCCGTCTCCACGAAGGCGACCTGCTGGTGAGCGGCGGCGGCCTGCGCCGGATGCGCTTCGAAGGCTGATTGGCCCCGCCTGCTCTTCCGGAGGAGCGGACCCGGATCCGGCTCTTGCCCTCCGCACCCGCCACGCCCTGCGATTTCATCCTTCCGTACCTAACGCCCGCGATGGCGGGCAAGGGAGCCTAGCGCCATGCATGACCTGCTGCTTCGCGACGGGACCGTCCACGACGGGCTCGGCGGACCACCGCGGCGCGCCGATGTCGCGATCGCCGACAGGCGCGTGGCCGCCGTCGGGCACGACCTCGGCCCGGCCCGGCGCGTGATCGACGTCACCGGCCTGCTCGTCAGCCCTGGGTTCGTCGACCCGCACAGCCACTCCGACACCGTGCCCTTCCTGCAGGAGCCGCAGCCGTTCAAGCTCCTGCAGGGCGTGACCACCGAGATCGTGGGCAACTGCGGATTCTCGTGCGGCCCGCCGACCCGGAGACGAGGGGCTTGGTGCCCGCCGAACTGGCGGAGGCGTCCTTCCCCACGCTCGGCGAGTACCTGGACGCGGCGGAAGCGGCCGGGCCGAGCAACAACCTGGCCGTACTGGCCGGGCACAACACGCTGCGCCTGGCAGCGGCGGGGATGAACGCCGAGATCACGCCGGACGGGCTGGCACGCATGTGCGAGCTGGCCGCGCAGTCCTTCGAGGCGGGCGCGGTAGGGCTGTCGAGCGGCCTGGAGTACGTGCCCGGCGCCTACGCCGACCTGTCCGAGCTGGTCGCGCTCGCGCTGGTGGCCAAACGCTGGGACCTGCCGTACGCCACGCACCTGCGCAGCGAGAGCGAGGGCCTGGCCGACGCGCTCGACGAGGCGATCACGGTGGCGAAGCGGGCGGGCATCCGGCTTCAGGTCTCGCACTGCAAGGCCTCGGGACGGGCGGTGCACGGCGCCTCCGCGATGGTCCTGGACAAGCTCGCCCAGGCCCGCCGCGCGGGCGTGGACGTGCGCGCGGACGTCTACCCCTACCTGGCCTTCGGCACCGTGCTGGTCGCGGTGCTTCCCCCGATCGCGTGCGAGGGCGGCGAGCAGGCGCTGCTCGCGCGGCTGGCCGACCCCGCCGAGCGCGCCATGCTGCGCGCGCTCGCCGAGAGCCAGGACACGGGCACCGGCGTCGGCTTCTGGCGCGAGCTGCACCCCTCGGACGTGCAGATCCTCACCCACAACGACCCGGCCATCGAGGGCAGGCGGCTGGCCGACCTCGGCGGCGACCCGTGGGAGGCGCTGTGCGACCTGCTCAGGCGGGACCCGCACGCCTCCGGCGTCTTCCACACCATGCACGAGCGGGATCTGGCCGCGTTCCTCGCCGACCCGCTGATCTCCATCGGCTCCGACGGCGGCCCTCCGGTCGGCCCCAACCATCCGCGGACGTTCGGCGCCTTTCCCACCTACCTCGGCACGTACGTCGACAAGGAGGACATGCCTGAGGCGATCCGCAAGCTCAGCTCCGCCGTCGCCGCGCAGTTCGGCCTGGCCGGGCGCGGCTGGCTCGGACCGGGGGCGATCGCCGACCTCTGCGTCTTCGACCAGCACACGATCGGCCACGCGGGCACCTACGAGCGGCCCGACGTGCGCCCGACCGGCGTGGAGCACGTCTTCCTGGCCGGCCGTCAGGTGATCGCCGACGGCGAGTTCACCGGTGGCAGGCACGGCAGGATGCTCAGGCGGGGCGCCCGGTGACGGCGCGCGGGCGCGTCACGCTCGGCGTGCTGATCGACAGCCTCGGCCCCGACGTGGTGCGCCCGCTGGCGCTGCCGCAAGGCCGGGAGCCGCTGGTGGGAACGCCGGTCATCTACGACCCCGAAGGGCCGCAGGCCGGGCTCGACGGCGCGGTCCTGCTGGTGACCGGCCGCCCGTCGGCCGAGATCCTGGCCCGCGCGGGCGAGAGCGGCGTGGCCGTCGTCGTGGCCAAGCCGGGCACCTGCGACGAGCAGGCGCTGGCCACCGCGGCCAAGGCGGCGGGCACCGCGCTGCTCGCCGCACCGCCCGAGCTGTCCTGGGGGCAGCTCTACACGCTCGTCGACGCCCTGCTCGCGATGGTCGCCCCGGCCGAGGACCCGGGCGCCACCCGAGCGGCCGACCTGTTCGCGCTGGCCAACGAGGTGGCGGCCCGGGTGGGCGGCGCGGTGGCCATCGAGGATCTGGCGATGCGGGTGCTGGCCTACTCCACGGTCGAGGGCCAGCGGATCGACGAGCTGCGCAAGGAGGGCATCCTGGGCCGCCGGGTGCCCGAGCACCCGACCAACGCCGAGGAGTACGCGGCCGTGCTGCGCGCCGACGGGGTGGTCTGGAGTTACGTGCCGCGCGAGTTCTACCCCCGCCTGGCCATCGCGATCCGGGCGCATGGCGAGGCGCTCGGCACGATCTGGGCGGTGCGGGCGGAGGAGCCGCTGGCTCACGACGCCGCCGCGGTGCTCGAGGAGGCGGCCGCGGCCGCGGCGCCGCACCTGGCGCGCATCAACCTGGCCGCCGACGAGGCGCGGCGACGGCGGGACGAGTGCCTGGGCTGGCTGCTGCGCGGCATCGGCGCGGTCGACGAGCTGGCCACCTCCTTCGGCTTGCTGCCGAGCGAACCGGTGACGGTCGTGACGCTGGGCTCCTACGCGGGCTCGGCCGACGCCTTCGCCGCGACGCACGCCGCCGACCTGCTGCGTACCGCGTTCGTGGCCTATCGCATCAGGGCCGCGACCGGCGTGGTGAACGGCCGCGCCTACGCGATCGTCGCGGCCGAGGCGTCCGCGCCGCTGCTCCGCAGAATCACCGTCGACACCCTGGCCAGGGTGAGCGAGCGGCTCGGCGGCGGCTGGCGGGCCGGCATCGGCCGTACCGTCTCCTCCGTCGCCGCCGTGCCCGCCGGCGCGCGGCAGGCGGATGAGGCGCTGCGCGCGGTCTGCGGGCCGTTCACCCAGGAAGTGGCCGCCTCGTACGAGGAGCTGTCGGCAGCGCTGTTCCTCATGGACACGGAGGCCGCGCTGCGCGCCAAACCCTCCCTGTCCGGCGAGCCGCTGGCGCTGGTCGCCGCGCACGACGCCAGGCACGGCACGCACTACGTGCACAGCCTGACCGTCTGGATCGGCGCCCACTACGACGTGCCCCGCGCGGCCGAGCTGCTGTCGCTGCACCCCAACACGCTGCGGTATCGACTGCGCAGGATCGGCGAGCTGATCGCGCTGGACGACCCGGACACGCGCCTGGTGCTCGCCCTTCAGCTGAGGCTGAACGGCGCCACAAAGCAGACCGGGTGAAGTTCGGCGTGGACGCCAACGCCCCGGGCGGCGCGCACCGCGATGCTGAGGCCCATGGCCGAACACCTCATCATCCGAACCCTCCACGGCACCAGGGCGCTGCAGCGTGCCGACCGACTGTTGCGCGAGGTCTGGGGAACCAGACGCGGTGACGACCCGCCGATGGCCCTCGACCTGATGTGCGCGTTCGCCCACGCCGGCGGGTACGTGGGCGGCGCCTTCCTCGACGACGAACTCGTCGGGGTGGCGGCAGGCTTCCGGGCGGCCGACCACAGCCTGCACTCGCACGTCGCGGGTGTCACCGCCAGGGCGCGCGGACGTGGCGTGGGCCGGGCGCTCAAGGAACACCAGCGGGCCTGGGCGGCCGAGCACGGGCTCGCCGCCGTGTCATGGACGTTCGACCCGCTGGTCCGGCGCAATGCCTTCTTCAACCTCGCCCGCCTGGGTGCCCAGGTCGGCGCCTACCTGCCCGACTTCTACGGGCCGCTGAGCGACGGCATCAACGACGGCGGGCCGTCCGACCGGCTCTTCGTCACCTGGCCGATCGAGGCCGCCGCTCCCCCGCCGGTTTCGGATCGCGACGGGGTGGTCGTGGTGGACGAGACGGGGACCGTACGGGAGGCCGAGGGCGCGCCGCTGCTGCGGTGCGCGACCCCCGCGGACGTCGAGTCGCTCCGTACAGCGGATCCGGCGGCGACCCAGCGGTGGCGGGCGGCGCTGGAGAGCGGGCTCGGCGGCGCGCTCGACCGGGGATACCGGGTCACCGGGTTCACGCGCTCCGGCTGGTACCTGCTCGCCCGCGGGGGTGCCGCGTGAAGCTCGACGCCGTCGAACTGCGCGAGGTCGCGCTGCCGCTGGTCAGTCCGTTCCGCACCTCGCTCGGCACCCAGACGGTACGCACCGCGCTGCTCGTGCGAGTGCTCAGCGACGAGGGCGAGGGCTGGGGCGAGTGCGTGGCCGACGACGAGCCGACGTACTGCCCCGAATATCTCGCGGGGGCCGCCGACGTGATCAAGCGGTTCATCCTGCCCGCGCTGGCCCCGCTCGACCTGGACCCGGCGGCGGTCGGCCCCGCGCTGCGGCACCTGCGCGGGCACCCGATGGCCAAGGCGGCCGTGGAGATGGCGGTGCTGGACTGCTGGTTGCGGGCACGCCGCACCAGCCTGGCCGCCCACCTGGGAGGGGTACGCCGCCGCGTGCGCGTGGGCGTCTCCGTGGGCATCACCGAGACCGTCGACGCGCTGCTGGACACGGTCGACCGGCATCTGACCGCCGGCTACGCCAGGATCAAGCTGAAGATCGAGCCCGGCTGGGACCTCGAGCCGGTCAGGGCGGTGCGTGAGACGTTCGGCGCCGGCGTGATGCTCACCGTCGACGCCAACACCGCCTACCAGCCCGGCGACCTCAGGCACCTGGCGAAACTCGACGCCTACGAGCTCGCGCTGGTCGAGCAGCCCTTCGCCCCAGACGACCTGCGTGCGCACGCCGCCCTGGCCGCCCGCATGGACACGCCCGTCTGCCTGGACGAGAGCATCACCAGCGCGCGCGACGCGGCCGAGGCCATCCGACAGGGCGCCTGCTCGATCATCAACATCAAGCCCGGCCGCGTCGGCGGCTACCTGGAGGCACGCCGCATCCACGACCTGGCCCAGGCGAACGGCGTGCCGGTCTGGTGCGGCGGCATGCTGGAGACCGGCCTCGGCCGGGCCGCCAACCTGGCGCTGGCCAGCTTGCCCGGGTTCACGCTGCCGGGCGACATCTCCGCCACCGAGCGCTACTACCACCGCGACATCACCCGCCCGTTCGTGCTCGACGGCGGCGACATGCTGGTTCCGGCCGAGCCCGGCCTCGGCGTACTGCCCGATGAAGCGGGCCTGGAGGCTTGCACGACGGCGGTGGAAACGGTGAGCCGCGAACGTTGAAGCCTCGCGGTCAGTTCCGGGATGCGATAGGCCCGGAGCTGACCCACCCTTCGCCGCAGCCCTGACGCCGGCGTCAGGACCGCGCATGTCGGTGTGCTGCTCGTACGGGGTTTCTGCGCTTCCTGTGCGCCGACGCCTGACGTTAGGGACGGTTCGGAGGAGATCCGTGCGAGAACCGCACGGTGATGGACAAGCCGCCTTCTGGGCGTGCGCCCGTGCTGAGGGTGGCGTGGTGAGCTTGCGTGACGGCCTTGACGATGGCGAGGCCGAGGCCGTAGCCGTCGCGGCTGCCGTGACGATCAGGCGCCAGTTTCTGGAAGGGGTGAAAGAGACGCTGGATCTGGTTGTCGGGGATGACCGGCCCGCTGTTGGTGACCGTAAGGGCCACCTGCGTCGCGGAGGTCTGCGTGGTGACCTTTACGTGCCCGTCTGCGTGGTTGTGGCGAATGGCGTTGTCGATGAGGTTGGCGACGAGGCTTTCGATCAGTCTGGGGTCTCCGGCCAGCACTGCGGGCGTCAGGTGTTCGGTGAGGTCAATGCCGTTCTGCGTTGCTTGGTCGCGGCGGGAGGCGAGCACTCCTTCGACGACGTGGGCGAGGTCGAGGGTGTCCCAGCGGGTGACGCCGCGCTCGCTGGTGGCCAGGGCGAGCAGCGCCTGGACGAGCCGCTCCTGGTGTCCGCCCAGAGCGAGGGCCTCCTGGCAGGCCGAGCGCAGGGTGTCGGTGTCGGCATCGGGGTCGGCGAGAGCGACTTCGAGCAGAGTACGCAGGCCTGCCAGAGGGGTGCGCAACTCGTGGGAGGCGTTGGCGACGAAGTGGCGTTGGGCGTCGAAGGACGCCTGCAGGCGGGCGAACAGGTCGTCGAGGGTGTGGCCGAGCTCGGTCAGCTCGTCGGTGGGCTCGCCGAGGTCAAGGCGCCGGTGGAGGTCGCCGGCGGAGATGATGGTGGCGGTGGCGGTGATGGCGCGCAGCGGATGCAGGAACCGGCCGGCGACGAACCAGCCGAGAGCCAGGGCGACGGGAATCAGCAGGACCAGGGCGACGGCGGATCCCATGAGGAGTTGGGGCAGGCTGATCCCAGGCCCGGTTTCGCTGATCGCGCTCGATGAGGGGTGGCCCTTGGGGGTGGCCGCGTCGATGCTGGCGAGCGGGACGGCGACGAAGACGACCACGAAGACCCCGGCGGCGTAGATGCCCGCCGCGTAGGCGAGCGCGAGCCGCGTCTGCAAAGACCTTCTGGCGAGCTTTCTGGAGGTCATGACGGTCCGATGCGGTAGCCGCCTTCGCGGATGGTCTCGATCACGGGCGGGTCGCCGAGCTTGGCCCGTAACCGGTGCATGGTGTGCTTGACGGCGCTGCTGAAGGGGTCGGCGGCCTCGTCCCAGACGCGCTCCAGCAGCTCCTCGGCGGAGATGACCAGGCCGGGCACGGCGAGCAGGCATTCGAGCAGGGCGAACTCGCGGGGGCTCAGGTCAAGGCGCCGGCCGGCCCGCGACGCGGTTCGGCGGGCCGGATCGAGGGTGATGTCCCCGCATGCCAGGGTGGGCGGTAGCGGCGGGGTGGCGCGGCGGGCCAGGGCACGGACGCGGGCGACCAGTTCGGTGAACGCGAACGGCTTGGGCAGGTAGTCGTCGGCGCCGAGGCTGAGCCCGTCGACGCGGTCCTCGATCGTGCCGGAGGCGGTGAGCATCAGTACGCGGGTTTCACAGCGGCCGTGGGCCAGTCGCCGGCAGATCTCGTCCCCGTGGACGCCGGGCAGGTCGCGGTCGAGGATCACCACGTCGTAGCGGGTGGCGGCCAGGCGGTCGAGGGCGGCGGTGCCGTCCAGGACGACGTCGACGGCCATGCCCTCGCGGCGCAGCCCCGTTGCGATGGAGCGGGCGAGGACCTCGAAGTCCTCGACGACGAGGACCCTCACCGCCGATCACCGCCGGTCGTCGTGCGGGCGGGGCGGCCGAACCGGCCGCCGGGTCGAGATGCCATGGGTCAACGATGCCAGCTCCCCGGTTCCAGCTGGGTCGCAGCGGCCGCGACCCAGCTGGAACCGGGTGCCGCGTACAACCGTCGGCATGAGTTCATCTACGCCTTACCGATCCAGCCAACGGGCCGGGCAGGACGGCTTCCTCCAGGTGCTGCGCGCGGAGTGGACCAGGTTCCGCTCCGCGCGCGGCTGGGTGCTCGCCATGGCGGCCTCCGCGCTGGTCACCGTGTCGCTCGGACTGTTGATCGCCGGGGGCGTCCGCAGCACTTGCGTGACCGGGAAGGGCGAGGGCCCCTGCCCCGCGCCTTTGCTGGGACCCGATGGCACGGCGGTCAGGGACAAGTACTACTTCGTGCACCAGCCGCTCAAGGGGAACGGCAGCATCACCGCCCGCGTGTCGGACATGACCGGGCAGATCCGGCTGCCGGACGCCGTACCCGGGGTGCGCAACCTCACGGAGGGGGTGGTGCCGTGGGCGAAGGCCGGGCTCCTCGTCAGGCAGAGCCTCAAGCAGGGCACACCGTATGCCGCCGTCATGCTCACCGGAGCTCACGGCGTGCGGATGCAGCACAACTACGTCCACGACGTGGCCGGCGGTCCTCACAATGGCCCGCAGTGGCTGCGGCTGACCAGGTCGGGCGACACCATCAGCGGCTACGAGTCAGACGACGGCAAGACGTGGACCGAGGTCAGCACGGTCAAGCTGACCGGGCTGCCGGAGACGGTCGAGATCGGGCTGTTCGCCACCTCGCCAGGCGCGTTGTGGGATATGGCGAAAGCCTTCGCCCAGGTCACCGCCACCTTCGACCAGATCAAGCTGCAGAGCGCGAACGGTTCGTGGCGCCGCGACGACGTCGGCGTCTCCATGGAGTCCGACGGTGAGACCCCGCATCACCCGGGCGGGGTCGTCGAGTCCGGCGACAAGCTCATGGTGACCGGGAGTGGTGATATCGGGCCCGCCACGGTGGAGGGCGGTGTGCGCGCCGACCTCATGCTGATCGGCGGGGCCGTGGGGCTGATCCCGGTGCTCGTGGTGGCGGTCACGTTCGTCACGGCGGAACACCGGCGCGGGCTGATCGGGACCAGCCCGCCGGCCGAGCCGCACCCAGCGCGGCTGCTGGCGGCCAAGGCCGCGGTGGTCGGCGCGGTCGCGTTCGTGGCGGGGCTGGTGACCTCGGGCGTCGTGGTCCCCGTGGGCCTGGCGCTGCTGCGTGCCCATCAGAACCCGATTCAGCCGATCACTTTGGGTACCGAGCTGCGGGTGATCGTCGGCTACGCGGCGCTGGCCGCGGCCGCCGCCGTACTGGCTCTGGGCCTGGCCGCGCTGGTCAAGCGGGGCATCATGGCCATCGGGCTGGCCATCGCGCTGGTCGTCGTGCCCTACCTGCTGGCGGTCGCGGGTCTGGCGCCGTGGCTGCTGATGATCACCCCTGCCGCCGGGTTCGCGATCACGCAGAGCGTCCCCACGTTCGCGCATGTGGACGTGGATCAGTCGCTGATCGGAGGCTACTACCCGCTCCCGCCATGGGCAGGTTCGACCGTGACCTGCGGATATGCCGCCCTCGCCCTCGGGGCGGCGATAGCCGTACACCGCAGGAAGGTTTCACGTCGGGTCCCGCTCGCCTAAAGGTGCAGAAACCTGTCCTGCCACGCTGGCACGCGCGGCAGACGTGACGGCCACCCGTCGTATGTCGGTCTCTATCCGATCGGTACGAATACGTTGGTCAGAGACCACATCACACGTTAACTGAGGGGAATGCGCAGGACGAACCGGGCGCCTCGGGGGCTGTCTTCGATCCGCAGCGTGCCGCCGTGTGCCTCCGCGATCTGCCGAGCGATTGGCAGGCCCAGCCCGGTGCCTCCGGCCTGCCGGTCGCGGGCGGTGTCGAGCCGGGCGAAGCGCTGGAAGACCAGCTCGCGCTTGCTCGGATCGATGCCCGGCCCGTCATCGACCACCTCCAGCACCGCGATGCCGTGCGGGAAGCGTTGCACGTCACGCTTGGCGCTGGGCGAACGCTGTACGTGGACGGCGATGGTGCTGGCGGTGTGTCGCTCGGCATTGTCAAACAGGTTGGCGAGCAAGCGCGACAGCCGAAGTCGGTCACCTACCACCACCACGCCGCGCTCGAGCGAGGATTCGTACCTCTTGTCCGTCTGAGATCGCCTCTCACATTCGGCGGTCACAAGTTCGGCCAGGTCAACCGGCTCGAACTCGACTGGCCTTCCTGTCTCCAGACGCTCGATGGCCAGCAGGTCGCCCACGATCGCCTCGAGCCTGTCCACGCTGCCCAGAACGGTGTTGCCCAGCGTGGGCACGCTCGTCTCCTCGGGCGCCAGCAGAGCGTCCTCGACCTCGGCTCGTATCGCGGCGATCGGGGTACGCAGTTCGTGGGAGGCGTCCGAGGTGAACTGGCGCTGCTGTTGCATTGCGGCCTGCAGGCGGGCCAGTGTCCGGTTGACGCTGTCGGCCAGATCGTGGATTTCATCCTGGCTCGGTGGGAGGGGTACCCGGCGGTCGGGGGAGGTCTCGGTGATGTTGTCGAGCTCCGTTCGGATGGCGGTCACCGGCCTGAGTGACGCTGCGACGATCCGATGCCCAAGGGCGGTGATACCCATCGTGAGCAACGCCGCCGTGCCGACCACTGTCACGGCCAGCCACGGTTCAACAAACGGAGGGATTCTGGGAGAGGCGCTGTAAACGATCCAGTCCTGTCCGGCCCTGTAGGCCGTTTGTGCGACCACGATGTTGCACTGAGCGGGTGGGAAGACTCCACCGCATACGACGCCGGTGGTGGTGTGCGTACGGCCGAGGTTGAAGGTGGCCATGGCCGGTTTGCCCTGGAGCTGCGGCGTCGAGGCAACGACGGCACCTTGGGCGTTGACGATCTGCACGTTGCGTTCCCTGTGCGTGACCAGCGGTCTGACCACCTCGTTGTGCTCCACCTCGTGGACCACACGCCCACCGGCCGCGGTGATCTCACTGATGAGATCTCCTGTGGCATATCGATAGATCGCGACCATGAGCGCCGTGGCCAGGAACGCAGACAGCAAACCCGCGATCACCCCGGTAAACAGGGTGATACGGGCCGTAATGGACATGCGGCGCCAAGTGTTCATGTTCTTCCCCTCATCAGGGAAACACATGCGTGGTAGCACTCCGAGAATGGAAGGGTTCGGAGTTGGCAGAGGCGATCCCAAGGTCCCGCCAATTAACGTCACCTGCGCGGCGTTCGCCTAAAGCGTTGGTCCGGGCCGCTTCAGCTACGCCGAGACCCACGCCCGCCACCGCACTGGACCCGGAGGACTACGCCGCGGTGATGCAGCGGTGGAACGACGCCTCACGGGCAACCTGTCCGCTTCGCAGCAAGTGGCGAGCCTGACGTAACTCGTTCTCATGCGGGCAGGCTGAAGTCATCCGGCCCAGGTGGAAGCCGTGGAGCAGTCGGATTGTGGTTCCCACCCAGCAGGCCCAGGAGCGGGCGATCGGGTCGCTGATGCGCGGCTCGGCCGTCACGCTACAACGAGGAGCAACAGGCATGGCACGCAAGGTGATCTACAGGCAGTCCGGAAACCCCGCCGACGTTCTCTCCGTCGCGGAGGTCGACGCCCCTGGACCACCCGGAGCGGGCCAGATACTGGTGCGGGTGCACGCCTTCCCGATCCACATCGGCGACCTACTCGCCATCCAGGGCCCCTACCCCTCACAGACCGCACACCTCACTCCCGGCATCGAGGCCACCGGTATCGTCGAGGCGGTAGGACCCGACACTCCCCCAGCTTCCGGGGTCACCACCGGAGCGCGCGTGTCCGTTTTCCCGCACCCCGGCACCTGGAGCGAATACGTCCTCGTCCCGGCGGAGTTCGTCGTCCCTGTGAGCGACGATGTTCCCGACAGCATCGCCGCCCAGATGCTGGTCAATCCCATTACCGTGATCATGTTGCGGCGTGAGCTCGAAAAGCACGCCGCGGTCGGCTACAACGGCGTCTTCCTGCAGACCGCCGCTGGCTCCAACGTCGGCCGCCTGCTGTCCGCTGTCGCTCAGTACCACGCAATCCAGCACATCAACATCGTCCGCAGCGATGCAGGCGCCCAGACGCTGCGAAAGCGCTACCCGGGCGTTCCCGTGGTCTCCACCGCTCGGCCCACGTGGAAGGAGGAGGTCCGCGAGCACGTCGGGGTACGGCCTGTTCCTGCCGCGGTCGACCCCGTGGGCGGCGCGCTGGCCAGAGACCTCCTGCAGTTGCTCTCGCCCGGCGGAACCCTGATCACCTACGGCGTCCTCGCCAAGGAGCCCATCTCTGTCCACGCCGGGGACCTCCTTGGCACGAGCCTCGGGCTGCGGGGCCTGACCGTCCTCCGCTGGGCACAGACCGTCTCCGCCGAGCAGCGCGCTCATGACATGGACACCGCCGCCCAGCTCATCGCCCGTGGGGCGGCTGAGGCATTCGACGTGGCAGCCCAGTACGGGATCGACGAGATCGCGCAGGCCGTTGAGCACGCGGTCCGGCCGGGAAAGACCGGCACGGTTCTCGTCACCATCCCCTGACCCTGCCGTGTCTCCTGGGCGCGTCCAGGACTGACGCCGAACGCCGCAAGGAAGCCGCCGCCGAGGCCCGGGCGGTCAGTCCCATCCGCGCCGACACATCGTTGACGGTCCGTCTGGCGCAATGTCCCGGTACTCTGCGGCCGGCGAGCTGTAGCCGCCGAGGACGTGAACGGAGCTGGCGAGCAGGACGCGCCGTACGCCCGCCTCCGCGGCCGCCGCCAGAACCCCTGTCGCCATTTCGATGCTGGGGCCTCGCAGCTGGTCCCAGTCGTCGCCGGGACGCGGGTTCCCTGCGAGGTGCACGACTGCATCCGCGCCGGCGCAGAGCCGTTCGGCAAACCCGCGGTCGGCGAGGTCGCCGGGGACCACCTCCGCCCGCCGGGCTCGGGGCCAGTAGATCGGTCAGCCGCGACTCGTGCTCTGCGGCGAGTTCCGGCAGGAGCAGCCGGCAGCACCGGTTATCAGTATCCGCATTCCGATCATCGGTTCGTGAAAGAGCACCGCGGGGTCCACCTGCTGCTGATGTGCTGCAGGGCTCGGGGTTCGGAGTGATGCGGAACGCGATCCGGCGTCAACGGGGTTGCCGCAGGCCAGCGGGGCGAGGGACAGGCGGGGATTCGGGTGGCGGGTTAGCGCCGGATTTCCGTTGGTGTAGTAGGCGCCTCAGCCGCTGGTGGCGAGGCGGTCCAGCCACTCCCGCAGCAGGTGCTGCTCGCCGTCGCTGAGACTCGTTTGTTCGGGCAGTACGGCACGGAGTGCGCGGGCAGCACCGGCCGGGCCCTCCTCCTGCACGGCCGGTTTCTGGTTGGTGACGGCGGCGATCATGGACTCGCGGAGCGTGCTCAGCAGGGCCGGGTCGCGCCGGTCTTTCGGCAGGGACAGCCAGGTGAGCACCGCGCCGCGCGCCGTGGCGTGGATGATGGCGGCGGCCAGATCCTCGTTGACGCGGAGCCAGCCACCGGCGGCCAGGCGCCGAATCCGGCCCATGAGGATCTCCATGCCGGCCTTGAAAGCGGCCGAGGATTCCCTGGCGGGTTCGGAGTACATCAGCACGTAGAGCGCGGGGTTGGCCAGGCCGAACTCGACCGCGACGTCCCAGCCCGCCCGCAGGTCCTCGATGGGGTCCTCCGGGGCGGGGTCGACGTGCTTGGCCGCGAGGAAGGCGGCGAATCCGTGCTCGGCCACGGCGTCGAGCAGCCCGTCCTTGTCGCCGAAGAGCCGGTAGATGGCCGGTGGCTGCAGGCCCGCCGCGACCGCGACCGCCCGGGTGGTGACCGCGTCGCGCCCCTCGCGCGTCAGCAGATCGATGGCGGCCTCGATGACCCGCTGCCGAGTCTGCTCGCGGACCGGGGTGTCGGCTCCCTCTGGTGAATGCGGCGTCACGTATCAACGATACCGCACTCCTCAGATCGCCGTTATTATCAGCGTCACTCTGAAATTGATTCCACTGGAAACATCACCGAGAGGCACGCATCGTGATCATCGTGACCGGGGCCACCGGACAACTCGGACGCCAGATCGTCGACAACCTGCTCACGCGCGTACAGCCCGACCGGATCGGCGTCAGCGTCCGCGTCCCACAGAAGGCACAGACGCTCGCCGACCGGGGAGTACGGGTTCGGCAGGGCAGCTTCACCGACCCCACCAGCCTCGCTCGCGCCTTCGAAGGCGCCACCCAGGTGCTCATCGTCTCCGTCGACAAGATGGGTGAGGAGAAGCTGCAACAGCACCGCACCGCCATCGACGCGGCCGTCGCGGCAGGCGCCGAGCGCATCCTCTACACCAGCCACATGGGCGCCAGCTCCTCCTCGCACTTCCAGGCCTGCCGCGACCACGCCGCCACCGAGCAGATGCTCCAGGACTCGGGCACGCCGTTCACCTCGCTGCGCAACGGCTTCTACGCCTCAAGCGCGCTGCGGTTCCTCGGCCACGGCCTGGAATCCGGCCAGGCCGTGCTCCCCGCGGACGGTCCGGTCAGCTGGACCGCGCCCGCTGACCTGGCCGAGGCGGCCGCCGCCATCCTGACCGAGGAAGGCCGCTTCGAGGGACCCACGCCACCGCTCACCGCAGCCGAGGCGCTCACCTTCGACGACATCGCCAAGATCGCCAGTGCGGTGCTAGGCCGAACCATCACCAGGACCGCAGTGCCGGACGAGGAGTTCCGCGCACAGCTGACCGGCACCGGTGTCCCCGGGGAGACCGCCGACCGACTCCTGGGCGTCTTCGCCGCCGCCCGGGCCGGCGAGTTCGCCACGGTAGACCCCACCCTCGCCACACTGATCGGCCACCAGCCCCGCAGCCTGGAAGCGGTCCTGCGAGAGCAGGTGCCAGGCCGGTAAGGCGTAAGGGCGTAGTTGCGACATCGCCGACCCCGACCAGTTCGCCGCCGCACCCGGGTGGACGCTGCACGACCTGCGGCATTCGGCGCTCACCCACGCCGCCGAGGCCGGAGCCAACACCTGCTCGTCGCCAGGGTGGGATAGACCGCACACAGGTTCTCAGCTGGTGGCGCCCCAGGTGAGAGAGAGGCCGGTGGCGGCGCGTTCGGTGCGGATCTCCATCATGCTGCCGAGGATGGTGGCATGGTCGGACACCACGGGCGTGGCGTCGTGCGTGTAGGTGATCCGGGTGCTGACGAGCACCGGGCTGCCCTGCGGCTCGTGGAGGTGGCGGGCGGCGGCGGGGTCGAGCAAACCGGGCCGGACCACCTCGGACGCCCGGGCGACCGTCACTCCCGCGTCGGCGAGGGCCGCGTACAGGGAGACGGCGGTGAAGTCGCGGTCGCGGATCTGGTCGGCCACCGGCCGGCGGACCCAGGACACCTGGTGTACGGCGGGACGTCCCGCGAACTCGCGGACCCGCTCCAGCCGCAGGGCGGTGTCGCCGGGACGCAGCCGCAGCTCCGCGGCGATCCGGGCGGGAGCGCGGCGCACCGCCCGCCCGGCCACCGCGGTGCGCACGTCGTGGCCCTGTTTACGCAGGTCGTCGACCAGGCTGCGGAGCGAGTCGAGCTGGTACGCCAGGTTGGGCGGGGCGACGAACGTGCCCCTGCCGGGCTGCTGCACGATCAGCCTCTCGTCGCTGAGCTCCCGCAACGCCTGGCGCAGCGTCATGAGGGTCACCCCGTAGGAGGCGCTCAGCTCCCGTTGCGGCGGCAGGGCCTCACCGGGGGCGTAGTGTCCCGACCGGATCTTCGCGGCGAGGTCGGCGGCGATGGCGCGGTATCTCGCCTCGTGCCCGGCGTCGGGGGTCATCGTGGTCGGTCACACTCCTGGTCGAGGGCTTGCCGCAGGGTCGCGAGGAAGGCCCGCAGGTCGTCCGGCCCAGCCCCGTCGAGCACCCGCCGCATGACCGCGGCGCCGACCACCACGCCGTCGGCGTGCCGGCGGGCTTCGCGTGCCTGGTCCGGGGTGGAAATGCCAAATCCTAGCAAGACCGGCCGGTCGGTGAGGCGCCTGATCCTCTCGGTGAGCTCCGCCGCCGAAACGGCGAGAACGGCCCGCTCACCGGTGGTGCCCATCAGCGACACCGCGTAGACGAATCCGCGGCTGCGGCACGAGATCTCCGCCAGCCGCGGCTGCGGCGTCGCCGGCGACGCCAGCAGGACCAGCTCGATCCCGGCGGCGGCGGCCACGTCCGTCAGCTCGTCCGCCTCGTGCACCGGCAGGTCGGGCACGATCAGGCCGCCGACGCCGGCCCGGCGCAGCGCGGCACAGAACGCCTCGGGGCCGTCGTGCAGCACCAGGTTGTAGTAGGTGCTGGCGACCAGCGGCACGCCCAGGTCCGGCATGCCGGACAGGTCGGCGAGGATCCGGCGGGTGCTCGCCCCCCGGGCCAGTGCCGTGTCATTGGCCTGCTGGATGGTGACGCCGTCCAGTGTGGGGTCGGAGAAGGGCAGGCCGACCTCGATCGCGTCCGCCCCGGCGGCGGCGAACGCCCGCAGGTAGTCCGTCCAGGCGGCCGTGATCCCCCCGGTGACGTACGGCATGAGCAGGCCGCGGCCGGCGTCCCGGCGGGCACGCAGGCGGCGTTCGACCGCGCCCGCGGCCAGGGTGGGGTGCGTCACAGCAGCTCCTTCAGGGTTGAGACGTCCTTGTCGCCCCGGCCGGACAACGTCATCAGCACCGTCGATCCTGCGGGCAGGTCGCCGACGCCCGCCGCGCGGATCACCCAGGCGAGGGCGTGCGCCGATTCGAGCGCCGGGACGATGCCTTCGGTGCGCGCCAGCCGTACCGCCGCGCCGACCGCCTCCTCGTCGGTCACCGTGACATAGCGGGCCCGGCCCAGGTCGCGCAGGTGGGCGTGCTCCGGGCCGACTCCCGGGTAGTCGAGCCCGGCGGCGATGGAGTGCGCCTGGGTGATCTGCCCGTCGTCGTCCTGCAGGAACAGCGAGCGGCAGCCGTGCAGGACGCCGAGCCGGCCGCGGGCCGCCCCGGCGCCGCCCTCCGCCTCGACCCCGACCAGGCGCGCCGGGGTGTCGGCGAATCCGGCGAACGTGCCGGCCGCGTTGGAGCCGCCGCCGACGCACGCGACCACGTAGTCCGGGACGCCGGTCCGCAGCTCGGCGGCGCACTGCCCGCGGGCCTCGTCGCCGATGACCCGCTGGAACTCCCTGACCATCCATGGGTACGGATCCGGCCCGACGACCGAGCCGATGCAGTAGTGGGAGTCGCCGGTCGCGCCCACCCAGTGCCGCATGGCCTCGCTGGTCGCGTCCTTGAGGGTACGGCTGCCCGTGGTCACCGGAACCACCTCGGCGCCCAGCATGCGCATCCGGAAGACGTTCAGCGCCTGCCGCTCGATGTCGCGCTCGCCCATGAACACCGTGGCCTCCAGCCCGAGCAGCGCGGCGGCGGTCGCGGTGGCCACCCCGTGCTGGCCCGCTCCCGTCTCGGCGATCAGCCTGCGCCGTCCCATCCGGGTGGCCAGCAGGGCCTGGCCCAGCACGTTGTTGATCTTGTGGGATCCGGTGTGGGTGAGATCCTCACGCTTGAGGTGCAACTGCACGCCCAGCGCCTCCGACAGCCGGCGGGCCGGTGTGAGCGGGGTCGGCCGCCCGGCGTGCACGGCGAGCAGCCGCGCCAGGGCGCCGCGGAACCCCGGATCCGCCCAGGCCTCCCGGAACGCCTCGTCCACCTCGCGGCACGCTTCCACCAGGGACTCCGGCGCGTACCGTCCGCCGTACTCGCCGAATCGGCCCCGCGCTCGGGGCTCCCCCATCGTCCCGTCCAGCGGGACCGGCTCCCGCCACGGCAACACGTCTCCCATGCCCTGCTCCGATCGTTCTATAACTCCGTAATGAGTTCTATAACAGTGAGTGTGGCACGGGCGGCATGGACGCGCCACCGCTGGGCCCGGTTAAGGATTGGCTGCGTGCGGTTGACGCCCTGTAGGGTGCCGATCATGGCTAGTCGCATTTCTGAGCTGGTGATCGATTGCCGGGATCCACAACAGCTGGCGGCTTTCTGGTGCGAGGTGCTGGGCTTCATCGTGCTCGACACCGACGACGACGGCGCGGTGGAGATCGGACCACAGGAAGGGTTCGGCGGACTGCAGCCGACTCTGATCTTCAGCCCCACTACCGAGCCCAAGGCGGGCAAGCTGCGGCTGCACATCGACGTCAACGCCACCGACCGCGATCAGGACGCCGAACTCGAACGCCTTCTGAAGCTCGGGGCGCGCCCGGCCGACATCGGCCAGACCGGCGAGGAGTCCTGGCACTGCCTGGTCGACCCCGAAGGCAACGAATTCTGCCTCCTGCAAGCCCGCCTGAGCTGAGCATCGTCCCGCACCGGCAAACGCCGAAACCACAGGATCGCCCCGGCGGCTCCCGGCCCGTTCCTGTTTCGTGATCTACCTGATCCCCCTGGGCGGGCGCCGACGGCGTGCCGGTGGGCGCGCATCACGGTGGAGTCCACGCTCGCCGTCCAGTCCGCGCCCTCGCCCTGGTCACACCCGGCCGCAGCGCATCCAGGACTTTGGCCCACATCCCCTCCATCGACCAGCGGGATGCCGCTTGCAGACGGTCTTCCAGTTCCCGTGACGCGCCTGGACCTGGCCGGTCACCGCGGCGCCGACACGCCCGACCGCAATGCCCGACTTGCGGCATGACGCGACCCTGCATATCGTGCTGATGTATCAAGTCGATATATCGGGCCGACGGTTCGCCGTAGCCCGGCTGACGCGGGAGCTGCGATGAGGCGGATCGACTACGACACGGAGCAGTACCAGGACTACGCGCGCGGCCGTGCGCTCACCGAGCAGCAGTTGCAGACATGGATCAGTGCCTTCGGAGCGGTGCTGCCCGAGCGGCGTCCGCTGGCGGGGCTGGACGTCGGCTCAGGGACCGGCAGGTTCACCCCCGCGCTGGCGCGAGCGTTCGGACCGGTCACCGGCGTCGAGCCGTCGGCCCGCATGCGCGAGATTGCGCAGGCGCAGTCCCAGCATCCCGGTGTGCGGTATCTGGCAGGCTCCGCCGAGGACATGCCGGTGCCGTCCGGCAGCGCCGACTACGCTCTCATGTTCCTGTCCTGGCACCACGTCCAGGACAAGCCGCGGGCGGCCCGGGAGCTGGCCAGGGTGCTCAGGCCCGGCGGGCGGCTGCTCCTGCGCGCGAATTTCAGCGACCACCATCCCAGGCCGTGGTGGCTGGAGCACTTCCCCCGAGGCTTTGAGGTGGACGCCTCGCTGTTTCAGCCACTGCACGAGGTCATCGCGATGTTCACGTCGGACGGCTGGCGCGTTACCAGCTTCGGCACGGTCACCGAGCCGTCCTACGGCACCCGCGCTGACATGCTCGAACGGCTGCGCCTGCGCACCCTTTCGTTCTTCGCGCAGCTCAGTCCCGACGAGCTGGAGGCCGGCTTCCGCCGCCTGGAGCAGGCTGTTGCCGCAGATCCCGGCGCACCAGCGCCGGTGTTTTCTGAGCCGCTGCTCACGCTCGAACGGCGCTAGTCATGCCGATGGCGCCTCGTTGACCTGCGTTGCGACGAACTTCGGGAGTCCTGGGCCGACACCGTCGACGTCCTGGTGACGTGGCTGGGCGAGCAGTACGAGCAGGTGGCGGGCACGCTCCTGCACCCACCACGCATCAGCCCTTCAGGCCCGTGTGCGCCAGGCCCTCGATGAACTGCCTCTGGGCGAGCACGAACACGACCAGGACCGGGAGGGCGGTCATCGTCGCCGCGGCGAGCTGCACGTTCCAGAGCGGGCCGCCGTACGCGTCCACGAACTGGGTGAGCGCCTGTGGCAGCGTGAACCTTTCTGGCGTCGAGAGGTAGACGATCGGCTCCAGGTACAGGTTCCAGCTGTGCAGGAACGTGAAGATGGCCACCGCTCCCAGAGCGGGCCTGGCCAGCGGCAGCGCGACCCGGGCGAATGTGCCGAACCTGCCCAGGCCGTCGACCCGGGCCGCCTCCTCCAGCTCGCCCGGCAGGGTGACGAAGAACTGCCGCATGATGAACGTCGCCAGGACGCTCGGCGCGCCCAGAATCGGCACCACGATCAGCGGCCAGTGCGTGTTCGTCAGTCCCAGGGTGTGGAACATCTGGAACAGCGGCACGATCGTGACCTCACTCGGGATGAGCAGCCCGATCAGCACCACGACGAACAGCGCGTTCTGGCCGGGGAAGCGGATGCGGGCGAACGCGTACCCGGCCATCGCGGCCACCGCCATCGTGCCGAGCGTCACCACGAGGGCGATGTACAGGCTGTTCAGGTACTGCTCGGCGAACGGCTGCACCTGGAAGACCTGCCGGTAGGCGGACAGGTCCCAGCGGGAGGGCAACAGCGCCGGCGGGAAGGCGAAGATGTCGCTGACGGGCTTCAGCGACGAGGTGGCCATCCACCAGGTCGGGAAGACGAACGGCACGCACAGCAGGCAGAGCAGCCCGTACAGGACGATTTTCAGCTTACGACTCATGGAAGACCCACTTCCGGCGCAGCCGCCACTGCACGAGCGTGAGCACGCCGACGATCACGAACAGCACGACGGACAGGGTCGCGCCGTAGCCGAAGTGATGGAACTGGAACGCCTGCTGATACAGGTAGTAGACGAGCACCGTGGTGGACGTGCCGGGCCCGCCCTGGGTGAGGACGGCGATCTGCGCGAACACCTGCAACGAGCCGACGACCGTGATGATCGACGTCAGCAGGATGGTCGGGCTGATGAGCGGCACCGTGATCCGGGCGAACCTGGTCCACGCCCTGGCCCCGTCGAGCTGGGCGGCCTCGTAGAGCTGGGCGGGCACGCCCTGCAACGCCGCCAGGAACAGCACCATGTTGAGCCCGACGTTCTTGACCACCTGCACCACGATCACCGACAGCATCGCGGTGCCCTCACCACGCAGCCAGTTCGGCCCGTCGATCCCGGCGACGCCGAGCAGCCCGTTGATCCCGCCGTCGGCCTGCAGCAGGAACTGCCAGACGACCGTCCAGGCGACCAGCGAGACCAGCACCGGCGAGAAGAACAGCACGCGGAACACCGTGGTGCCGCGCAGCCGCTGGTTGAGCAGGATGGCCAGGAGCAGCGCGAGGGCCAGGTTGAGCGCCACCAGCCCGACGGAGAACAGCGCCGTGGCGGCGAGCACCCCGCGCAGGTTCTGGTCGGCGAACAGCTTGGCGTAGTTGTCGGCGCCGGCGAACTCGAAGGTTCCGGCCAGGACGTTCCACTCCTGGAAGCTGTACCAGCCGACCAGCGCGAGCGGCAGCAGCACGAACAGGGCGCTGCCGACGAGCTGCGGTCCGACGAACAGGTAGCCGACCAGGTTGTCGCGGCGCCGGATGGTCCAGAAGGGCGCCCGGGAGACGGTGTGACCCGTCAGTCCCCGGGGCTTCACCTGGGTCGCCACCATGTCACGAGCCCAGCATCGGCTGGATCTTCGCGCAGACGCCGTCGAGCACCGCCCTGACGTCGGCGCCGGGCTGCCACAGCGGGTCGAGCGCGGCCCGGACCGTCTGCTGCACCTCGGCCTGGTTGGTGTGGGCGGGCTTGACCACGCCCTTGCCCACGCCGTCGACCACGACCTGCTGGAGCTGCTCGGGCTTGAGCAGCGGGTTGCTCTTGGCCAGTGTCGCGGCGGTGAGCTGCGACGAGCGCGGCGGCGGGAAGTACGCGGCGAGTTTGGCGGAGTTCGCGGAGTTGGTGAAGTAGGCCAGGAAGTCGGCCGCCAGGTCGGCGTTGGGCGACTTCTTCAGCACGCCGATGCCCGCCTGCCCGATGACGGCGTAGTCGCCCTTCGGTCCCGACGGCAGCGGCACCAGGTCCCATCCGAAGGTGGCGTCCTTCAGTAGGGCGGCGCGGGAGATCTGCGTGATGACCATCCCGGCGTCGCCCGCGAAGAAGTCGGCGGTGGCGCCCGGCCCGGGCAGCGCCTTGTCCGTGAAGATCGACTTGTGCAGGAAGGTCATCGCCTCGACCATGGGCGGCTGGTTGAAGCCGCAGGTCCTGCCGTCCTCGCTCCACGCCTGCGCGCCCCAGCCGCCCCAGATCGCCGCCAGGTTCGTCCAGTTCTTGTAGTCGAAGTCCTGGACGACCAGACCCGCCTTGCCCTTCTTGGCCACGGCCGCGTTCATCGCCATCGCCTTGTCCCAGGTCCACTGCCCGGCTTTGACCAGTTCCCTGGGTGTCTGCTGACCGGCCTGCTTGAGCAGGTCGTTGTTGACGAAGACACCGAAAGGCGAGGTGGACAGCGGGTAGGCGTACAGCTCGCCGTCCTTCTCCCAGAGTTTGGTCGTGGACGGGATCAGCTCGCCGGCGTTGTCCAGCTTGCCGTTGAGAGGGGCGAGCGTCGAGGAGGCGACGAAGTCGGGCGCGGAGCCTTCGAGCACCCACGCCAGGTCGGGAGGGTTGCCACCGGCCATCTGCGTCGTCAGCGTGGTGGTGTAGCTCTCGACCGGGATCGGGTCGAACGTGACCTTGGCCTTGGGGTATCCGGCCGCGATCTCGTTGAACAGCTTCAGGTGGGCCTCGTTGGCCGTCCAGATCGTCATGCGCAGCGTCTTCGGCCCCTGCTGCGCGGGCGGCGCGTCGCTCCCGCACGCCGTGACGGTGAGCAGGGCGGCGGTCGCGAGGACGGCCAGCCTCCCGAGTGGTTTCATGATCCGATCTCCTTAGTAGCCGGCGATGTCGGGCCAGCGCAGCTCCACGCCGTCACCGGTGAGGCGCAGCTGGTAGGCGGCGAGGAGGGCCTCGCTCTCCCGCACGGCCTGCGGCGAGGTGGCGTGGTCCAGGCAGAAGGCGGCCAGCGCCCCGGCGGCCTCGCCCACGTTCCACTCGACCGGGTGCAGCCGGTACGCGCCGTTGGTGATGTGGGTCGTGCCGAGGTTCTTGCAGGCGGGCAGCAGGTTGGCCATCCGCTGCGGGATCAGCGCGCCCAGCGGGATCTCGAACGGCGAGCAGGCCACGTCGATGTAGTTGTCGCCGCCGGTCGAGGGGTGCAGGTCGATGCGGTACATGCCGACGCCGACCGGGTCCGGGTAGTTCACCGCGCCCTTGTCGCCGCGCACGGCCACCGACAGGTCCTGCTCGGTCACCGTGGTGAGCGCGCGGATGCGGCGGGACTCGCGGACGTACGGGGCCTGGGCCAGGCCGTCGACGCTGCCGGTCACGTCGCCGCGCAGCCGCAGCCCCGGGTAGCCGGTGCCGCCGTCGTGGCGCGGGGCCTCCGTCTGCAGCCAGTACAGGACCGAGCGCGACAGCTCGCGGGCGGCGGCCAGGTGCTCGGCCGCGTCCGGGACGTCGATGACCGGCCCCTCCAGGTAGTCGATCATCGGCCAGTTCACCAGCGTGATGTCGCTGGCGTACGCGCCGGGGACGAAGGTGTCGCGGGCGGCGATGCGGCGGAACGTCCACAGGTTGGCGTCGCCCGGGTTGACCCGCTGGTCCGCCTCCACCAGGAGCGGGTCGTCACCGGGGTTGGGGGTGAAGGAACGCTCGACGATCTCCAGGGTGCGCGGGCTCGGGCAGCGCCACGACAGCAGCCGATCGCCCCAGAACGGCGGCTGGTAGCCGCGCCAGAAGTCGTAGGAGTCCGGCCTGTCGATGGTGTGGTCGCCGTCGACGTGGTCGAGTGCGAAACACACCGACACGGCCTGCATGTTCAGCGGCTGCGCCTCGGTGGGCGCGCTCGGCTCGCCGGTCTCCGCCTGCGACTCGAACCCGGTCACGTACTCGGTGCCGGTCAGCGGCAGCAGCTCGCCTGTCTCGGTGGCGTCCAGGACGTAGGGCGCGGTCACGGTGACCTCGCCGCCACCGTCGCGGTGTGCCACCCGCACCGCCGTGACGCGGTCGCCGTCCACCTCCGCGCCCGTCGCCCGGTACGGCTGGAGCACGCGTAACCGGCCCGACCCGCGGTAGGGGGCCAGCATCGCGTCGATGACGGCGACCGCGACGCGCGGCTCGTGGCACAGGCGGCTGACGTGGCCACCGCCCGGGTTGAGTTCCCGCCTGGCGCGGGCCACCTCCGTCAGCGGGTAGTGGTCGCGGTAGTAGCGCCTGATGCCGTCGCGCAGCGCCCGGTAGCTCGCTGTGACACCGAACCGCTCCACCCAGGAGTGCTCGTCCGGCGGGACGGCCTGGCTGGTGAGCTGGCCGCCCAGCCAGTCGTACTCCTCGCAGAGCACCACGGTGCGGCCCGCCCGCAGCAGGGCCAGGGCCGCGGCCACGCCGCCCAGCCCGCCTCCGACGACGACCGCGTCCGCCGATATCTCAACCACGTGGGGGTTACCTCTCTCCATGAACGGGTGCCAGCGTGGCGCCCTCGACGGGCTCGCACGGCAGCAGCTCCTGCGGGGTTCCGCCGTGTTCAAGCACGTCGGCCAGCAGCTCGACGGCCCGGCGGCCCATCTCCTGGCGGGGGATGCGGAAGCCGGCGAAGTCGATGTCGGTGCGGACCGGACGTGTCAGCGCGCCGAGCGCGAGGATCGACAGGTCCCCGGGGACGCGCACGCCGCGTTCGCCGGCCGCCCGCACCAGCGCGACTCCGTCGGCGGACTCCTCGACGAACGCCGCCGTCACCCCGGCATCCAGCAGGTCGTCCAGCCCTGCGGCCCGGAGGTGCAGCCGCTCCACGCCCCTGGACCCCTCGGTGAAGCCCCGCAGGCGGTCGGCGTAGGATTCGGCGCCCTCGCCCGCGCCCACGTAGGCCAGCCGCCGGTGACCGAGCCGGATCGCCCGCTCGACCAGCTCGCGGACCGCCGCCGGGTAGTCGGCGCCGACGTACGGCACCGGGCCTCCCGCGTCGTCGCGTCTGCCGACCGACACGAACGGGATGCGCTCGGCCAGCAGCCTGGCCAGGTCGTCGCGGTCGATGGTGCGGCCGAGCAGCACGCAGCCGTCCGCCAGCCGGACCCGGCTCTCCTGGTTGAAGATCCGCCGCCGCTCGCCTGAGGCGCGGGCGCTGGTGAACAGCAGCAGGTCGCAGCCGATGTCCTCGGCGCGCTCCTCGATGCCGACCAGGAACGGGTGGTAGAAGTCGGCGCTCCCGGCGGGGAAGACCGCCTCGTAGGTGAAGACGCCGAGGATCCGGTTGCGGCCCTCGGCCAGGCGGCGGGCGACGGGGTCGGCCACGTAGCCGGTCTCCCTGATCACGCTCAGCACTCGCTCGCGGGTCTCCGAAGAGATCCGCGCCTCGCCCTCGGCGCGGTTGTTCAGCACCAGCGACACGGTCGTCTGGCTGACACCGGCCATCCTGGCGATGTCCTGCTGGGTGAGGCGTCGGGTCACGTTGGGTCACACCTGCCGAAGTTGATAATGCGCATTAGCCGGATTTGAGGCATCATTCTGCGATCTACTCCCAATAAACGTCAAGAGGCGATTTTTCCTGAAGTAATTCGCATTAGCATCTTGACGACGGCTTTGCGGTGGACAAATCTGTGCGATCAGCCGCACCGCGATGCACAGTGACCGTGATCGCGCTGCCCGGAGAGGAGCCGTCCCGTGCCCGCCATCCCCCGCCGCGCCTTTCTGACCGCCGCTGTGACCGCCGCTGTGACCGCCACCGGCGCCACCGCCCTGCTCGCCGCGCTGCCGCCACGCCCGGCGCTCGCCCTGGCCCAGCTGGCCCCCCTGCCGGCGGGAGCGCCCGGCCGCCGGCAGTTCGTCCCGGCGGAGCAGCGGTACGCGCCGTACCTGGCGACCCTCGCGCCCATGGTCAACGACATGGACGACAGCGGCTTCTTCGCCGGAGGCTGGTGGCGCTCCCCCGCCGCGCCCTACAACGCCAGGGTGCAGGAGCACGTCTACACGCTGAGCTGGTTCTACGCCAACGCGCGGCCCTGGAACCCGTACGCGGGCGACCCCGTCCTGCTGTCAGCCCTGGACGCCGCGCTCGGCCACTACCTGAGCCTCCAGCACCCCGACGGCGCCTGGCCCGAGTACCACCTCGACCAGCACTCGATGGCCGCCACCGGCTTCGGCCTCGGCTACCTCAGCAAGACGCTGGACGTCCTGCGCCGCGCCGACATCCTCCCGGCCCGCAGGACACAGCTCAGCGCGGCCCTGCGCACGGCCATGACCTGGTTCCTCGACCCGGCCAACGGCACCGTGTGGCAGTCGCGCCTGGAGTACGCCAACCAGACGTCCTCCGGGCTGGCCGGATCGGCGCTCGCGCTGAAGCTCGACCCGGACGCGACGTTGAGCGGGCGCCTGTCGGACGCCATCAGCCGCCTCGCCACCGCCGGCCAGAGCCCCGCCGGGTTCTTCTACGAGCAGCGCGGCATGGACATGAACTACAACTTCGAGGTCATGCTCCCCGAGATGGCCGACCTCTACCACCGGACAGGCGACCCCGCGCTGGCGGCGATGGCCGGGAAGTTCGCCGGCTGGCTCGGCTACAACCTGCTGCGCGAGCCCGACGGCTCCGGGTACCTCACCAACATCGCGCCGTCCACCCGTACCAGCACCCGGTACTACGACGACGTCCGTCCCGACCCCGACCGGACGGCGCTCAACTCGCTGTTCGTGCCGGACGTGCCCGCGCTGGGGGCGTTCATGAGCGCGCGGCAGGACCTCGCCGCCGCCCGCGCGGCCTGGGCCGATGACCCCGCGCCCGTGGGGCGGCTCGCCAAGCAGGACACCTCGCCCCGCATCCTCACCCACGCCCTGTACGGCGAGGCGTTCCCGAACAGGGGGCAGCGCGGCAAGGCCATCGCGGCACTGCCCTACCTCGCCGGTAAGCGCTTCGTCGAGCACCGAACCGACCACGGGCAGGACTTCTTCTACCTCCGGCGTCCCCACCTCTACCTGGGCGGCTACTTCGGCACCCGCGCCACCTCCCTCACCCGCACGGGCCTGAGCTTCCTCTGGCACCCGGTCGCCGGCACCGTCATCCAGTCCCTCAACGACAACGACTACGCCTGCTGGGCGACGGTCCTGCCCGGCCAGGCCCCGGACGCCGACGGCGACCTGCCCGCCGAGTTCCCCGGCGGCGAGCCGTACGTGCTGCGCTTCCGCAACGCCTCGGTCAGCACCGAGGTAACCGTCACGGACGGCTCCGTCCACCGCTCGGTCAGGGCCGTGACGGCGGCGACGGAACAGATCCCGCTGATCCTGCACCCGACCGACCGGCTCACCTTCACCGACGGCACCACCGCCGCGTTCGGCGGCGCCACCTCCGCCCTCGCTGACGGCCTGGACCTGCGCCGGAGCCGGGGCGTCATCCGCATCCGCTGGGGCGCAGCCCGGACGGCCACGCTCAGCGCGGGGTCCCTGACCTACTTCAGGGACGGCAGACGCCGCTTCCACGCCCTGCGCGTCCCGCACGACGGCTCGATCGACGTGACCATCACCCTCAACTACTGACCCACCACCGGCCCGACCGGCTACGCCGCGCTCCGCACTGACGGTCTCGGCGGTCGCCGGTGCGGAGGGTCACGCGCCGGGTTCGCCGAATGTCTGGCGGTGGAGGCGTTCCAGGGCGATGACCACCGCGCCGCGTACCACCGGGTCCCCCTCCACAGTGCCGACGGCGACCTGGGTGGGCAGCGGGGTGTCGCGCTGGAGCCGCTCCTCCACCCTGGCGGCCAGCGGCGGGCCCGCCGTCCGGCCGATCTCTCCTGCCAGGACCACGAAGCCGGGGTCGAGGACGGCGCAGACCCCCATGGCCGCGATCGCGACGCGGTCCGCGAGCGCGTCCAGGAAGTCCGGTGTGGCCCGCCGTACCGCTGAAACGGCGTCGTCGGCGGGCAGGCCGTACTGTGAGGCAAGCTCGCGCACGGCGGGGCCGCCGACGAGGCGCTGCAACGTGCCGCCGCCGAGACCGGTGGGCGCGTAGGCGATCTCACCGGCGCCGCCCGACCTGCCGCGGTGCAGGCGGCCGTCCAGGATCACCGCCACGCCGATTCCCTCGCCGAGCGACAGCAGCGCGAACGTGTCGTGCCCGCGCGCCGCGCCCAGCCGGTGCTCGGCCAGGCCGATCAGGTTGACCTCGTTCTCCACCAGGACGGGGACACCACCGAGCCGGTCGCGCAGGCCCGGCAGCAGGTTGGCGTGCCAGGTGGGCAGCGCCCAGATGAAGGCCACGTCTCCGCTGACCGGATCGACCACGCCGAGGGTGCCGATGACGACGCCGTCCAGGCGGGTGACCTTGGCGTCGGCCAGCGCGGCGGCGATGGCGTCGTACACGAGCCTGTCGGGCGCCGCGTGTGGATCCTGGGGAAGCGCGGCGGCGCCGACCTGGCGTCCGGTGAGGTCGTTGACCGTGGCGAGCACCTGGTCGGGGCGGACCTCCACGCCCGCCACGTGCGCCCGGTCGGCCACCACGCCGTAGAGCAGCGCGTTCGGACCACGCCGCCGGGTCTGCGCCTGGCCGACCTGGGAGATCAGGCGCTGCTCCACCATGCGGTCGACCAGGTCGCCGACCGTCGCCCTGGACAGGCCCGTGTGCTGCTGCAGCTCCGCTCTGGACAGGGGGCCGTGGGCGAGCAGCAGGTCGTACGCCGCCCTGTCGTTGATCAGGCGCGCGGTGTGCGGGGAGGCGGTGCGGGGCATGGCGACTGTTTATCACAGCCCCTTTCTTTCTGGATACCGTCCTGTTAATTTGCGACGTATGCCCCTGTCGCTGTTCTTCTTCCTGGACGGCGTCGTCATCGCCACCTGGGTGGTACGCATCCCCTCGGTCAAAGACCACCTGGGTGTCACCACGGGCGGGCTCGGCGTCGCGCTCATGTGCATGTCGGTCGGCACGGTGCTGGCCATGACCGTCAGCGGAAGGCTGTGTGTGCGGTACGGCACGCGGCCGGTCATCCTCGGCGCCCTCGCGCTGGTCAGCCTGGTGTTGCCGGCGGTCGCGCTCGCGGACACGATGGCGGCGCTGTGCGTGGCACTCGCGGTGACCGGACTCTGCTACGGCGCCGTCAACATCGGGCTGAACAGCGCGGCCGTCGAGGTCGAGAACGCCACGCAGCGGCCGATCATGTCGGTGCTGCACGGCTTGTGGAGCGCGGGCGGCCTGGCGGGGGCGCTGCTCGGCGGCCTCGTCGCGGCCCGGCTGACCACCTGGCAGCACTTCCTGCTGGTGTCCGCCCTCGTACTCGCCGGCACTGCCGCGTTCGCCAGGCCGCTGCTGCGCGGCAGGACCCCCGCGGTGATCACCGCGCAGGGCGGGCGGCGGTCGCTCGGCCTGGGCGTGGCGCTGTGCGGGGTGCTGGCCGTGTGCACGGCGTTCGGCGAGGGAGCGGTGGCCGACTGGAGCGTGCTGCACCTACGCGACTCCCTGCACGCCGGGGCGAGCCTGGCCGCCTACGGCTTCTCGGCGTACTCGGTGGCGGTCGCGCTCGCCCGGCTGGCGGGCAGCCGCCTGGTGCGCCGCTACGGCCAGACCGCCGTCCTCGTGATCGGCGCCCTGCTGGCGGCGGGCGGCATCCTCGCCGCGTCGTGGGCGGGCTCCGTGGCGGTGGCGTTCGGCGGGTTCGTCGCCGTCGGGGTGGGACTGGCCAACGTGTTCCCGCTGGCCATCGCGCAGGCGGGGGCGCTCGGCGGCCCGGCGGGCGTGGGCCTGGCCGCCAGCATCGGGCACGCGGGGATGCTGGGCGGGCCGCCGCTGATCGGGTTCCTCGCCGACCACGTCGGGCTGCCGGGCGCGCTCACGGCCGTGGCGGTCTCCTCGGGGGCCGTGGTTCCACTCACGCTCTATCTCCGTACCAGAAGCTCGAGAAAGGTACTGGCATGACCGATCCCTATCGCACCTTGCTGCCCGCTCCCCGCCACGCGGCGAGCGCCGCGGGGACCTTCACGCTCGGCAGCGTGCACGGCGATCCCGCCCTGGTCGAGGTGGTGCAACAGCTGCTCGGCCCGCTGCCCGCGGCCCCCGGCCCCGAGGGCGCACTGTCCGTGCGCCTGGCTGCGGGCGGCCCGGAGTCCTACCGGCTGCGGGTCTCGGCCGGCGGAGCCGAGATCACCGGTGCAGATCTTGCTGGAGTACGGCATGCCGTACAGACACTGAAGCAGTTGCTCGGCCCGGACGCGTATCGAGCCGCCCGGCGCCCGGGTGGCGTGGTGCCATGTGGCGAGGTCGAGGACGAGCCCGCGCTGAGCTGGCGCGGCGGCATGCTCGACATCGCGCGGCATTTCATGAACAAGCGCACCCTGCTGCGCTATATCGACCTGTTCGCCATGCATCGGATGAACCGCCTCCACCTGCACCTCACCGACGATCAGGGCTGGCGCATCGAGAGCAGGAAATATCCGGAGATCAACAAGCTGGCCACGCACCGCCGCGAGACCATGGTCGGCCGTCATCGCGCGGAGCCCGCCTTCGACGGCACGCCGCACGGCGGCTACTACACCCTCGACGACCTGGCCGAGGTCTCCGCCTACGCCGCCGAGCGCGGAATCACCATCGTCCCCGAGATCGACCTGCCCGGACACGCCTCCGCGCTGCTGACCGCCTTCCCTGAGCTGGGCACCGGCGCCGACGAGGTGCTGCGCGGCTGGGGCATCTCGGCCGGCGTGCTCAAGCCCATCCCCGCCGCGGTCACACTGGTGTGCGAGCTCATCGACGAGCTGCTCACCGCCATCGACACCCCGTACGTGCACCTGGGCGGCGACGAGTGCGTCACCAAGGACTGGCCGGGCGATCCCGAGGTGGCCGCGCACATGGCGGCCATCGGCGCCGAGCAGCCGGGCGAGCTGCACGGCTGGTTCCTGCGCGAGGTCGGCACCCATCTTGCCGGCCGCGGCAAGCGCATGGTGGTCTGGGACGAAGCGTTCCAGACCGGCGGCGTGCTGCCCGACACGATCGTGATGTGCTGGCGCGGCGACGCCATCTCCCGCCAGGCGGCCGCCGCGGGGCACGACGTGGTGCGCGCGCCCGTCTACCCCACCTACCTCGACTACGACCAGTCGGACCTGCCCGAGGAGCCGCTGGCCATCGGCGGGCCGATCACTTTGAAGGACTCGGCCTCGTTCGCGCCGCTGCCCGAGTCCTGGACGGACCAGGAACGGGCGAAGGTGCTCGGCGGACAGTTCCAGGCGTGGAGCGAGTACATTCCGCAGGAACGGCACCTGGACTACATGGTGTTCCCGCGCGCCTGCGCCATCGCGGAGACCGTCTGGTCCGGCGCGCCGGCCGACTACCCGTCCCTGGTCGAGCGGCTGCGCGATGGCCACCTGGCCAGGCTGGACGCGTCCGGATGCGAATACCGGCCCCTGGAAGGCCCGCGGCCCTGGCAGGCGGGCGGCACCGGACGGCGCGCCCACTCCCCCGCGAACCGCACGACCAGGGAGCGCTGGCTGCAATGGGCCGCACGGCTGCCCGACTCCGGCGTGGTCGCCACGGCCACCACCCACGACGGCTGACGCCATCGAGCCGGCGGCACCGGGCCAGGCGACCGCGGTCTCCTCGGTCGCCGGCTCCAGGGTCTCACGGTCCCGGATCAGCTCCAGGCCGAGGTAGAGCCCGGAGCCGTGCACCGCGCCGACCAGGACGTGGCGGTCACCGAGGGCCTCCAGCCCCGCCTTGAGACGGGCTCCGGTGCGCATCGCGTCGCCCTGGAGGTCTTCGTCCCGCAGAGCGTCGAGTACGGTGAGACCGGCGACGCTGGAGACGGGGCTGCCTCCGGTGGAGGAGAAGAAGTAGCCCTGGTCGCGATAGCGGTCGGCCACGGCCTTCGAAGTGATCACCGCCCCCAGCGGGTGGCCGTTGCCCATGGCCTTGGCCACGCAGACGATGTCGGGCACCACCTGCCGCCGCTCGAATCCCCAGAACCAGTGGCCCAGGCGCCCGTAGCCGACCTGGATCTCGTCGGTGACGGCCAGACCGCCGTGCCGGCGCACCGCCGCGTAGACCTCCCGCAGATAGCCGTCGGGCAGCGGCACGCCGCCCGCGTTGCCGTAGAAGGCCGCGCTCCATTAGCGCCGTGCCCTCACGTCTGGTCAGCGAACGGGAGGTGAATCCTTCCCGACCTCTGATGGAGGTTCCGACGGATTCCGTCGTTTGAACAACGGATACGAGCGTGGCGCGTCGCTTGCAGGCGTGATTCGATCAGCCTCTCCGCATCCGCATGCTCTCGCGCGACAGCCGCCCCACCCCGCTCGGCGACGCGATCGCGCACTACGGGCGGGCCGCCAAGGCCCTGCACATCCTGCGCCTGGCCGACGAGCCCGGCTGCCGACGGCGGATCAAGGCGCAGGCCAACCTCCAGAAAGGCCGCCACGCCTTGGCCCGGAAAATGCGCTGGGCCTGGTCCTCAACGCGCTCGTGCCGTTCAACACCCGCTACCTGGGCCCAGCCGCGCACGGGCGGCTGCGAGATCCGTGACGAGGACGTCGCCCGGCTCTCCCCGTTCGTGCGCCACCACATCTACGTGCTGGGCCGGCACTCCTTCCAGCTCCCCGACCTGCCCGGCGCCTTGCGGCCCCTGCGCCACAAGGACGCCACGGACGAGCCGTGATCGGATGTTGCGAAGCCGGGCGCCGAACAGTTCGCCCTCAGGGCCGAGTCCGTGGTCCGGGCGGGCGGAGAGCGTCCGGTGTCAGCGCGGTACGCCGAGGCCGTCGAGGACGATGCCCACAGCCCGGTCGAGGGCCTCGCCTTCGCCGAGGTCCGTGGCGTGCGCGAGGGCTCGCAGAAGGAGGGAGATGTCGTCGCCGGTGACCTCGGGCCGGGCGGCGCCGACGGCCTGGGCGCGATGGAGCGCGCCGTCGAGAGCCGCGCGGAAGGCGTCGACCGCCTCGGTGACGGGCCGGGACAGGCCCTCGCCGTCGTCGTGCGGGGGCAGCAGGTCCAGCAGGGTCATCTTCACCGGCCCGGCTGCCGCGAGGGTCCTCACCAGAGATGCGAACGCTTTGCCGGGGTCCTCGCGGTCGGCGAGCCGCAGCGCCTCGGCGGTCAGTTTCTCCAGGTAGCGCACCGCGGTGGCCTCGATCAGGGCGTGCTTGGTGGGGAAGTGCCGGAAGACGGTGGCGATGCTGACCCCGGCTTGCCGGGCGACCTCCTCGGTGGAGGCGGCCGCCCCCTTCGCGGCGAACACGTGCTCAGCGGCCAGCAGGACCTTCTCCTTGTTGGCGGCTCCATCCCGGCGCATACCGACTCCTTTTGCAAACGTAGTGAGCACTACGTATGATGCGTAGTGCAGACTTCGCTTAAGGGTAGGGGCCACGCCCCGGTGCGCCAAACGCGCAGGACAGGCCGCCCTTGCGCCCCCGGCGGCCGCGGGCGCAAGGGCGGCCCCGCCCACGGCGAAGCCCCACGCTCGTCACGCCGCAGAACGCCCGGCCCCCGGGCGTCGGCGCAACCCAACGGCCTCATCACAGGCCGGTACGAGAAGACGAAGGAGCACCATCCATGTCCGTGACGGACGAGAACACCACTGTGGTGATCGTGGGCTCGGGTGTCGCCGGGCTCACCCTCGGCAACTTCCTCCTGCGCAGCGGGATCGACTGCGTCGTACTGGAGCGCCGCAGCCGGGAGTACGTCGAGCAGCGGCAGCGCGCGGGCGTCATCGACACCCGCGCGGCACGCATGTTCCGCCACTGGGGCCTGGAGGACAGGATCCTCGGCGGCGTCCCCTTCGAGCCGGTGATGAACTTCCGCATCGACGGCCAGACGCGGCCCTACACGTTCCTGGCCGACGACAACGGCGACGGTCGCTTCTGCCCCCAGCAGGTGCTCGTGCGCAACCTCATCGACGTGTTCGTCAGCGACGGCGGCGACCTCCGCTTCGAAGCCGAGGAGGTGTCGCTGGAGGACATCACCGGCCCGCAGCCGCGCGTGCACTACCGCGACAGCGCGGGCGCGTCGCGGACCATCAGCTGCGACTTCATCGCCGGCTGCGACGGGGACCGCGGCACCAGCCGGGCGAGCATTCCCGAGGGCGAGCTGACCCGCCACTCCCACGAGTACGGGTACGCCTGGCTGACCGTGCTGGCCGAGGCCCCCGCCAACCACCAGTCCCTGATGGCGATCCACCCCCGTGGCTTCGCCGGGCAGTTCGCACGTGGCCCCCAGGCGAGCCGCTTCTACCTCCAGTGCCCTCCGGACAGCTCCACCGAGGAGTGGACGGACGCACGCATCTGGGAGGAGATCGAGACACGCTTCGGCGAACCGGTCGGCGCGAAGGGGAGGATCTCCAGCAAGACGCTGGTGCCGCTGCGCAGTGTGGTCTACGACCCGATGAGCTACGGCCGCCTGTACCTGCTCGGGGACGCCGCGCACATCGTGCCGCCCATGAGCGCGAAGGGCATGAATCTGGCCCTGCACGACGCCGAGGCGTTCGCCACGGCCGTCCTCCAGCAGGTCAAGGAGCACGATGCGGGCCTGCTGGAGGCGTACTCCTCGACCTGCCTGAAGCACGTATGGAACTACCAGGCCTTCGCCGCATGGTTCACCGACCTCATGCACGACGCGGGAGACGCCTCCTACCACGGCGAATTCCGGCGCCGCCTCGCCCGGGCCGAGTTCGAGCGCCTCTACGACTCCGAGACCGCCAGCCGGCTCTTCAGCGAGTTTCTCACCGGCCTGAACTGAGCCCGCCCCTCGGCGAAGGGGGCAGGAGCGTGTGAGTCCGAGCAGCTCAGGATCTTCCTCCCGACAACTGAACACCCCCGGGGGGCGGCAGGACACCCGTCCCGCCGCGTGCGGGCCGGTCGACCGCTTCTGAGGCGGGACTTCGCCGCTCAGCCCGCCCCGGGACCTGCCGAACAGGGCTTGCGTCAGGCGGAGCTTGCGCCGCAGCCGGACGCGTCTACGCTGCTGACCACCGACAGGTCGGTAGGAGCCGGAGCATGACTCAGCTTGCTTTCCGAACTCCGACGTTGCTGTCAACGGGCATGCGTCCGCATAGGCCGGTGCCGCACTACTCGGGGTCCGCCATGGTGATCTCAGAAGCTGCTGTCGGTGTGCAGAGAGTCCGGCGGACGGCGTTGCGGAGCCAGCGGTGGGCTCCGTCGGCTGTGTGTCGGGGGTGCCAGGCCATGCCGATGGTCAGCGGTGGCAGTTCCAGGGGGATGTCGAGGAGGTGCAGTCCGAGGGCGCCGGCGTCGTGGGTGAGGGGCGAGGGGGCAGCGCCGGGGGGTGCGGCGGGTACGAGGCAGACGATGTCGCTGCGGGTGGCGAGGGTCATCGCGGCCAGGTGGCTGGGGAGGACGACGCTGACCCGCCGGTGGAGGTTCTGCTCGGCCAGGGCGGTGTCGAGGGGGCCGGTGAACCGGCCGCGGCGGCTGACCGCGACATGTTGGGCGGCAGCAAGCCGGACTGGGGTCAGTGGCCCTTCGGTGAGCGGATGGCCCGGCCGGACGGCCGCCACCATGCGGAGGCTGACCAGTTCTTCGATCTGGGTTTCCGGGTCCACGTGGTCGATGGATCCGATCTCCAGGTCGATCCGGCCGTCGCGCAGGGCGGGTCCGGCCTCCAGTTCTTCGGCCCGGATCCGGAACGAGACCCCCGGCGCCTCCCGCTGGGCCAGTTGCAGCAGCCCGGGGGCCAGTGCCGCGCCGACCAGGTCGGCGGCTTGGAGGGTGAAGGTGCTGCGGAGGCTGGCGGGGTCGACGCTCGCGCCAGGGCTGAGCAGCGCTGCGAGGCTGCGCACCACCGTGGCGGCTTCCTCACGCAGGGCCTGGGCGCGTGGGGTGGGAACCATGCCCTGTCCGGCCCGGACCAGGAGGGGGTCCTGGAGGATGCGGCGCAGACGGGCGAGGGTGCGGCTCATGGCGGCGGGCGAGGTCTGCAGACGTGCGGCGGCGCGGGTCACGCTGTGCTCGGCCAGCAGAGCATCCAGCGCGATGGCGAGGTTGGCGTCGATGACCGGATCCGGGCTGCTCACCAGTATTATTCCATTTCAGTCAATAATTCCGTGCCGAAGTTCCCATTGTGGCAGCACGGAGATCCTCAGCAGGATGAGGGGCGTACCGAACCAGCACGACCTACGAGGTTTTCATGATCGTCATTACTGCTCCCACCGGGAACATCGGCCGTCACCTGCTCTCCCGGCTCCTGGACTCCGCCCCCGCCGCGGGCGAGGAACTGCGCGTGATCGTGCGCGATCCCGCCCGGCTTCCGGACGCGGCGCGCGGACGCGTCGAGGTGGTCACCGGCTCGCACGCAGAAGCCGAGGTCCTCGACCGGGCCTTCGAGGGGGCGGACGCCGTCTTCTGGCTCGTCCCCCCGGACGCCTCCCTGACCCCGCAGGACGCCTACAGCGGTTTCACCCGCCCCGCCGTCAAGGCGCTCGCCGCCCACGGCGTCGGCCATGTCGTCGGCGTCTCCGCGCTCGGCCGCGGCACCCCGCTCGCCGACCGGGCCGGCCTCGTCACCGCCTCCCTCGCCATGGACGACCTCATCGCCGACACCGGCGTCGCCTACCGGGCCCTGGCCAACCCGTCCTTCTTCGAGAACCTCCTGGAGGAGTCCGACTCGATCCGCGAGAAGGGCGTCTTCACCGACTCCGTCGACGCCGACCGCAAGGCCCCCTTCGTCGCTGTCGCCGACATCGCGGCCGCCGCCGCCGGCCTGCTGCTGGACCGCTCGTGGACCGGCACCGACAGCGTCCCGGTCCTCGGGCCGCAGGACCTGTCCCCCAACGACCTGGCCCGCATCATGACCGAACAGCTCGGCCGCCCCGTCCGCTACGAACGCCAGCCGCTCGACGAGCTGTACACCACCCTCGTCGGCTACGGCCTCAACGAGGCATTCGTCCAGGGCATGGTCGACATGAAGCGGGCCAAGGACGAGGGCCTCGACGCCGGCGTCGCCCGCACCCCGGAGACCAGCTCCCCCACCAGCTTCGAGCAGTGGTGCGCCCAGACCCTCAAGCCCGCCGTCCTCTCCTGAAGTCCAGCGCCCAGCGCCACAACACGAACCAAGGCCACCTGCCACTTTGGAGGCATCCTGATGCCCGCTGAAAAGACCGAACCGCCGGTCACGGCGTTCCTCCTGGTCAAGACCACACCCGAGTGGCTCGCCCTGACCGTCCAGGAACGCGTGGACGCCTTCACCACCCAGGTCCTGCCGGCCATCGAGGCCAAGACCACCGGCGTCCGGTCACGCTTCTACGACACGGAGTTCTACTCCGCGCGCGTCACCGACGTCTGGGTGTGGGAAGCCGAAGACCACCACGCCTACCAGCTCCTCATCGACGCACTGCGCGAAACCCCGTTCTGGGACCGCTACTTCGAGGTCATCGACCTCCTCGTCGGCACCGAGAACGGCTACGCCCGAACCTACGGCCTCGAACCCGTCGCCACCATCACCACCTGACACACCGCCCACCCGCCGATGCCCTCTGGCCGGTTACGGCCAGAGGGCATCTGTCCGGAGAGGGTTGGTGCTGCCGAATCTCGTTGATCAACGCCTGCCGCGCAGCCGTCTGGCGATGTGCCGCAGATGACCATCTGCAGGCGGAGGGTCTGCACGAGGACGGTGGAGTCCCTGGGGCCGGCCCGACCCTGCGGCGCCCACCCCGCGTCCTGCGCCCGCTCAATCGCCGGCGAACGCGGCAGCCGCCGGGTTGACTGCACTGGTGACCGCATGGCCCGTGCCCGCCGACCTGGCCCACCTGGTGGCCGGCAACTGGGTGCTCGACGGCGACGCGGTGCCGACGTACGGGTCGTGGCCCGCGGTGACGCCCTGCTCGCGCCCGGCATCACCCGCGGACTGATCGCCGAGTTCACCAAGACCCGGCCGCCCGCGCCCCGCCCCTACGACGGGCTGACCGCGCGTGAGCTGGAAGTCCTGCGCCTGCCCGCGCGCGGGCTGTCCAACGCCGAGATCGCTGCCGAACCCGTGGTCACCGAGCACACGGTCAAGACCCACGTCACCCGGGTGCCGGCCAAGCTCGGTCTGCTGGTAGGTGCCGGCGACGGCGGACCGTGACCGGCAGGGCGATCCGGGTTCGACGCCGCATCGCGGCCAGGGGTGACGTTCGACCTCATCGCCGTCACGGGTGACGTTGTCGGCGATGCCGGAATCCGCGGCGGGTACGGCGCTTCCACGGGGCTGGGCAATCCGCTCAAACAGCCTCGGTCGAGGACTTGTTCCCTCCACCCCTCAGTTGGCGGCGGGGCCGGTCCAGGAGATCGCCAGGTGTAGCGCTTTGACATCTCTGATGGGTAACCGCTATCTATTGGCTAGCCGTTAGGGGGGATGGAGTGCAGGACGCAGTGCTGGCGATGCTCGCCAAGGAGCCGTCGCACGGGTACCACTTGCATGCTCGGCTGCGGCGGAGTCTTGGCCCGCTGGGCGAGTCGATGAACCGCGGTCAGATCTATGTGACGTTGGCCCGGTTGGAACGAGCAGGGCTCGTGGTCTGCGAGCGGGCCGATGGCCTGCCCGAGCGGCCGGAGCGCAAGGTCTATGCGCTGACACCGGCCGGGCAGCAGCGGGTGGCCGCCTGGCTGGCCGAAGTGGGCTGGCCGAAACCGGATCTGGCGGAGTTTCATCTCAAGCTCGCCGCGGCCGCCGCGGCCCGGCTGGCCGACCCCGTGGAGCTGGTGGCGGCGCAGCGCCGTGAGTTGCTGCGCCGCTTGCGTGAGGCGCAGCACGCGGCGCTGGCCGAGCCGGCGGGGTCGGGCACCGGCCTGCTGCTGGAAGGGGTCGTGCTGCGCTTGCAAGCGGACCTGCGCTGGCTGGACGCCTGCGAGCGAGCCTGGTCCAAGGGCGATGACGAAGTCGAGGGTGCATGAACGTGTTACAGGCTTGCGGCCTGGTGAGGACGCATGGTCAGGGGCAGAGCCGGGTCCGCGCGGTCGACGAGGTCGACCTGGAGGTGCCGCAGGGGCAGATGCTGGCGGTGATGGGGCCCAGCGGCTGCGGGAAATCCACCCTGCTGCACCTGCTGGGCGGCCTGGAGCGGCCCACCGATGGAGAGGTGTGGCTGGCCGGGCGGCGCATCGACACGCTGAGCGAGCGAGCCTTGGCGCGGCTGCGGCGCCGGTCGGTGGGGTTCGTCTTCCAGGCCTTCCATCTGGTGGAGGAGTTGTCGGCGGCCGAGAACGTGGAGCTGCCCGCGCTGCTGGCCGGGCGCTCGCGCCGCGAGGCCAGACGGCGCGCGGGCCTGCTGCTGGAACGGGTCGGGCTCGCCGGCCGCGCCCGGCACCTGCCGTCACAGCTGTCCGGCGGGCAGCGCCAGCGGGTCGCCATCGCCCGCGCGCTGGCCAACGAACCACTGGTCGTCCTGGCCGACGAGCCGACCGGCAACCTCGACACCACGGCGACCCTCGACGTCCTGAGGATCTTCGAAGACCTGCGTACGGCGGGGCAGACGCTGGTGATCGTCACGCACGACGAACGGGTGGCGGCCACCGCGGACCGGCTGATCTCGATGCGCGACGGCATGTTCGTCGACGACACCCGGCTGGCCGGCTCCCCCACGCGCGGGCTCGGCGGGCTGATCGGACTGGAGGGCTGAACGACATGGGCTCCATCGTGCTCGTCGCGCGTCTGGTACTGGCTGACGTGCGCCGGCACCAGGTCCAGGCCGCGGTGCTCCTGCTCGCGGTCACCGTGGCCACCGCCACCCTGGCGTTGGGCCTGTCCCTGCGCGGCGTGAGCGACGCACTGTACGAACAGACCCGCGCGGCCACCGCCGGGCCGGACGTGGTGGCACTCTCCGGCGACACGGGCCCCGCCGTGACCTCGGCCCTGGCCTCGGTGGCGAACGAGCCCGAAGTCATCGCCCACCATGGCCCCTATCGCATCGTCTACGCCAACCTCACCACACGCGATTCCACCTCGTCCCCAGTGGTGGTGCACGGCTTCGCCGAGACGCCCCGCGCGCTCAACCGGCCGCTGCTGACCTCAGGTCAGTGGGTACGCTCCGGCGGCACAGTCCTCGAACGCGGCTTCGCCACCGCGCTGGACGTCAGCGTCGGCGACCGCGTCACCATCGCCGGCCGCTCCTACCCCGTCGTCGGGATCGCCGTCACCGCGGCCACCTCCATCTACCCCTGGGCGGCGCAGATCGGCCCGGGCGGCGGCCCCAGCGACGCCAGCGGCCTGGCCTGGATGACCCGATCAGATGCCCGGGCACTGGCGTCGTCCCACCATCTCCCCGTGACCATGGCCCTGGACCTCAAGCTGCGCGACCCCGCCACGGCGCAGGCCTTCCTGGACGCCCACCGCATCCCCACCCTCAGGGTGAACTTCCAGACCTGGCAGTTCACCGCCATACAGGACATGGTCATCCTCAGGAACACCCAGCCGATCCTGATCGTCGGCAGCTGGCTGCTCGGCTTCCTGGCCATCACCGGAGTGGCCGCGCTGGCCGCGGGACGCGCCGTCGAACAGACGCGCCGGGCCGGGCTGCTCAAGGCCGTCGGCGCCACCCCGGGCCTGATCGCCACCGTCCTGCTCACCGAATACCTGGCGCTGGCGCTGGTCGGCGACACGCTGGGGCTGATGATCGCCCGCCTCACCATGCCCGCCATCGCCAGCCCCACGGCCAGCCGGATCGGCGACGCGGTCGGGCTGACCGGCGCCACCGCCGCCGCGGCGACCGTCCTCGCCGTGGCGGTGGCAGTGCTGTCCACGCTGCGTCCCACACTGCGGGCCCTGCGCACGGCGACCGTCACGGCGCTGACCGCCACCGCACACCAGCCCCGCCACCGACCCTGGCTCACCGCGCTGTCCGCGCTGCTGCCCACACCGTTGCTGCTCGGGCTGCGGCTGACCGCCCGCCGGCCGGGCCGCGCCGTGCTGCAGGCGTGCTCCACCGCCACCACGGTGATCGCGATCGTCGCCCTGCTGACCCTCTACGCCCAGCCGGAGAGGGGCTACGGCCTGGACGGCTCCTCCGCCCTGCCCAACCTGCGCGGCGAGCACGACCGCCGGCTGATGCTCGCCGTCACCATCCTGCTGATCGCACTCGCCGTCGTGAACACCATCACGCTCACCTGGACCACGGCCATGGAGGCCCGAGCGAACATGGCCATCGCACGTACGCTCGGCGCCACCCCCGGACAGATCTCCGCGGGGCTGTCCGCCGCCCAGCTCCTGCCCGCGCTGCCCGGCGCCATCATCGGCGTCCCTCTGGGCATCGGCCTGCTCTCGCTCTTCGCCGCCGGGAATTCGGCGGAACCCCCCGCCTCCTGGCTGCTCGGCGCCGCACTCGCGACCCTCCTGGCGACGGCGGCACTCACCGCCCTGCCCGCACGCCTGGCGGCCCGCCGACCCGTGGCACAGACCCTCAGCGCCGAAACAGCGTAACCGGGCCCCGCTCAGCGGACCGAGGCCCGCACAACCCCGCAGAGACCCCATCCGCCGCGCGCCGCCGAACCCCGGCCCCCGCTCCGGCTCACGTTGTCGATGAACCCCAGATCCTTCCGCGTCAACGTGAAGAACCTCATCAACTCCTCCCTGCCGAGGTCCGGATGCGACCGCAGCCGCTCCATCTGCTCGTCGGAATCGCTGCCGGCCCGTCGAAGGCTGGAGCCTGGTCGAGGTCTTCTGCCGGACCGACCTCTACCAGGCAGCCGGGTCAGTCGTCGATTGCCTGGTAGAGGGTGGTCCAGAAGTCGTGGATGGCCCGCGCCGAATCCGGGGTGGACATCCCGGTCTGGGTGAGCAGGATGCCGACGAGCTGGTTGTCCGGGTCGGCGTAGGTAGTGGTGCCGGCTCCGCCGTCCCAGCCGAACTGGCCGACGGGCGCGTAGTCGCCACGGTAGGTGCGCACCGCCATCCCGAAGCCCCAGCCGCCATGCTGCCCCTGGCCGTGTGACACATGGACGACGCTGCGGGCCCAGGCCTGTAGGGCGGCTGTCTGCTCGGGCGTGAGGCGGTTGGTGGTCATCAGCTCGACGGCGGGCCGGGACAGGATCCGCTGGGTCCCGTGCATCCCGTGGTTGAGCAGCATCCGGAAGTAGGCGTGATAGTCGTCGACGGTCGAGTCCAGTCCGCCGCCGCCTGACGGGAACGCCGGAGGCCGGCTGTGGTGTCCCCCTTCGGCCTCGTCCTCCACGAGGAACTCTCCGGTCTGCCCATCGGGGGCGTACAGGGGCGGCAGCCGGTCGATCTTGTCGGCGGGCACGTGGAAACCGGTGTCCTTCATGCCCAGCGGCTCGAAGATGCGTTCACGCAGGAACGTCTCGAACGACTGGCCGCTGACCCTGGCCACCAGCACGCCGAGCACGTCGTCGCCGACGTTGTACAGCCACCGTTCGCCGGGCTGGTACATCAGCGGGAGCGTGCCCAGGCGGCGCATCCACTCATCCGGCCCCGGTTCGGGCAACATCCATCCGTCCTCCTGGCCGTAAACCCCCTGCTCGAAGAAGGCGCTCATCATCGGAGCGGTCCGCGCCGTCATATCCAGTCCGAGTCCCAACGTGTTGGTGAGCAGGTCCCGGACGGTGATCGGCCGCCGCGCCGGCACGGTGTCGTCCAGCGGGCCGTCGGGCCGCTTCAGCACCTTCCGGTCGGCGAGTTCGGGCAGCCACCGATCGACCGGGTCGTCCAGCCGGAGCCGGCACTCATCCAGCAGGACCATCGCCGCCGCCACCGCGACCGGCTTGGACGTCGAGGCCATCCGGAAGATGGTGTCGCGGCGCATCGGCGCGCCACCCGCATGGCGCATCGTCCCGATCGCTTCGACATGTGTCTCCTCGCCCCGGCCGACCAGGGCGACGAGCCCGGGAATCTTCCCGGACTCGACATGCCGGGCCAGCACCTCGCGCAGCCTGCGCAGCCCTGCTTCGGAGAAGCCGCTTCCCATCATGAATCTCCTTACACACAGTGTTCGATCTTGATAGATCCGTCCCGGCGTGGCGCTCATGGGCTTGTGCATGGGCGACACACGAGGGTCGGGAGTGAGCTCGGCGTGGCCCGGTTCGCAGCCCCGAGGGCGCAACCGCTGAACCGTTCCTGGCATCCGCCATCGGCGCGCGCTCTGATACTGGTTGTCGCCGCCGCTGACCCGCGGCGGGAAACAGCCGGCCGGGGGCATGACCCCGTAGCCACGTTGTGCAGACAGTCGATGACAGCGGCGCTCGGTGCCAGGCACGATGCGCTACGTCGCTTTCAGACTGTCTCGTCTTCTTTTCGGTGTCCTAGCCGGCGGCGCGCGTGACGGCGTCGGTCAGCCGCTTCCGCTCACGGGCGGGGACGTAGCCACCCTCCGAGTAGTTGCGGACGAACGCCTCGACTCACTCCACCGGGTTCTCCCGACGATCTCGCGGATCGGCGTTCCGTCCGCCGTGGCCCGTTCGAACAGGTCGGCGAGGTCTTCGAACATCGGCTGTCGGACGGACCTTGTCCATGGAACACCCCCGTCCCTTTCAGCTACTCGGCGTTGCTGACTACCAGTACACAGTAACACCGACTACCGGTATATAGCACCACTAAATAGCTGGGGTTATAAGCCGCACCCGCACGCGTGCGGGTGCGGGCGGACCTGATCACTGCTCCCGAGCGAGCCGCCGCCGCCCCCCACTGAGAGAAGACGGGCTGCGTCAGCCCGACCGCCAGGCCTCACCGTCGGATGCGGCGGCAACACCGGCGACTACGAACGCGGTCGCGAGCGCTGCATCGCTGAACCGTTCACGGAATCCGCCATCGCCAACCGCTCTGAAGCCGGGCCATTGCCGTGCTGATACGACCGCTGGCACGACACCGCATCAGACCTGATCACCGCCGGGACCTCTGCCGACCTGGCGCGCCGCCCGACGCAGCCATCATCCCCGGCTCCGCAATGGCGCCGCCGACGGTCAGCCGCCTCCTGGCTCGCCTGATGCCGGACCAAGAAACATCGGGCGGCCCCTGCCTCCCGGCCCGCCTCGAGCGCCGCCGCGAGAATCCGGACGAGACCAAGGCCGTGGCCAAGACCACCCTGCACCGGCTGCTGCCGCTCCGCGACATCCCGCTGCGGGAGAAGACTCTCTAGCGGATGCTCTACGAAACGACGGCCAGGGCCGCAGAGATCCTCGCGCTCAACGACGCCGACCCGCTGCCGATGCGGGGAGCGGAATCTGCGCCTGGGACGCGAAGGTGGGGTACTTCGTGTGCGGCGGGTGCGGGAACCACGTCGGCGCGGCCGAGGAACGGAGTCTGGTCGCCGAAGAAGCGGGCTGATCAAGTGCAGGGCGTGATCCCGCGGCGGACCCCCTTGAGGGAACCCGGTTCGATGGAGATGCCGCCGTCAGGCTGGGTTTCTAGCCCGATCCACTGAGAAAAGTCAGGAATGAGTTGAGGTTTCGCCGACAGGATGGGTCTCGTCCAGACCTGCTGTCTGGTAGATACAGCATCCCTTTTGGCGATGGCCAATGCTTGGCTGCCGCCGAGGGTGTCAAGCTTACTTTTCGACTCTGGGAGCACGATTTCGCCTTCGCTGCACGGTTCGACGACGAACTCCCAGAGCTCTGTGGGCTGCTTGTTGGGGCGATGCAGGACGTACACGTAGGCCCGCTGCGAGTTGGCGTTGCGCACATACCAGGCCCAAGCGTCACGAATGGTTCCATCTGGTTCGTCCACTATCTGGACACGGTTGGGAAATGCGACCTTCGCGAGCGCGTCCGCATCGGCCTTCGACTGTGCTTCCTTCCTTTGGTCCTCGACGCGCTGGGCGAGTGCGTCTTGCCGCTGCTGCTGGCTGAGCTGGAGAGCGTTGAGAGAAATGACGAGCGCGGGAATGGACAGGAGCCCAGCGACGACGCTGGTGAGAGCAGCCCACCATTGGACAGACAAACGGACCTCACGCAGCCTTCGGCGTTGGCGTGGCTTCAGTCGTTGGCGTGCGGCGATCACCCTCGTGGTGTGAGCTGTGGAGCGCGGTGCAATGCCGCGGACCGAAGAAGGACGGGGGCGTCGTGCGGTCACGACTGAGTATCGTGCGCCGAGGAGGCGATGTAACGACCACAGATGCGACCCGTGCGCCTCCCGATCGTGAGGGTGGAATCGGTGGAATGGTAGCTGGAACGGCGCTGTTCGGCAGCGGCAGATCGACCGGGTCGCATCAGTCGGTGCCGCCCCGGTCATAGGGCGCGCTGGCGCAGGTTGAGATAGTCCAGCCCGGCGGCCACCCCTCCCGGCAGTAGCACGACCGCCGGCCCGCCCGTGCCTGAGCGACGCACAAGCCAAGCAGCGTCCCAACGGCGGCGTGGCCGGAGTGGAATCGTGATGCTGCGGCCTGAAACTGGCTCCTCAACTTTCGACGTCGTCGGCCACGGTGGAGGTCGGGGTGTTGAGGATGCCGTCGAACGCGTCGAGGACGGAGGTGTGCAAGTAGGCGCTTTGTATCCGGATGCGGTCGGGGCCATGGGCAAGGCCGACGCTGCCGGAAGCCTCCGTGCGCCCCTGGCGAAGATCGGCGACGCTCAGCCCGAGGCCGGCATCGGCGAAGGCGGCTTCGATGCTTCCCGGCTCAGGCGGCTCCAACGCGGTGTTGTCGATGGCGAAACCGAAGCGCGCGTTCTCGTCGGGGCGCATATCGGCTGTGTGTCCGGTGATACTCGTCAGGCCGAGGGCGAAGTACTCACCGCCGAGAACGCGGTGCAGGTGCTGTCCCATCGGGAGCCCCGTGAGGTGACCGTTGAAGGAGATCGGCACCTTCTGGATGTGGGCGTTGTGAGCCGCCAGCACAACCCGGGCCCCAGGTTCAAGGCGCTCCAGATGCCACAGGACCGACCCGGCCATATAGACGTCACGGGCCGAGGTGTCGGCGGTCAGCCCGTTTCCGGCGTAGAGGCCGGCCATGGCGCGGAAGCCGTAGTCGGCGTGGCAGGCGCCTTCGAGGCGACGCAGGGCGATGTCATAGCTGCGCTGGTCACCACGGGAAAGGTACAGCGCTTCGACCGCACGGAACCGGATGAGCAGGCGCATCAGGATAGCGCTGAGAGCGTCCTGTTCGGCGGCGGCCAGGCGTGTCCAGGCCGGTGCGGCCGAGGCCGCGGAGGCACCGGCGAACGATTCGGCGATCCGCATCGCCGTCTGGAGCGCCGGTAGGACTTCTGGATCGATCTCGCGGAGGTATTCAGCGACCGGGGCCAGGGCAGGAACCAAGGATCCACCGGCTGCCGGGATGTCGATCCCGGCGAAACGCACCGGCTTCGAAGCTGTGGCGTTGTGCCGGCGCATCCAGCGCAGCGGCTCATCGACTCCCACGGGGATCGCCTCAGCGAGATGGGCCAACAGATCATCGTCCGCCCCCTCCCCCTGAGCCCAGGCGTCAAGAGGGAAGCCTTCGCTCAAGCCGTACTCGAAGGCCAGGACGGTGAAACCGCAGTGTTCGACCAGGAACCGCAGGATGCGCTGGCGCATGAGTGAGAACTCGGTGATGAAGTGGGAGTTCTCACCGATCGCGACGACACGCGCGTTGCCGATGATGTCGCGTAGCGGCTCCAGGTCATCGAGCGGCGCCTCAGGGTCGAGGTGAGTGAGCGGGACGGCACAGCCGCGAAGCCAGCCGGCGAACGGGTTGTGGTGGGACGAAGCAGACATACTGATGGCTCGATTCCCAAGTACTGGAACGGTGAAAGGCCGGAACGCGAGTGGATCACCGGCGCCGGAGCGCGGCCGCCGCGTTCTCCAGGTCGTCGATGCTGCCGGACATGATCGTGCGGATGTGCTCGCTGATGTGCTCGGTCGGCCAGTCCCACCAGGCCAGGGCGAGAAGGCGGTCGATGTCCGCATCGCTGTAGCGGCGGCGGATGACTCTGGCCGGGTTGCCGCCGACGATGCCGTAGTCGGGGACGTCGTCGACGACGACGGAGCCGGAGGCGATGATCGCTCCGTGGCCGATGCGGACGCCGGGCATCACCATGGCCCGGTACCCGAACCAGACGTCGTTGCCCACCACGGTGTCACCTCGTCCGGGCAGGCCGGTGATGAGATCGAAGTGCTCGGCCCAGGAACCACCCATGATCGGGAAAGGGAACGTCGACGGGCCGTCCATGCGGTGGTTGGCACCGTTCATGATGAACCGCACACCCTCGCCCAACGCGCAGAACTTCCCGATGACCAGCTTCTCCGGCCCGTAGTGGTACAACACGTTACGAGTCTCGAAGGCGGTCGAATCATCCGGATCGTCGTAGTAGGAGAACTCCCCAACCTCGATCAGCGGCGAGGTGACCAGCGGCTTCAGCAGCACCAGACGCGGCTGCTCGGGCATGGGATGCACCACGGTCGGGTCAGCGGGAACAGGTGACATCACGAATCGTTTCCTTCCTGAAGCTTGAAAGACATCCCGTGGCGCGGGAAGCCGAAGTCGCATGCACGGCCGGATGGGCCCCCTGCCAGCGCCGACACAGCAGGCGACCGTGGCTGACCGTGAGAGTGCCGCCGTAGCCGGCCAGAGCGGCCTCCAGGTCCTCGGACCAAGGCGAGCGACAGATGGTTGGTGGGTTCATCCAGCAACGGGACATCTGACGGCTCGCTGAGCAGGCGCGCCAGGGCGAGACGCTGCTGCTGTCCGGTGGACAGCCAGCCAATCGGCATCGTGAGCCGGCCGCGGTCGAACAGGTCGAGGGACGGCAGGTCCTCGGTGTGGTCCGCGCATCTCCCGCCCGTCCACGGGCGTCCGGCGGCACCCCGTCCCGGGCGAGAAGGCCGACCCTGCCGTGTTCGCTCGCCCGCAGCGAGCGAACACGGCACCGAGTCAAGGGCGAGCCTCCTGTCGAAGGGCTTGCCGACAGCGAGCGCGGTGATCTTCGTGGGCATGCGAGCACTCCAAAACATTCGAGAACGGGGCGACCGTCAAAGGCCGCACGGCCGGGCGAACGCTTCGGAAGAACATCGACAACTCCACTAGTGCGACAACTGATGCATTAAGATACTGGCATGACGCCGTCCCACTGAGCAAACCGGATGACCAGCGATGACTCCTCCAACACCACCGACCCGGCGCCGCCCCGGCGGCCGTACTGCCCGCATTCGTACGCAGGTACTCGACGCGGTCCGCGCAGAGCTTGGCGAGCACGGTTATGACGGGCTCACCATGGACGCCGTCGCCGCGCGCGCGGGCGTGCACCGCGCAACGGTGTACCGGCGCTGGGGGGACATCGGCGGCTTGCTCGCCGACGTCCTCGACGCGGCGGGCGAGGACGACTGGCAACCCCCGGACACCGGCTCACTGAGAGGCGACCTGGCAGCACTGAACCATGAGATCCAGGCAGCCCTGACTGCGCAGCCGCCGATCGTCGCAGCCCTGATCGCCGCCTCATTCCGCTCCGAGAAAGCCGACCGCGCCCAACAGCGGCTTTGGGAGGACCGGTACGCCCGGTGCGAGATCATCGTCGGCCGGGCGACCCGGCGCGGCGAACTCCCGCCGCGCACCGACGCTCGGCGACTGCTCCTCGCCGCCACCGCACCGGTGTACCACCAGCTGGTACTTCTCCGCATGCCGCCCGACCCGCACCTGCCCGACCACGCGGCCAGAACCGCCGCCCTCGCCGCGTCCATCGGAGCCTTCGCCGAACCCCCATCAGTTGGCGACGCCTGACGGGACCCATGGTCTCGCCTCCCGCCTTGATGCAGTAGCCCACCGGCGAACAGGGCGACCTTGCAGGAGCGCGCAAGCCGTTTAGCGGCTCCCCCATCGAGACGTGCGTGGCGCGTCGGCCTGGACAGGGCGGGCCCGGTTCGCTCCGTCTGGACGACCAGGACATTCCTGTGTCGGAGCGTACGGGCGGAGCCCGTTCCTTAGATGTTCGGGGACGGCGGATGCCGCCCCAGCCGAGCGCCTTTACATTGTAGATTCATAGCGAGAACGAGGAGGGGGATCCCCAACAGCGGCCGCCTGCGCAAGCTGCCAAGGTCGGCCAGGTCGCCGAAACACTTCTCAACCCATGCAGCCAGGCATACCGGAAGCTGTCCTGAGCAGCCCGCTACTCCCCTGCGGTGCGCCCAGACTTGCCGGCAGTCGCGTGGCCTCTTGATTTCGCTGTTCAACGCTTCGCTTCGTCGGGCCAGGCCGAAGGTATCGCGTGCCACCCCTGCCCCACTGCGCAGCGGACCCGGCTCGCCCTACCCAGGCCGTCGACTCCCGCGTCTCATGCCTGCTGGAGACCTATGGCGCGCTCGGCCATCCGCATGGCGACCTCCAGCATCATGCGCACGAGCACAGGCGCGCCGGCGATCTCGGCCAGAGCCGACAGCGCGATGGCGGCCAACGGCCACAGCGCACGCAGCGCCCGGCCCAGGTCGGCAGTGACGGGCATACGGGACAGCGTGATCGTGATGGTCATGGCGGCCTCCTCTCCTGGGGACGCCCCGCAGCAGCATCGCACCGGCGAGACGGCGGCCAGCACCATGGGCTTGATCTCCCACAGAGCTGCCGTGGAGAGTCAGCCACGCTGACGCCGGCGGGCGCGGGGTGTCACGAACTGAGATCGTTGACTTTGGCAATCGCCTTCGAGCACAGCGTCCACCTCCTTACCTTTCGCCCGTTGCGGGCGCACGCGAGCGCCGTCAGCACTCCCAAGGGCCACATTGATGCCGGCACCCCTCATGTAAGAGCTTTGGCACTGCACGGCGTGATCCCGTAGCCGGGAAGCCACGTGGGGTTACCCCTTAAGCCGGGGAAACCTGTCCTGACCCTGGGCGTCTCTCGATGTCGTGGGGTCAGTGGCCTGTATCCGTGCAGACGCCTCACCGAACGAGGTGCCTTCCCATTCAGGGAACCTCCTGTCATCTGCCCAGGTCAAGACAGGACGCCGAAGATCTCCCCGTCCCGGCACCGGGACATACTGAGCCCATCCTGTCGGCGTGAAACGCCAGGTTCGGGGTGTTGAAACGGGTCTGCGGAACCGTACCTGCCAGCGCTCAGAGGCCCTACGGGACCTCTTCTGCTCTTCAGGGGTGTGCAGCCAGATGCTGCCGTGAGCGGCCTGTTGTCGCCGGCCCACCCATATGCGCGCAATGATCTTGAGTGTGTTTCCGCAGCTGCCGACGATGAGCACCTCGCAGCCCGGGCGCCCCGAGCCCATGACCAGGACGTTCACCGCGTGGATCTCGATATCAGCGTTGATCGGCATATGCGGGCAGTGTGGTGGCCGCCTGGTGGACCTCGGTGTATTCCCCACGGGGCGAACGGCGGATGATGCCGGTCTCGACCCCATGCGCACGCAGTTCCTGATCCTGTGTCTGCAAGGCCAGACAGATGCGGCGAGTGACCTCGAAGACCACGGCGGGTCCGGCGACGACCGCGATGCGGAAGAACCAGGTGACGGCGAACAGGGACAGGCTGAAGTGATGGGCGAGCTGGTCGTTGCCGGCCGCCGCCCACAGCAGGCCGTAGAAGGTCACGCCGGCGGCGCCCAGGCCGGTGCGGACAGCGGCCTCACGGGGCCGATCCAGGGGACGATGGACCCCGCTATCGCCGGTGAGCCGGCGTTCGACGAGGGGGTAGGCGGCCAGGACGGTGAAGAAGCCGCCCGGCACGACAAGAGCAGGGATGAGGACCGACAGGGTGAGCGGGTGGCCGGCGACGACGGGTTCCCAGCCGGGCATGATGCGGATGGCTCCGTCCAGGAAGCCCCATGTACCAGTCGGGCACCGCGCCCGCGCCCGTTGCGCCCGGCCGGCTCGGGCCGTACAGCCAGATGGGGTTGATCTGAGATGGCCTGGATGACGCCCTGGATCAGCGCGAGGCTGCCACCGGACAACAGGTCGTCGGGCAGGATGCCCCCGGTGACGCCTGCCACGATGCCCAGGACGAACAGGCCGACCCAGATCAGCCAGTTCAGGCCGTGCGGACGGCGGAAGGCGCCGGTGAAGAACAGCACCACCAGGCTGTAGACCGCCATCTCCCCGAACACGAACGACCAGTGGTCGGCGCGGCTCCGCGGCCGCGCCCCCACCACGTGCGCGAGCCGTGCGTGCAGGCCCTTCATGCGTAGACCGGCCGGATAGCTCGGGATCGGCGCAGTCCAGCGGCACAGCCTCTCCCCCGACAAACCCGATTCAGTACTCGCGCGGCGTTGTCACCGGCGAACCCGCCGCCGGTGATCACGGCTCGCGGCTCATTGTTCTTAGCCCGCGGGCTGCTTGATGGTCGCGGTGATGTGGTTGACCATGTTGATCACGGCGACCGTGCGGATGATCGCCGTGAGTGCTGGATGGCGAGCCCTCTGGCTCGCTTCAAAGCCACCAAGGAGCCGGGGCAACTCGCACCCGACGTCGACCTGGACCCGGCGTTCGAGATCCTGTCCGGTCCCTTGTACTTCCGACTGCTGATCACACAGCAGCCGGTGACGCACGCCTACATCGACCGCGTACTCCACGCGCTCTTCGCCGGAATGAACCCCAGACGAGGTCGGCAAGGCGCACCGGTGACGGCCGATTACCCGCTGCTGGTCACCACGCGGGCGACGACGGGACTCGGCCCGACGCCGCAGAGCCTCGAGGCCCACCTCGGCCATCCGCGCCCACAGGTCCGTGCGAACTCCGGCGACAATCTTGGTCAGCATGCTCACCTGGCAACGACCTCTCAGGTTCGTGGCACACCCCAATCGCCCAATGCCCGGGTTAATGCCCAGGCGAAGGAGCGCGATCTGGTGCCGACGAGGGGGCGCGCTCGGGTGCCTGGCCGTCGGCTGGCGGCACCGTGCCCCGGCCGGCCACCATCGCGACGATCACCTGGCCGGCCGCAGCGACGCACATCAGAATGATGGGTGCCTGCCAGCCGGAACTGACGGTGTGCAGCAGCCCGAAAATCACCGGTCCTGCGGCGGCCAGCAGGTAGCCGATCGACTGCGCCATCGCTGACAACGTGCCCGCCACGGTTGCGTCCTGGGCACGCAGGCCGAGGAAGGCCAATGCCAGCACAAGGCAAGCTCCGCCGCCCAGCCCGAGCACAACACTCCACAGCAACGCCCATCCCGGCGCCACCAAGAGTCCGAGGCAGCCGGCGAGCAAAACCAGCGAACTTACCGTCGCCACCGCGCGTTGGTCACGCGCCCAGCGCAGCGCGGCGGGCACCGCCAGGCTGGTCACCACCGCGACCGCCTGGAACAGGAACAGCAGCCATCCCGCCGCGGCCGCGGTTACTCCACTGTCCTGGAACACCTGAGGCAACCACGTTACGACGACATAGAAGCCCAGCGACTGCAATCCCATGAACGCCGTGACCGCCCACGCCAGCGCCGATCCCCACGGCAACCGGTGTCTGCGAATCGCCTCCGAGGCCGGCCGCGAAGTCCGCAGCTGCGGGAGCCACAGCACGACAGCCACCAGCGCGAGCACGATCCAGCAACCCAACGCGGTGTACCAACCACCAGGGGCGACCTGGCTGATCGGCACCGCCACCCCGGAAGCCACCGCGGCGACAGCCCCCATCACAGTGGCGTATGCGCTGGTCAGCAGTCCGACTCTGGTAGGGAAGTCGCGCTTGATCAGGCTCGGCAGGATCACGTTGCCCACGGCGATTCCCGCCCCGATCAGCATGGTTCCCGCGAACAGCCCGATTGCCGTCGGTACCCACCGGACCGCGATCCCGAGCGTCAGCACCACGAGCGCACCCCAGAGGAGCCGCTCGGGCCCCCACTGCGCCGCAAGTCGCGGAACCATCGGGGATATGACGGCAAACGCCAGCAATGGCAGCGTGCTCAGCAGACCCGCCACGGCCGGAGCCAACTCCAGATCGGCCTGCACGCGATCCAGCAACGGCCCGACACCGGTCAAGCTCGGCCGTAGATTCGCCGCCACCACCAGCAATCCCCACACCAGTAGCGCCCGACCGGAACGCCCCGTCGACCGCTTTGGATGGAGTGAGAACAGAATGAAACGCTCCTTCGACATGGAGTCGGCCTCTCGTGCATAATACGGAATGAGGAATCCGGATTCCGAATTGAAGTCTAGACAGAGGATCGCTTGGGATGTCAACTCCGCAGACCCGCCGCAAGACGCGTACCGACGCCGAGCGCAATCGAGATCGTGTCCTGGAGGCGGCTCGCGCGTTGTTCGCCGAGTACGGCTACGACGTGCAGATGTCGGAGGTCGCACGGGTGGCGGGCGTCGGCATCGGGACCCTCTACCGCAAGTTCCCGACCCGGGAGGCCCTGATCGAGGCCATCGCCGAGCACCGGGCCAACGACATCGTCGCCGCCGCACGCCAGCTCACCGACGCGGACGATCCGGCTCAAGGCTTGGCCGGGTTCCTGCACCACGTGGGTGAGGTGCTGGCCGGCGATCGCGGCATGTCCGAGGTGATCGAGAACGCCATGGGATCGACAGAGCCGCGGGGAGAGACTCGCGAGGCGCTGCTCGCCATCGTCGCGGAGCTGATCGACCAGGCGCGGGCGCGCGGCACGGTCGGGCAGGACGTGACGGCCGGGGACGTCAACATGGTCATCTGCGGCCTGGCGGCGGTCATCCGCAACGCTGCGGGCGATTGGCGGCGGTACATCGAGGTCGCACTCGACGGTCTCCGCCCCCGCTGATCGGGCGGTCTCGCGAAACGCAGCGTCCGCGCCGGACGGCCCTCGCCCAGCTCGCGCCCCACCACTGATCGCTACCTTGCCAGATATGAACTGGTGGCGGCCCGCTCCTCCCGCCGTCGCAGCCTGGAGCAGTCCACGGATGAGTGGTGGTCGTGTCAACCTGCGGGGAATGTGAAGAGACACGTCGGAGTCGTGTCTCTGGTGATACGAAAGACGCGCGTCATCCTGCTGTCCAAGGCCGGAGCTTCTCGGGGTTGCGTACTGCCCAGAGGTGCTTGATCCGGTCACCTGCGACGTCGAACGCGTACACCGCCACGGTGACGCCATCTAGCTGAGCCACCAGACCGGGCTGACCGTTGACCGTGCGCTCCACGATCGCCAGGTCGGGTGCCCCGTCGGCGAGCTCGACCAAGAAGCGTGCGACCTGCTCGCCGCCTTCGATCGGGCGAAGCACGGCGCTGACGAGGCCGCCGCCGTCGCCGGTCGCCGTGGCGTCGGGGTCGAGGAGGCCGATGAGGGCGCCGATGTCTTTGGCTTCCCAGGCTTGCTTGAAGCTTCTGACGATGCCGGCCTGGTGGGCTGTCGGGTTGGCGGGGGGCTGTGAGTCGCGGATGCGGCGGCGGGCCGAGGTGGCCAGCTGCCGGCAGGCCGCCGGGGTACGGCCGACGATCTCAGCTACTTCGGCGAAGGAGTAGCGGAAGACATCGTGCAGGATGAACGCGACGCGCTCGGCCGGGGTCATCGATTCGAGCACGACGAGGAAGGCCATGTTGACCGACTCGTCGAGGGTGACGTGATCGGCCGGGTCAACGGTGGCGCCACCCGACCACTCCATACGTTCGGGCAGCGGCTCGGGAATCCACTCGCCCACGTAGCTCTCGCGCCGGGCCCGTGCCGAGCCGAGCAGGTTCAGGCAGATGCGGCTGGCGACCGTCGTCAACCAGCCGCCGACCGATTCGATGGTCTCCTGCTGCTGCCGGGACATGGCGTACCAGCGGGCATAGGTCTCCTGGACGACATCCTCGGCCTCGGACAGGGAGCCGAGGAGCCGGTATGCGAGGTTGATCAGCTGACGCCGCTCGCTCATGATCGCGCTCAGGCTCGGATCGAGCAGGCTGTCTCCTGCCCCGGGCTGGATGGTCATAGTGTCCCGGCTTCCTTGTACCGCACATGCTGTCAGCAGTACGACAAGACAGCCCGCCGGAATGTGAGGCTGACGCCTCGCCTCACATTGTGCCGGGCTGTCTTGTCGTACTGGTCAGACCAAGCTGGCGGCGCACCAGCCCCGCCGTGGCCCGGCGCCAGCGGCACCACCGGAGAGAACACGAGAAGGACGAAAGCCGATCATGGAACCCGTCAACGCCGCAATCATCTACTACAGCTCCACCGGCACCCTGCACGCCCTGGCGCAAGCTGCCGCCGAGGGGGCGGAGAAGTCCGGCGCACAGGTGCGACTGCGCAAGGTCGCCGAAACCGCCCCACCGGCAGCGATCAGCGCCAACCCGGCCTGGGCCCAGCACCTCCAGGACACCGCCGATGTCGCCGAGGCCAGCCACGACGACCTGGACTGGGCCGACGTGGTGCTGTTCGGCACCCCCACCCGCTTCGGCAACCCGGCCAGCCAGCTCAGGGCGTTCATCGAAACCACCGGCCCGTTGTGGTATCACGGCAGGCTCGCGGGCAAGGTGTACTCGGCTTTCACCGCCTCCAACACCGCCCACGGCGGACAGGAATCCACCATCCTGGCGCTCGGGAACACCTTCTACCACTGGGGCGGCATCATCGTGCCCCCCGGATACACCGACCCCGTCCAGTTCACATCGGGCAACCCCTACGGCACTTCCCACGTGGCCGGCGACGGCGCGCCCAATGACGTGGTCTTGGAAGCGGCCCGCTTCCAGGCCCGGCGCGCCGTCGACACCGCCGCCGCGCTCAAAGCCGGCCGCGCTGCCTAGCCGAGCCGCTCCAGCAGCGCCGAGGGTGTAGATGACCAGCAGCATCCGCTAGCTGGCCGGGTTGTGAATGAGCCGGTGGGCTCCCACAGGTGCTTGTGGGAGCCCACCGGCATTGACTTGTCGGTGGAGTGTGGGGGCATGCGGGCCGGGTGTGGCTCGCTTGCTCAGCCACCGATTGGAGGCTTCTCGCGGTGGTCCGAGGCTACGGAGCGGTCGCGTTGGCTGGTTCCGGTTCGTTCGCTGGTGTGCGAGTGGGTTGCCGTGGTCCTCGGGCGAGGACGTAGAGAAAGAGGGCGGCCATGACGGCGGCTCCTGTCCCGGAGGACAGGAGCGCTCCGAGCAGGGCGACACCGAGCGCGGTGCCGAACTCGCGGGTGACGTCGTTGAGTGCGGACGCGACGCCCTGGCGTTCTTGCGGGAGGGCGCTGGTGATGGCCTCGGTGGAGGGCGTCATCGACAGGCCCATGCCGATACCCATGGCGAGCATGCCAGGAAGGAAGGACAGGTAGCCACCGCCGACGGAGACGATGGCGGCCATGACCGCCAGACCGGCACCGGCCAGGAGGATGCCTGTGGCCATAGTCGCTCAGGGACCGATACGCGCGGCCAGCCGTGGGGCGAGGCCGGAGGTCATCATCATCAGCACGGCCATGGGCATCAGCGCCAGCGTGGACAGCAGCCCCGACCAGCCGAGGACAGCCTGGAAGAACGGGAAGAGGGCCACGAAGATACCCGCCTGAACACCGAAGACCACCAGCAGCGTGATCGAGCCGCCGGCCAGTCGGCGCTCACGGAACAGGCGCACGTCCAGGAGCGCGGCATCCCGGCGGCGCAGTTCCCAGGCGACGAAGCCGACTGCGGCGATGATGCCGACGGCGAGACTGATCAGGGTCGCGGGCGTGGTCCAACCGCGCTCCGGACCCTCTTGGAGAACGAAGATGAGCCCGACCACGGCCACGATGGAGGCCAGCGCGCCGACGGTGTCGAAGGCGTGCCCGAAGCCCTCGCGAGAGTTGGGAACGGACCGCAGCGCCATGACCAGGGCCACGAGGACCAGGACCACGGGCAGGACGAACAACCACCGCCAGCTCGCGACGTCGACCAGGGTGGCGGAGAGGAACATGCCCAGGATGCCGCCGCCTCCGGCGACACCCGTCCACACGCCGATCGCCCGTCCGCGCTCCTCCTCGGGGAAGGTGGAGGTGATGACCGCAAGGGTGATAGGCATGATCATCGCCCCGCCGACACCACTCGCCAGCCGCGCGGCAAGCATCACCTCAGCCGTCGGGGCCAGACCTGCCGCGGCGCTCGCGACGCCGAAGACAGCCAGCCCGATGATCAGCATGGGCTTGCGGCCCCAGCGGTCCCCGATCGCGCCGAGCGGCAGCAGCAGTGCGGCCAGGCTGAGGGTGTAGATGTTGATGATCCACAGGATCGTGCCCTGCGAGGCGTCGAACTCGACGGCAAGGTCGGGCTGGGCGACGTTCAGCCCGGAGACCGAGGCGATGACGGCCATCAGCGCGATACAGACGGCGATCAGGATCGTACGCAGCTGGCGCGCGTCCGGGACGCTCGGGCCGGCGGCACTCACCGGGGTCTCGGTAGTATCGGCGAAATTTTCAACGGATACGCAGGTCAGAGCCTCCCGTGGGGATCTTCGAGTACAGCCTGGAAGAGGATCCCTGACCTGCATTGACGTTGTTTCCTGCGCCGTTTCTACCGGCACCCCATCTAACGCGCCACAGCACTTGCATAGACCCATAGTTGTCAGGAATCCTTGACGACTATGACGTTCGAGTCCCCTGACATCCCCAACCACAAAGGCTTCGCCGCGCCAGTACTCCCTAACGGCGAGTTGGCCCCTTCCGCGAGCGCCTTCACCAAGACCTTCATCGGTTACCAGGCAACATGTTCCTGCGGATGGGCCGACCGGCGCCGCTTCCCGGCCACGCCGGAGGGAGCGAAGGAGGCGGAGTACCGGTGGTGGAGCAGGCATGTCCCGCCCCTGCTCGCCGCCGCGCCGCCCGTGGAGCTGGTGAGCAAGTCGAACCTGCTGTGCGAACGGATCGTGCAGCTGGCCGGCGAGCGTCCGCTCGCCGCCCTCACCCTGCTGAGCCAGGTGGAGAGCTGGCAACGCACCCTGCTCGACCAGGCCGTAGCCGGAGCCAAGGAAGCTGGCGCCACTTGGACAGAGGTGGGAGAGGCAATCGGCATCTCCAAACAGGCCGCCCACGAACGGTTCAGGGCAGCCACGACCGCACCACTGGAGGCGTAGCGGGCCTCAGTGGTCCGGCGTGGCCTACGTGCAACAGCTCGCCGAGCATCCACGGCGCTCGAGCTCTCCCTGCCGAGATCACGCTGGCAATCAGAGGTGGGGTGCCGGTAGAAACGGCGCAGGAAACAACGTCAATGCAGGTCAGGGATCCTCTTCCAGGCTGTACTCGAAGGTCCTCACGGGAGGCTCTGACCTGCGTATCCGTTGAAAATTTCGCCGATACTACCGAGACCCCCGGACGCTCGACCGCGCCGAGAAAGCGGCCGAGCGGGAGCGGGAGAGCCCTCCGGGGAGGATCGGACCGGATTTTGGCGGTACAAGAGCACCGAAGAATCACGCCATGCACCCGGAACCGCGTTGGTCTTGCAAGAGTCCTCGTTGGTGGGTTCGGGCAGGCCGGATGGCGGCGCTCTCCTGCGCCGCAGCTGCGTCAGCAGGTCAGCGATCCGTGCGGAGGGTTGAAGCTTGCTCGGAGAGGTCGATGAGCACCTGGACGCCGAGGGTGACGAGCATCCGAACTCGAAGGGTCGCCTTAGTGCGCCGGGCTGAGGCAGCTTGGCGTGGATGGCCGGAGGCGGGGTGCCTCCGGCCATGATCATGGAATGGGCCGGTCGCTGAGCCTGCAGCTACGAGGCCGACCCGGTCTGTCGTTGGTCCAGCCCGCCTCGGAGGCCCATGCCGTGAAGTCCAGGTATGTGCCCTTGGCGAGCCCTTCGGTGCTCTCGTCCGCGATCGCGGCAGCGGATGCCAAGACGGTGCCGGTCCTGGGGTCGAGGATGGTGGTGTACCGCTCGGCCACCTCGTCGTCCGCGCCGAACTCGGTGGTGAATCCCTCGCTCTTGATGAAGGTGACCGCAAGGCCTGGACGCCCGAGCGGGTCGGTGATCGTTCCGCCTACCTTGGTGGTCGGCAGTCCGGCCAGGAGACGGAGGGTAGCCGCCCTTACCGCGGGGCTGACCGGCATCTCCAGCAGTGCCCCCGAGCCGGACAGGAACTCCTCGAAGCTCTGGCTATCCGCATCCGCCTGCCAGTAGCCGCGCAGCTTCTCTCGCAGCCCGTCGACGTCGGCGGGCAATGCCGCGAGGTCGGCCAACGTGAGGTCGCCCAACCGCCGGTCGCCGAACACGCCGCCCGGTTCGACGGCACGCGTGTATACGCACTCGGTGGGCTCGCTGCTCACCCGCTCCTTCCTGCAGTCCTTGGCAGGCCTGCCCGGGCTGCACACTTGCTGGACCACCGACGGAGAGCCGGCCGCCCTCCAGCTGCGCTCGTCGGCGGGGGTGGCGGGACGCACGTACTCCTCCCGACTCCGCGCCTGGACAGGATTGCGTGGATCACGGGGCTGCCAGAGGTCGACACGAGAGACGGACAGCACGTTGAACGTCTCCTTTTCGGCCTTCACCCGAATCAGCGCGCCGTTGAGCAGTGGTCTGCGCCAGTACGCGCTGGTCTGGTCAGGAAGCCGAGCGACATCGTCCGCGAGCCCGAGTAGCGCGTCGTTGCCGCGGGCAGGCACGATCACCGGCGCGGGAGCCGGCGTCAGGACCGACACCAACGCGATGACGGCGGTGATGACGGCGACGGTCGCCACAGCCGTCCATCCCCACGAGACGTGGCGGCGCCGGACGCGCCGCACGGGCTCGTGCATGATCACCAACAGCCGGGTGTGCGCCCTGTCGACCACCTCCGGCGACGGCGGCGACGTCTTGGGGAGGGACCTGGCCAGCAGGTCGAACTCATCCATGATTGTCCTCCAGAGGGTTGACGTCGTCGAGCGCCTTGCGAAGTTGTTTACGGGCCCGGTTGAGGCGGGACGCGACCGTGCCGGCCGGGATGTTCAGGGCGGCGGCGACCTCGGCGTGGCTGAGGCCGCCCAGCGCATGGAGCAGGACGACGTCGCGGTCCCTGCGGTTGAGACCGGCCAGTGCTCCAGCCAGCCTGCCGGTCAACTCACTGGCCGCCACCCGCGTCAAGGTGGCGTCCTCATGGCTGTGTTCCAGCCGCTCCGCCGTCCGGCTGAGTGCCTTCCACTTGCGCATCTCATTCCGGTGGTGCCGCGCGATGAGATGGGTGGCGATCCCGTACAACCAGGGCCGCACCGCGCCGCGCGAGGCGTCGTAGCCTCCCCGGTACGCCGCCAGGAACACCTCGGCGGCCAGATCGTCGGCAATGTCTTCGGTCAGCCGCCCGGCGATGTAGCGATGGATTCCCGCGAAGTGCGTGGTAAAGATTTCCCCCCAGCCGGCCCGGAGATCAGGCGGGTCGGTGAGGTCGGGTGGTGTAGCCATGCAGGCAACTCCGCTGAGGTCGGGTGATGCTGTAGGTGCTGAACACCTCTTGTTGCCCGAAGCCTTGTAGTGCTTTCACGCGGCGGCCGCCTTGGAGCAATAGTGAAGACCTGTGGATCGGGGTTAACAAAATGATCTAGGGCCGTGTCTCGTGCGGCCGCTGGTCGTTGGTCTTCGCGTGAAGAAAGGGGGCCCCGGCCGGCGAACCGGACGACCATGCCATCGGCCGGTCCCGCGGCGGACTGACGACGAAGATCCACCTTGCTGCCGATGACCGCTGTCGGCCGATGGCTTTCCATCTCACCGCCGGCCAGGCAGGCGACGCGCCTGCCTTCACGGAGGTGATGGACCGCCTGCGCGTGCCCCGACCGCGCGGTCGGCCTCGCACCAGGCCCGACATGGTTCTGGCCGACAAGGCGTACTCTTCCCGCGCGATCCGAAACCACCTGCGCAAGCGCGGCATCCGTGCGGTGATCCCAGTCCCGCCGGACCAGCAACACCACCGGCTGCGACGGGGAAGCCGGGGCGGCGCTGCCGCTCGGAGAGACCCACGTTCTCAGCGCTACCAAACGCCGGCGTGGTGTGCGTGCCCGCCGAGAGGGAGAAGATGTCCTTCCGCTCGAACGAGTACAGGCCCTGCTCGAACTCGGCGACCTGGCCAAGCTGCCGGAACTGGCCGGACTTCATCTCGGCGTACGCGTCGGAGTCGAGGAACGCCTCGGACAGGCTCTTGTGCTGCTTGCCGTGCGCGGATGCCACGGCGTCGCGGGCCGCGTGGCTGGGCTCGTTGGGCTCGTCCAGGTACCGCTCGATGCCCAGGTGCTCCTTCTGCTCCTCGATCAGGGCCTTGATCTCGCGCGCCTCGCCGAGCGTCTTGGTGTAGTCGGCGTGCGCCTCGGTCGAGAGGACCAGGTGACCCTTGCCCGTCTCGTCGGTGATCGAGTTCGAGATGTCGTTGAGCCGGGCGGACTTCGTCTCCAGAGCGGAGGTCAGTTCCTTGATGCGCTTGTTGATGTCGCTCTTAGCCGTGGTCACGGCTCCCCCTTGATGCTGACACGGATTGACTTCGCGGTCGCGCCGCCCGGTCAGCACCGGGACGTCAGACGATCAAGGGGGAGGAAAGCGGCATGGTGGGGTTTGCGTCAGCGTCCGATCCTGCGACGCTCACCGAGGTACTCAGCAGATGGGGGGCTATCCGTGGTTAGGAAACCTTGGATGCGGAGGCCGTCCAGGTGTTGCAGACTTGCGGGGATGTGGCGCGGAAGCCCTTGTCGAGCCAGACAGCGATGTTGCGTCCCCTGCCGTGGGAGCGGATCTTGTCCTGCTCGTCCCCACTGTTCCGCGTGATCTCCAGCAAAGTTTCCCAGTCTTCTTTGCTGCGCTCTCTCAGGGCGTCCCAGACGCTGCCGATGAATACCCCGCTCAAGCACTCTGCCTGCAACTCCATGCGGCGAGTCTGCTCGTTCAGTTCGGTCTTGTTCCGAAACGGATAGCGATCGTAGGCACGGGCGATCCCAGTCAGGTTCTGCACGTGGTGCCCGTACTCGTGGGCGGCCAGACCGAACAGGTACAGGTCAGAGGGATCTTCGAGCAGAGAGTCGTCCAGCAGGACGAGAAAGCGCCGTTCTGCGTTGCAGTAGGTGGCCGAGGTGGAGCCCCAGGAGTCTCCGCAGTACTTGCGTGGTTTGGTGATGAATCCGATCCTGGCCTTGGTGAAGGGCAGGCCCGCCCGCTTGAAGTGCGCGCCCCACGACCGGTTGAGACAGTTCAGCACCGCAGTCAAGTACCGCTTGGCTGCGGCGACATCGTTCGGCTTGACATCGCGCTCCGCGCACTGGCTCGCCCGGAGTTCGCCCGTACGGTACAGCTTGTTCGCGGTCAGAACTCGGTCCCGTATGGGGTAGGCGGACGCCGCGTGTGCGGTGCCGGATAACAGCAGACAGGCGAGCGTGGTTGCAGCGAGAAGGGAGGAAAAACGCATGATCGGCATCTTAGTTAGAGGGAGACAGAACGCCGCTCGGCGGCTGCTAAACCCGCCTCCAGGTGGGCGATCGTCTCCCGCGCCCGCGCCAGCTCCGACCGATCGCCGAGCACCAGCCGGGCCCGCAGGTTCGCGTTCTCCAGACGCAGATCGTCACGCTCGGCCCGTAGCCGGTCCGCGTCGATCGCCTCCAGTCGGCGGGTAAGCCCGTCCACGTGCTCCCACGCCCGGTCTTTCTCCCCACGGGCCTGTCGCCCGGCCTGCTCCGCCGCCGCCTGCGCCTGCCGCGCGTCCGCCAGCAACCGCTCCAACCGCTCGATGGCCTCCGGGGAGGATCGGACCGTATTTTGGCGTTACGGGGTGCGGGCGCCATGACCACGGCCGCAGGGTCAGCGGGTGGTCAGGCCCTGGGCCGGGTCGGCGACGACGGCCCAGGGAGGAGCGGTGGTCGGCGGGATCGTAGCTGCCAACGCCGCCGGACTTGCAGCGCAGCACGTCGCCCGGCCCGGCAGCGTCGGGCCGGGCGACGATGCCGACGTAGCACAGCGTGCACCAGGGCGGCCGGTGTACGGGAGGAACTGGTCGCCAGCGGCCCCGCAGGCCTGGCAGGCGGCCTGTCCGCACCCGTGGCCCTGCCAGTCGGCCAGATCGCTACCGTGGGAATGGACCAGGTTGCTGGGCGGCATGCCGCGAACCCGTTTGAAGGCATTGCTGAAGGCGAACCCGTCGGCGTACCCGACTCTTCTGGCCACGGCGGCGACGGTGGCGCCGGGCGCGCGGAGGAGGTCGGCGGCGATGGTCATCCGCCACTCTGTGAGGTAGGCCATGGGCGGCTGCCCGACCAGCGCGGTGAAGCGACGGGCGAACACCGCCCGCGACATGCCCACCTCCGCGCCCAGGGCCGCGACCGTCCACTGGCGGTACGGGTGTGCGTGCATCAGACGCAGCGCCTGCCCGATCCGTGGGTCGGCCAGGGCCCGGTAGCCGGGCGGTGCTTCGACGTCGGACCGCGCGAACCATGACCGCAGGGCCCGGACCAGCAGCAGATCCAGCAACCGGTCGAGGATGACCTGCTGGCCCGGCTCCTCGCGGCCGATCTCGACGCCCAGCAGGTCCAGCAACGGCGCGAACTCCGGCTCCGACGGGATGACGGCCACCTCGGGCAGCGCCTTGAGCAGACGCTCGGACACGTCGCCACGCAGCGGGTACTCGGCGGTGACGAACAGGTCGGAGCCGTCGGAACGGAATCCGTACGTGCGCGGCCCCAGCACGAGATTGTCCCCGGCTGTCGCCGGGCCGCCGGTCGTCGTCCAGCAGTTCTCCGCACCGTCGATCATCACCTGAGGCTCCGTGTCCGGGCGATCGGCCACGGTGAACGGCCGCAGGCCGCGCACCAGCACGACGCCTCGCTCCCGGACCGGGACGGGAGCCAGGCCGGCGCGCACGATCCAGGACTCGCCGCGAAGCATCGCGCCCAGCGCCAGCGGGGCGGGATCGCTGAACCGCACAGCCCACGGCGGCTCGGCGACCGACTGGCAGAAGACCGCACCGTGCGCCCGGACACCCGCGAGATAGTCCTCCAGCACATCCATGATGAGACGATCCCACATGCGTACAAGATGGATGGCCATGGATCGTCTCCCGCGACACCTGATGTGCTGGGCCCATGTCCATCTCACCCATTCTCGTGCTCGGCGCCCGGGGCAAGACCGGCCGCCGCGTCGTCGCCCGGCTCGACCAGCTCGGCCATCCCTTCCGTGCGGCCTCCCGTTCCGGCAGGCCCAGATTCGACTTCGCCGACCGTGACACCTGGAAGCCAGCCCTGGCCGGCGCGGGCGCGATCTACCTCATCCCGATGAACGAGTCCGTTGCGGCGGCCACCGTGGGAGAGTTCCTCGCGGCCGCGGCGCAGACCGGTGTCCGCCGGGTGGTGCTGTTGTCGGCACGCGGCGTGGCCGGTGCGGCGTGCCCGTTTCAGGAGCCGGTCGAGCTGGCGCTGCGCGCGACGGACCTGGAGTGGACGATTGTGCGGCCGACCTGGTTTGCGCAGAACTTCAGCGAGGATCTGTTCCTGGAGCCGATCCTGTCGGGGGAACTGGCGCTGCCGGCCGGGGAGGGCCGGTAGGCATTCGTTGACGCCGACGATATCGCCGACGTCGCGACCGCGGCGCTCATCCGGGACGGCCACGCGGGTGAGATCTATGAGCTGTCGGGCCCCGAACCGTTGTCGTTCCGCACCGCCGTCGAGCTGATCGCCGAGGCCACCGGGCGGCGCATCCGCTACACGCCACTGGAGGCCTCCCAGTTCACCGCCGCGCTGGCGGCTCAGGGGGTGCCGGCCGAGGCGGCCGAACTGGTGGCCGAACTTCTGGGCCGGATCCGCGACGGCGCCGGCGAACACGTCAGCGACGGCGTACGACGCGCGCTCGGCCGCGACCCCCGGCCCCTAACCAACTACATCAAGACGGCCGCCGCAGCCGGAGTCTGGGGTGACTGAGTTTGAAGTCGGCGGTATGTAGCGCTGAGTGACGATCGTAACTCCCGTGTGTTCTCAGAAATGAGGAGTTCTGACACGTAGTGCCGACCCGCCGACTGGTGTCCGGTTTGTCTCCGGCCGTCGTTCTCATAACCTCTCGCAAAACCGTGTTCTCACAACAGCGTGCGCGGTAGGTGTTGCGACATGAGCGATCTTGCCGATCCGGCGGCCGCGGTCGAGGGCTTCGATTGTCCGACGTGTAAGGCGCCGGCTGGGAGCGCCTGCCGTACGCGGGGCGGGAAGGTCACGCCGAAGTACCACACCCCGCGCTTCATGCTGGTGCCGCAACTGCGGGCGGAGCTGGAGGTGAGGACGCCCGTCGATCGCGGTCCCAGCCGGGTCTGGGTGGCGGGCCCGGCTCGCGAGGCCGCCGACGCCGGGGCCGGGACCAAGCCCACCCGAGTCGGTTATGCCCGGTGCAGTACCGTGCAGCAGGAGCTGCAGAGTCAGCTGGACGCTCTGCGCCAGGCGGGGTGTGAGCCGACCTTCTCGGAGAAGATCAGCACGCGGGTGAAGGTGCGGCCGCAGTTCAGCAAGGCGATGGACTTCGCCCGCACCATCAAGACGGCGGTTCCGCATCAGCGGGTGATCTTCACGGTGCATGAGATGAAGCGCCTGGGGCGGGGCGCGGCCGAGCTGCTGACCATCGCCGAACAGCTGCGGCGGGCCGATATCCAGCTGGAGTTGCTGGGCGTGTACGACCCGAGCGGGCACGGGGCCGCGCTGTTCGCGTTCTTCGCCGGGATGGCCGAGTCCGAACGCGAGTACATCCGGGAGAAGTCGCTGGAGGGCCAGGCCTCGGCACGCGAGCGCGGACGCCACGGCGGCCGTCCGAAGGTGTTCGACGACGACATGGCGGCCTACGCCCGCAGCCTGCGCGCCCGGGCGCTCTCGTTAGCACCGTCATGGAAGGAACGCAAGCCCCCGGCCACGTCGGCGCGGGAGAAGGCCTGTCGGTAAGAGTGCTGCAATGAGGTACATTCCAGGGTCGTCGTCCCAGGTCACGCAGGGTGCGCGTGTCGAGCAGGCCCTCCGCTCGGGTCCGTGTCACCAGACGCAAAGTAGCTGCGAGTGACCGGGAGCTCCCGGATGGCTTGACATAGAAGCACTTACCGAGCAGGAACCCCGATGAGTTGCATTTGATGCGACGACTCATCGGAGTGCGCGCGGAGTGGTGATGTGCAGCTGGAGTGCTGGTGGAGGTGTGCATCGGGTC